>CAYJDF010000178.1:0-3947 GCA_964368845.1 uncultured Desulfovibrionaceae bacterium
TGAATGCCGACTTTTAATGTCATATATTAAATTGGCGGAGAGAGTGGGATTCGAACCCACGTGCCACTGTTTAGGTGACAACTCGATTTCGAGTCGAGCTTTTTATGTTTATTTTTCCTATGCCTATTGACAAAACCCCTATAAATACAGCATTCTCTAATTCAACAAATGGCAACAAGTGGTACAAAGAGGCAGAAAAAAACAAAAAATCAGACCCAAATCAGACCCCAAAAAAGGAACTTCAAGCCATGTCAAATACTCCAAAATGGCAAACTATCCCAAGTATCAAAGGCCTACAAGTACGCATTTATAGCAAAGACGAAAAAGCATATAGATACAGATTTCAAGGGTCACAGGGTACTATTATTGATTATTTGGGCATCATGCCAGAAGCTGAAGCCTTAAAAATTATGATAAATTTAAAACAAAATCGTAAACTAGGCACAGGGCCACAAACCTATAAAGAAATGCAAGACTTGCAAGCCCAAGCTAAACAAGCAACTTTTATCAAAGAGCAGAGGAAAGAAAAAGCCCTTATCCAAGAACAGAACTTTTTACAAAGTCACACCGTAGCCAATTTCTGGGATAATTACTATTGGCCTGACAGGTCGCAGCGTGGTGGCGAAAAGTCAAATAAAGCCATATTGTACACATTTAATAAATACTGGCGGCATAGCGTAGGAAGTACACCTATAGAGGAATTACAATACAAGCAAATAGAGGAAGTCATAAACAGCTTAAAGCAAAGCGGCAAGAGTAATCGTATGATACAGTATACATATAGAATGCTCCAAACTATGTATAATCACGCACGTATTATTTTTTCGTCAGACTTCAAGAAAGATTTGCCCATTTTTTGCGGTGCTAGAATTAAGCTAGATAGCCCCACAATTAAAAATGCATATTTTACCAAGGGAGAAATAAAAGCCTTATTTGCAGAACTTAAAAAAGACCCATGCAGAGATGCCCACGACATGTCAGTGTTGGCTCTATATAGTGGCTTACGCTTTGGAGATATTAAAAATCTTAAATGGTGTGACATAAGAGAAGACCAAGCAACACCAATTAGAACTCGCAAGACTGGCAGAGTGGTTTATGCTAGTCTAAACTTTGCACCGATACTTGAAATGCTGAAAGAGAGAAATATTTTTAAACTAAAGAGCAAAGCCGATGAACTCGTATTTTTGAACAGGCACGGAGAACAATATAATGCAGTACCACCCATATTTGCAAAAACTATTAAAAAACTAAATTTTAATGAGATGGCACACAGAAAAAACAACCCTGTTGAAAAAGTAGATTTCCAGACCTTGCGCCGTACTTTTGCATCATGGTTGGCCCAAAGCGGTGCAGACTTACAAAGCCTACGTGACCTAATGGGGCATAATAATGTGACTACGACTCAAGTATACGCTATACTTAATCAAAGCAAGACAGCAGAATTATTGCAAAATTTAATAGACGCTTAGCAAAAGCATATTACCGATATTTGTCATTACTTTTAAGCTCTTGGAACTCGTTAAAGTCGATAATTATGCCCTGTCTTCTTGTGTTTTTAATTTCTCGTTGTAAATATTCACCTTTGCCACGACTTCCAACAAAAGCCATTTCTGGTGATACTGCATAACAATAGCTTGCTCCATTCTTAGGGCCTTTTATGAAAATTCCCAAGTCCACCAGTCTTTTTATTGCTTTTGATACATTCTGACGCTTTATACGAAGCTTTTCCCCTACATATTGAATATTGATGGGGGTAGAATTTCCTAACTCCATAAGTGACATAACATAATCACGTACTCTATATTCAGTTTGTGTCAATGGTTTTTCCATAGTTGCTTGCTCCTGTAAAAAAGAGTCTTCACCAAGAAACAAAGCCGCCCAAGGTGTTTTATAATTATTTTTTGGCTTGTCGTTTACAACTCGCACAGTTCTAGTGCCTTGCTTTTCGTTCTTATATACCAATTCTGCTTCGCCACCCTCAATTTGATGAATAACAATATGTTTTTTGATTGCTTCTTTCACCTTTGGTTTTTCTGGTGGTGTATAGCTTGAGTCAGTAAAGGGACAACCCTTTTCATATTCTAAAGTCCACATATTAACCTCTCCTTTTTGACAATGCGCATGCGTACGCATTCGGGTCGCATGTGTACGCATGCGGTGTTTTTTTGTAACATGTTTTAATCATTAAAATTTTTTTTCACAAAGTTCCCCATTATATTATATATTTTTATATATACTATATATACCTATATACCGCCTTTCTAATTTGCCATGCTTTTTAGTTCTTCAAGTGACAAGAAAGTTTTTCCTTGTTCTTCCTTGTTGCTCCATTCTATCATCTCAAGCAGTAAATCAATTTTGTCATATGTTGCTTGATTGTCACCGTCAGCAATGGCAATTACTTCCATTCTTAAGCGTTTAAACGCTTCTACAATTTTAACACACTCTATAACATACTCAGATACGCTTTTCCTTTCATTCTTAGCTTGTGCGTTAATAATTGAACGATTTTCTAAAGAACATCTAAAAGTTAAGTTTACACCTTTCATAACTACCTCGTATTTTATATAAGTTTTAATAATTTCAATACTGACTAACACATTTCAATAAGTTCCTAATTAATAAAGTCACAGTAGCGTAATTAATTGTCAATTTTTATTTTCACTTTTTTTCATATTTTTTTTATAAAGCTTGTAAAGCCCTATTCTATGCGTGTTTTGCATGTCTTTACATGTCAATATATGATTTTATTACCTTGGTTTAGTCGATTTTCTCACTTGTTCGTTCATCATCGCCACACCTTTTGGCATGATGAACTTTTCAGCTGCTGGCTGTTCTGTTTTTTTGTATATAAAAAGTGGACGCAAAGTTCCCTATATTAACGAGAAAGGCAGAAAGGCAATTAAAATCATCATTCAAGGTTAATTTTTCTTGTTCTTATGATTTTAATAATGTGCTTTTTTCTTCTATTCTCTCTCTTTTTTCTCTATAAAATTCATTTTTTTTGTATTTCAAAATTGTCATTTTTTTAATTTTTTTTGATTAACAAAATATCATTTAAATAACAGGCTTTTAGCAGAATTTCATGTAAGCAAGTTGGCTCGTGTATATACACTCTCACTTGCAAAAGTAAACTTTTGAAGAAGGCAAACTCGCCTTCGGCTCGTTTCAAATCTGAAAATAAGAAGATATAAAAGAATAATTTTTGAAGAACAAAATGCCTTTATTTAGAAATCACAAAATCATAAAATCCATTTGCTAAAGCTCTAATATTTGAAGTTGTAGACTTGTACGCTTTAGCCATAGGATTTACTTATCACTAAACCACTTATGGATAAGAGAGAAGAGAGAGAAAAAAAGCACATTGTTAAGGCATGTCTTTATGGATTAAACAGGAGCTTAATTTCATGACTTAACTGCTAGCAATTTGCCATCACTAACGACTTGAATTTTTAAAACACAAAAAGGGGATTGTAGTAATATTTTTTTCTATAGAAACGAGCCGAAGGCGAGTTTACCTTTCTTCAATTCGCAAGAATTGCAAGTGCGAGTGTATATACACGAGCCAACTTGCTTACATGAAATAATGACAAAATGAAGCTTAAAAAAGAGTTATAAAAAAATATTTTTGAACAATAAAAAATAAGGCAAGTGTTAAAAGAAGACTAAAAAACTATATAATAGTGACAAGGAATACGGAGCTTTCAAGATGTACCAAATCAGACCCAAATCAGACCCAATATGGCCCTTTTGACAAAAATAATAAAAAATATCTAGTCATGGAGCATAAAAAATAGGAGCCTACAACTAGGCATAAGTACTTATTTTATAAAATTTTAATGGCGGAGAGGGTGGGATTCGAACCCACGTTAGACGGTTAAATCTAAACTCAATTTCGAGTCGAGCGCGTTACGGCCGAGCTTCGCTACCTCTCCATTGGTGGGGGA
>CAYJDF010000179.1:0-3946 GCA_964368845.1 uncultured Desulfovibrionaceae bacterium
AAGTTAGCCGTGGTTGGATTGGTGTAACAATTCAAGATATTGATGAAAATTCTGCTAAAGCTCTTGGTTTAGATAAACCACAAGGTGCACTCATTGGTAGCGTTATGCCTAATGAACCAGCTGATAAGGGCGGTGTAAAAGCTGGTGATGTAGTAATAACAGTAAATGGTAAGGAAGTTGAAGATTCAGCTGCTCTATTACGAGCCATTGCTGAACAAACTCCTGGTAGTAAGACCAAGATTATGGTTTTACGTAATGGGCAAAAGAAAGAACTTACCGTTACCTTAGGCGAACGCACTCAAGACCAGCTTAATGCCCAACGTGGTGGAACCAATAAGCCCACTAAGGAACATGAGGCTGCTGGCCTTGGTATTGCGGTTCGTCCCCTTACAGCCGATGAAGCGCGCCAAATGGAAGTTCCCAAGGGTCAAGGATTACTTATAGTTGATGTAGAACAAAATAAATCCGCTGCCGAAGCTGGTTTAAGAGTAGGCGATGTTATTCTTGCTGCCAATATGACTCCGGTCAAAAATACGCAAGAACTTGCTAATATTATTAAAGAAGTTTCTAAACGTGGAGCAGTAATGCTGCAAATTCATCGCCGTGGTGATACATTCCTACGGGCTGTACCTCTTGGTAAAAACACCACCAAAGAAAAGAAGTAAATTAAAGCCCCCTTTTTGGGGGCTTTAAACTTAGAGAGATAAATTTCAACTTTTTAATATATTTATTTCTAAATAATTATAATAAGGACTTAGTATGTCAGTACACCCTCATGCAGGAAAATTGCCAACTTTTGAAATGCT
This sequence comes from uncultured Desulfovibrionaceae bacterium, assembly GCA_964368845.1. Lineage (GTDB taxonomy): Bacteria > Desulfobacterota > Desulfovibrionia > Desulfovibrionales > Desulfovibrionaceae > CAYJAD01. The sequence goes on from CAYJDF010000179.1 coordinate 807, forward strand.
TTGCAATATACCGGAACTTATGACCTCTTACTATACTGAGTTCCCATCACCAAGTAATGACAATGAACGCGTAGCCTTTGGCACTTCAGGACATAGGGGTACATCATTAAAATGTAATTTTAATGAAGAGCATATCTATGCAATTTCGCAAGCAGTATGCGACTACCGTAGGCAAAACCATATTACTGGTCCTTTATTTTTAGGTTTAGATACGCACGCCCTTTCTGAGGCGGCTTATCGCTCTGCCTTAGAAGTTCTTGTGGCCAATAAGGTACAAGTTTTTATTGCAAAAAATGGTGGTTTTACGCCTACACCTGTAATTTCACATGCCATATTAACTTGGAATATTAATAACCCCAATAATCTTGCTGATGGTATTGTTATAACCCCTTCACATAACCCTCCTCAAGATGGTGGCTTTAAGTATAATCCCCCGCATGGTGGTCCTGCAGAAAGTTCCATAACAAGTAATATTGAAGCTAGGGCCAATGAACTTTTGGTACAAGACAATAAAGATGTGCGTCTAATTCACTACAGCGCTGCCCAAAAGTCTTCTTTGGTTAGTGAATATGACATGTTAAACAATTACATCAACGATTTAGAAAATGTCATTGATTTAGAAGCCATAGCTAATTCTGGACTTAAGCTAGGTGTTGACCCACTAGGTGGAGCAAGTCTGGCTTTTTGGGAACCCATAGCTGAGCGATATAAGTTAGATTTAAGCCTTGTTAATAAGGAACATGACCCAACTTTTCGCTTTGTACCTTGCGATAAAGACGGCAAAATTCGTATGGATTGTTCCTCAAAATTTGCCATGAGTAGCTTATTAAACTTAAAAAATAACTATGATTTAGCTTTTGGTTGCGACCCTGATGCCGACAGACATGGTATTGTAACCAAAAGCGGACTAATGAACCCAAATCACTACCTTGCTGCTGTGACGTCATATGTTTTTAAGGCGCGTCCTAATTGGGGAAAAAATGTGGGTATTGGCAAAACTCTTGTAACTTCGGCTATGCTTGATCGTGTGGGCGTTGCACTTGGGCGTAATATTGTTGAAGTTCCTGTGGGATTTAAATGGTTTGTGCCTTACTTGCAGGATGGAACTTGTGGCCTTGGTTGTGAAGAAAGTGCCGGAGCCTCAATCTTACGTATGGATGGTAGTGCATGGACCACAGATAAAGATGGCATTATGCTCTGCCTTTTGGCTGCAGAAATGGCTGCCAAAGATTGTGCCCCCGATAAGATGTATGCCAAGCTTGTGGAGCAATATGGTGAATCCTACTATGAACGCCTAGATGCTCCTGCCAATGAACGTACGCGCAATGCCCTTCTTGGTGTGCATGAAGATAAAATTAAAATTAAGTCTGCTGGTGATGAGCCAATTACGCAAATTTTAACTAAAGCACCCGGTAATAATGCCAGCATAGGTGGAGTAAAAATTGTCACCACAAATGGCTGGTTTGCCATACGCCCTTCTGGAACAGAGGACATTTGCAAAGTGTATGCAGAAAGCTTTAAAGATAAGCAGCATTTAGCTGCCTTGCAACAAGATGCTATTGAACTACTTGAAATATTAGTAAAATAACATTCTGCTATAAATTGTATGTAACAGCGGTTAAGCTTTAAACTTACCGCTGTTTTTTTTGAGCAAAATTATGATATGAGTTGTGAATAAACCTAATATGATGCCTATATGCGTGGAATAAAACGCACCAGTTATATGAAAATGATACCCAGCCATGCTAGACACTATATTTAAACCCAAATTATAAATAAAAAAACATAGCCCCACTAACAATATAGCCACCAAGGTATTATGTAATTTACTTCTTAACTTATAATAGGCAAAGCCCAAAAATACATTAAAAGCTATAAATATATGAAAAATTTTGATGCGAGCATGTTTAATAAAATCTAGGCCATCTATCCATAATGATGGGGTAAGCATGGTACTTGTAAATAAACGTAAATAAAAGTAAACCTTATGCACTAGGAAATCATAAATAGATGTCATGGGCCTAGATTGCCATTTTTCATAAATATCTGGATAAATTGTGTGCATGAAATTTTTATCAGAACGAGAACTTATTATATCAAGTGTTTCTGGACCATAAATGGCAATCATTTGTTTTATTTCAAAATATGAAATAATAAAGAGCGGAATAACACTTGCGACAATCACAACCAAAGTGCGCAAAATGCTAGAAGCCAAATCTTTCACTAAGGACTTTGATTTATTAACATATATATAATACAATTCTATAAAAAATAATGTGGCAATGGCAGGTGCCCAATTATATAGCATATAATAAAGCGAGCCGAAAATATTTTGCATAGCACTTAATAAGGTAAAACCTAGTACAAAAAAAACTAAATTACGAAGACCTTGTCTTAACTTTGGGTAAAAATAAATAACAAAAGATAAATTAAAAAAAGGCATCATAACAGTCTTAAACAAACTACCTGACAAAAAAAATAAACTTGGGTTTAAGGCAAAAACTAAGGCAAAAGACCAAGCATAATATGAGCCAAGCCTTTTATATAATACCATAAAAAAACATAGCATGCTAAATAACTGTATATATGCCAAAGCATAACGAAACTTTGTAATAATTTTTGCTACTTCTTGTTCTTGTCCTATACTTGTAATGTGGCGTAAGTTTTGAGGGATAAGTGCGTATAAAATCTCAGTAATATTATTCCAAGTAGAGGGGTAAAGTGATTTATAGTCAAATATATTGCTGCTTGATATATCTTTTTTAGAGCCACCTTCATTATCTCCAGCTTCATTATACCCCATTTCATTTAAGGGTTTACCCGTTTTAAGAGCTCGGTATAATGGCATTAGTAAATGGTTATCGCTATAATAAACCATTCTTGAGGTATAATAATCTCGCTCACTGGTTAAAAATTCACCTTTTATAAAAAATTCATTCAGTGGATTTGAATGTGGAACACTTAAAGATTCTGCAGGTAAATGTTGTTTTTGATTAGAAATTTTTAAAGCAGTAGGAAAAGCCCTTAATAAAATAATATTACTAAGGATACAAAAAATAAAAATGCTTAAAATGAAAGCAGTATTTTTACTTTGAAACATTAAGAAATTCCAACAATTTTACAGCTTGAATATGCAAAGA
>CAYJDF010000180.1:0-3940 GCA_964368845.1 uncultured Desulfovibrionaceae bacterium
GTCATTGTGATTTATTGTGCTGTTACAGAAATATCCGTTGGAGGTATGTTTGCAGCAGCCATAGTACCAGGTGTACTTATGGGCGTATCACAAATGTGCATTGTTTATTTTTTAGCCAAAAAAAGAAATTACCCCAAGCATGAGGTAAAAGTTACCCCCAGAGAATTTGGACGAAGCATGAAGGATGCTTCCCTAGCCTTGCTCATGCCCTTTATTATTCTTGGTGGCATTATGAGTGGCTTGACCACCCCCACAGAAGCAGCTGCTTTTGCGGTAGTATATGCATTATTTATCAGTTTTTTCATTTATCGTAGCCTTAGCATCAAACAATTACCGGATATTTTTCTTGCAGCCACGCGTGGTTCAGCTAAGTTATTTTTTATTCTTTGCTTTATTGGTATTATGTCTTGGGTATTTGGTTTTGAAAATGTGCCAGTGGCTTTACGTGATACGGTATTGACGCATGTATCTAGCGAAATTTTAATCATACTTTGTATGAATATATTTTTGCTCTTTGTGGGCATGTGGATGACAGAAGGTCCAGCCATACTACTTTTTGCTCCCATCATGGCCCCATTAGCTATGTCTATGGGCTTTCACCCCTTTACATGGGGCGTGATTATGATTATGCTGCTGGTTATGGGTTTAATAACCCCTCCTGTAAGTTTAGTCTTATTTGCCACGGCAGATATTGCAAAGTTACCCATGGAAACGGTTTTCAAAGCAATTTTACCATTATTTATTAGTAACCTCGTGGTTATTGTTTTACTAAACATATTTCCTGAACTTACTTTATTTCTGCCAAGACTATTTGGATTTTTGTAATATATTATAATTATAATATTAAATATGGTTGTATTATGGAAAGTGGTGTCTTTATAAAAGAAAAAAAAATGACCCTTAGAGATAAGGCTACAGAACAATTACGCTCTGTTATCTTATCTGGTAAATTAGCTCCGGGTACACGTCTTATTGAGCAAGATTTATCTAGAGAAATGGGCATTAGCCGTTTGCCCATTCGTGAGGCCATTTTCCACCTAGAACAAGAAGGTCTTGTTACCATTGAACCTTATAAAGGAGCTTTTGTAAGTCATATAAGCTCGCAAGAAATTGATGAACTTTATTCTATCCGCATTTTATTAGAGGTTCATGCTCTAACTCTCTTTATGAAGAAGAACTGTGTTAAAAGTCTGGAAGTTCTAGAGGATATATTAGTTCAAATGAGTGAAACACAAGCAGATAATACTGTCTCAATTGCATTTTATGATTTTGAATTTCATAAAGCTTTATGCAAACTTTGTGAGCATGATACATTATATAAACTCTGGTCTACATTGGTATGTCGAATTCAAACCTATATGAATATTGAAATGCAAAATAAATCAACACCAACCATACGTGAAAACCATGTAAAATTACTAGAAATCATTAAGTCTGGCGATATTAATGCCGCAAGTATCGAGCTTACAAGCCATTTGCATCGTGGTTGTAACTCTCTACAAAATGCCCATAAAAAAAATTCAAATTGAAGTAATGATTATGAGTTCTTGGTCATATTACAATCCCGTGAATCTATATGCTGCTGCAGGTTGCAGTAAGAATTTACAACCATACCTTAACGATGAAATCAAGAACTGCTTATTTGTAACAACTCAAGGCATGCTTAAACGAGGGCAAGCCTATGAAACTATACAAAGCATTTCCAGTGCCTGCCATATATACACCGTTAGTCCTAATCCCGAACTTGATACTTTAGACTCAGACTTGGCAGCACTGAGCAAACAAATCCACTTTGATGCCGTAATTGCTCTGGGTGGTGGTTCAGTAATGGATGCAGCCAAAGCTCTTGCTTGTGGCCTTGCTAAGGGTGCACCTTCAAGACCGTTGCATAGCTGGCTACGCCAAAATGAAGCCGTTACAATTAAAGCCCTTCCAATCTATTGCATACCAAGCACTGCGGGCACTGGCTCAGAAGTAACATCCTTTGCCACCATTTGGGATAGTGCCAATAATCAAAAACTTTCTCTTAAGCATCATAATTGCTATGCTAAGCTTGCTTTATTAGATTATGAGCTAACTCTTACCCTACCTTGGCAAGAAACTCTCATAGGGGCACTGGATGCCTTGTCGCACGCCCTTGAAACCCTTTGGAATAAAACAGCAACACCGTGCAGTGTATCTTTTGCTCTAGGTGCTTTAGAATTAATCTACACCCACCTTCCCTTGGTGGAGAAAGATTTACAAAGCAAAACAAGTCGCAAAGCTTTGCAAGATGCAGCAACTCTTGCTGGATTTGCCATTAGTCAAAGTCACTCTTCCATTGCCCATGCCATATCCTACCCTCTTACCTTGAACTTTGATATGCCACATGGCTTTGCATGCTCAGCACTTTTGCCTGCTATAACGGCCTTTGTGACCCAAAAAAATGCTTGGCATCCCATGGTAAGTGCAGATCATTATAAAAAAGCTCATGCCATATTTGAACAATACAGCATGTCAGAAATATTTGCCCGCTACACTACAGTAGATGAGGCTCTTAAATATATTGATGAGATGTTCACTCCTGCTAGGGCAAATACCTTTGCCACGGATATTTGCAAGGATGATGTGATACAGTTCTTTAAAAATTCTTTGAAATAATTAATCTTCACAGAGTACTACTTCATAAATCCCCATAATGTAATGTGCGAAACATTTTTAATATTGATATAAAAATGGCGGGCTATTACCTTGCGTAATATCTATACCAAGCAAGTGCAAAATAGCAGGAGCTAAAGCATTGCTACCAATGGCCTTCCAAAACTCAGTATCATCAGGTTGCTCATAAAGTTCAACATCTGGATGTACTTTCGTGTGCTTATATAAAAATGCTAAGGCTGCATCTTGCCCCCCAAGCTCATCCACAAGCCCAAGCTCCTTAGCAGCACGGCCGGTAAAAATACGTCCATCGGCCATTTCTTGTACTTTTTCAACTGCAAGCTTACGCCCTTCAGCCACCAAGAGTACAAATTGCTCATGCATGTCATTAAGCACTCCTTCAAGGTAGTCGCGCTCTTTATCAGTCATGGGGCGAGCAAAAGTGCCAGCATCTTTAAACTCACCAGTTTTGAGTGTTAATTGATCTATACCAATTTTACCCATAATACCCTGCAATTGGGGTACATCCATGCGCACACCAATAGATCCTGTAACCGTGCTTGGATTAGCCACAATATGCTCGGCTGCCATGGCTACCATAAGTCCACCCGAGGCCGCAGTTGACCCCATAGAAGCCACAATGGGCTTTTGTTTAGAAAGTTCCATCAATGCTGTATAAATTTCTTGCGATGCAGCAGCTCCTCCTCCAGGCGAATCAACACGCAAGAGTACTCCACGTACAGAGTCATCCTTAGCTATTTCGTCTATCCATTCAAGCATAGGCTTAGTTTCTAAAATCATACCCTCAACACGAACAACGGCAATGCGATCATCAGCCACCAAGGAGCTTGCATCATCAGGCAATAAACTTGAGATAATCATAAATAAAACAATACCTATGCCTCCCCAGAAAATAATAGGATGACGCTTATGAAATGGTTTTGGAGTAAGCGCTACAACTAATTTCTCCAAAAGTTTTTCAGTCAAAGGTGAACTTGCTTCACTGTCTTTTTTTGTTTGAATTTCTTCAAATGAAAAATTTTCTTTATCTTGCATGATTTTATACTCTGATTAATGGTTTATGACTTATTATATTACTAAAATTAACAGTAAGCATGGTTTGCTTAAAAAGCAAGGTGCTACATTAAAAAAGGAGGGCCAAAGGCCCTCCCAGAGTGCTGACAATGTCAGCACGATCGATAAATCAAGAATAGGGCGAGCTTTGCTTGCCCGTAAATGATTGATTTTCGTGTCTTACTGCCAAGGCAGCTTGTCTGCCTTAGGCGGCACAAATCCTCCAAAG
>CAYJDF010000181.1:0-3807 GCA_964368845.1 uncultured Desulfovibrionaceae bacterium
ATGGCTACATTTCAATAAACGTAGCCATCTTTTATTTATTATTTAATATTAGTCTCTAAAAAGGTGTAAAACTCCTTTAAGGTTGTATTCAACTTCGTCGTATCCTACCGCTTCGATTACATAGTAGTAAACACCTGCAGTTGCTTTGCTACCACCTTTTGTTGTTCCATCCCAACCTTCTTCTGGGGTTTCCCATCCTTTCCACTCAAATACTTCAACTCCCCATCTGTTTACGATAGATCCTCTAAATTCTTTTAGTGTTTCTGCATTTACTTGGAAATAATCATTTATTCCGTCTCCATTTGGCGAGAATACATTTGGAACTTCTAGCTTGCTTGCTCCATCAATTGCTATACATTGCTCAAATTTTGCTGTATCTCTACATTCTGGAATGTCTCTGTGCATTACTATTAGGAATGGTTCGTAACACCCTTCTTCGGTATACGTATATTCTACTATATCATCACACGATTTTGTTGGTGTTGCTCCATCTCCAAAATGCCATTCACATCTTGTGCTTACATCGTCCGTTTCTGATGTATTTGTGAATACTACTGTTGCATTTGGAGCTACTAGACTTCCTAAGTCTACATCTGGCGATATCGATGCTATTGCTTCTATCATACCTACTGTTCCTACTTCGTAAAGTATTGTATCGATACAGTTGGTAGTTCCAAATGTTGTGTTATAGTAGTTATAGTGTAGTGTGTTTTCTGACAAATATGATGTTCTAATTCCGTAAACTCCTGCTGGTATTCCATAAACTGAATTTATTGGTGTTCCTGCTGGCGGACCAAACAATGGATCTTGATGTATCCAGAAGAATGAATTTTCGTTTTCTGGTAATGTATCGACAAATGCAATTGCTCCATTTCCTAAGAAACATGTGTCTGGCATTATATTTACATTAAATTCTTTAATCTTTGGTTCATAAATAGTATCTATATCTATTGCACTTTGGCATCCCCAGTAGTTTGTTGCTATTAAGCTTACTCTACGTGCTGTGTCTCCGCTATTCCAATATACAAGATGTTTGTATGCTCCATTTGATGGATTTAAGAATACTGAATCGATTACTCCATTATAGAAATCCCATGTATATGTGCTCAACGAATCTTCTGATGCTGCTATTGTTGCTGGTTCTCCAAAACATTTTGGTGGTATGATTGTCATATCAGCAACTGGCTCGCGTGCAAATACTACTTGTACTGTATCTTTATCTGTACACTCGTTTGTATTATTTTCTGTCCAAATTAGTCTAAAATATGGATTTGTTGGATTTCCTGTGTTAAACAAGTCTGAGTTTATAGGAGAGTTAGGGTCATTTATATCTTCTATTATAATATTTGCCGAAGATGGTGTACTCCACGTTCCTGTTCCTAAACTTGGTATTGCATTTAGACTTCCTGTTAGTCCACAGAATAGTGTATCTGCGCCTGCATTTGCTTCTGGGATTTCAATAAAATGAATTCTTAATGGACCTGCTGTATCGTTACAGAAACCTGGTGTTAATTCTGGTCCTGTTTCTTCTATCCAATAAAAATCATGATATCCATAGCTTGGTACTGTTGCTGATGCATTATTGTGATTATTTACATCATCGTAAGTTGTTGCTGGATTGATATTGTACCAATAGCCTGTTATATCGTTTCCTGGATTAGCTGCTCTTAATCTGTTGAATGTTAATCCGCAAATTGTCGAATCGGCTTCATCTACTGTTATAACTGCTGTTGGTACGTACCAGAATGTCACTACGACTGTGTCTTTATCTGCACATGATAGGTTAGTTGTAGTTGCTGAGTTTGATTCTTGCCATGTAAAGATTCTTTCTCCATCACTATTTACTGTTACTTCTGTTTGTGGATCTGTATAATCTACAAATGTCGCTCCGTTTGGTATCCATGTCCCACTATGTCCTGATGAAATTGCTTGCATTTCTGTCGTTAGACCGCATACATCAAAGTCTGGACCTGCTGTTACTATTGGTATCTCTACAAATTCTATCTGTACTGTATCTGTATCGAAACATGATGGTAGGTTTGCATTGTTTTCTCTATACACAAATTGATAAATTCCTGAGTGACTAACTGTAACTGTCGCTGTATCATTATCATTTGGTTGTATATCTGTTGTTGCTTCTGGTATTGGCATTTCATATGTTTCCCACCAGCCACTTGGTTGGTAGCTTGGTGCTTCTGGGAAGTTGATTACTGCGCCTAATTCGTATACGTTTCCGCAAATTGCACTATCTAACCCCGCATTGGTTTCTGGTTGATCGTAGAAAGTTACCCATACTATATCGTCTGAGGCACAACCTTCATTTTCCATTGTCCATGTAAATGGTAAACGTACGTGTGCTGAATCGCCAAAAGCTCCTTGGGAGTTCATGTGTACCATCGTATTTGGATCTGTATCATCATCAAATGTCGCAAATACTCCTTTGCTTATCCATTTTCCTTCTGCCCATCCTGAACCTGTCGTGTCTGCAAATAATTCTATTGATGTTCCACAAACTTCTATCTCATCTTCTGCTCCTACACTTGCGTATGGTTGACGTGCGAAAGTTACCATCAAACTTGTTGTTCCTGTACAAGTTACGCCGTCTGTTTGGTTAGTTTCTGTCCATACAAATACTACATTTTCTGATAGTCCACTATATGGTGGTATTGACACTGTTGCGTGTGGTGTATTGGCGTTTGGACTATAAACTGGTGCTGGATTTAATGGATTTACTAAATCATCTTCGCTAAATGCTGTCCATACTCCAGGTCCATTAGTATTGTATGCTCTTAAATCATACGTATTTGAACATATAGTGTCAAAATTATTTATTACGGTTGGACTTGGCTCTTCGATAAAGGTTACTGTTACATAGTCTTCATCTAAACAGTTTCCTAAACTTTCTCTCCATGTTAGTACTCTTTCGCCATAAACGCTTGTTGATACTATTGCTTCTGGTGCATTAGCATTATCGAAACTTATACCGTTTCCTCCGCTCCATGTTCCTGTTCCTGCTAATCCTTCGGTTAATACTGCTGCTAATGTCGCTTCATTGCCACAAATTGTTATATCTTCACCTGCATAAGCTGATGGTATCGGATTAAAGTTTACTGCTATTTGGTCTTGTCCTGTACACTGCCCATTAAATACGGTCCAGTAGAATTGTACATTTGTTCCTGTTGTATTTGCTAATACATCCATAGTAGAGCTATTGATGTTTGTTCCATTTATTGGGGTAAATGCAAATCCTCCATTTGTACTCCAACTTCCTGTCATGCCTACTGGCACTGGTTCTGCTTCTACTGTAACGTTTAAGCCACATGTTGATACTGCTGTCTCTGATATAAACGCTGTAGGGTTTTCTAACCACATTACTGGTGTTCCTAAACTTATCGAAGCACACGAACTTGTAATATCTACTGCACCACTTACATTATTACCACAAAGAGCAGAAACATAATATGTTACTCCAAATTGTCCTCCTGGAACATCTGATAGTTGGAAAGTCGATGGGTTTGGACTTCTTTCAAATATTGTTGGTCTTGGCGGTGCACCTTCGTATATACCATTATGAAGTATATACTCTATCATATCTGCACCATCTGTGTTATCAAAATTTTGATTACCTTGATGCGTTACCTCATCGCCTGTTGCTTCTCCTTCGCATAGTGTTACTAATGCTAAGCTTGTCATATCGCCCGCATCTGTTATACAAGAACAGTCTGTTACGCCCTGAAATTCAATTGTACTACACCCATTTGCATCAGACACTGTTATGTTATAGATACTATTGTTAGGAACATTTTG
>CAYJDF010000182.1:0-3806 GCA_964368845.1 uncultured Desulfovibrionaceae bacterium
AAGCTCGCCCTATTCCTGATTTATCGGTCGTGCTGACTTTGTCAGCACTCTGAAAAAAAACCTCCCCTGCGGAGGTTTTTTTAAGCTTTGGCAAAGACCAAAACAACTAAAAATCAATAGTAAATGCAACTTACATTGATTTTACATTGAAACAAAGACACCTCACACTTGTAAAATGCTCCATTGAGGTATAGAAGACAAAAAATCCCCACTAAGCTAACTTTGAAAGCTCAGTGGGGATTTTATTATAAATATTAAAAACATCAAATGGCTTTTAATCCAAGCTCCAAGGCTTTGATATTAGAGTCTACAATTTTAGCCGGTAAATATTTACGTATACCTGCTTCAATGGCATCTGCTCCAAAAGGCAAAAGATTTGCAGCACACACAGCCCCAAGTAAAACCGTATTTCCACTTTGTACAGAACCTGCCTCTAAACCTAGGCTTCGGCAAGCAATAAAATGAGCTTTATCAGTTTTAGCAAGGATGGCTTTTTTAATGCTATCTAAATCGGCATACGTTTCTTTACCAAGGCAAACATTTACCGGAGGTAAAGGATCAATACTACTAAAAACAGTACCACCTTCAGCTAGATAGGAGAGTCCGCGCAAAGTTTCTAGTGGTTCAAAACCTAATACAAGATCAGCTTCTCCAAGCCCTAGTTTAGGGGATTGCCAGCCACCAAGCAAAACTACAGATTCCACAACACCACCGCGTTGGGCCATGCCATGAACTTCACCAGCCACCACTTCTAGGCCACAATCAAGAGCCACACGTGCAAGCAAGGTAGTTGCAGTAAGAGTGCCCTGCCCTCCAACACCAGTCATATATATACGAAGACGATTACTCATAATTACACCTTTCCTCTAGCCTTGGCCTTAAATGCCTTAGGTGCCACTTGCAAGCAAACCATACAGCCAGCACACAGTGTTGCATCAACAGAAATGCCACTTTCATCACGTACAAAAGCTGGGCAAGCAAGTTTATCTACACACATGGCAGCAGCGTCGTTTTGTTCAGCCACATATGAAACTTGGCCCATGTTTTTCTTTAAGGTGCGTCTTGCATACAGTACGCATGGTTCTTCAGCTATAAGTACACGCACGCCACTTTGAGCCTTTAATTCTTCCAGGGCTTTCATGGTGCTTCGTACATTATAAGCTTTAGTTTTAGCAAACTTAGTTACACCAAGGCCACGTACAACAGCTTCAATATCAAGATGGAAAGAATCTTCACCCAAGACATCTTGCATCATACCTGGGTTTGGTTGGTGTCCGGTCATGGCCGTGGTACCATTATCAAGTATAATCAATAAAATATCATGCTTATTAAATACAGCATTGGCAAGGCCATTAAGACCAGTATGGAAGAAAGTTGAATCGCCAATAAATCCTATCACAGGCTTTGGTGATACACTTGCAAAGCCACACCCAGCAGAAACTGACGCCCCCATACAAACTAAGAAGTCAGCCATGCGCAAAGGAGGTAATAAGCCAAGGGTATAGCAACCAATGTCACTGGCATATATGGCATCATCACCAAAGACCTCACGCACAGCATAATAAACTGCACGATGCGAACAACCTGGACACAGATTTGGTGGTCTTCCTGCTAGTGGTATATCGTGATTTTCATTTACAGCTACAGTAATATCTTCACCAAATAGGCGAGCCAATTTTTGGCTTACAAGTCCGGTTGAGTATTCACCTTGAATGGTTAAAATGTCATCCTTACCTTCAATCTCAACATCAATATTAAAGCGTTGGGCAAGGGCACGAATATCATTTTCAAGTAGTAATGCACCTTCTTCAAGTACCAATATTTTCTTATGTTTTTTCAAGAAGCTTACTAATGTGTCCTCTGGTAATGGCCAAGTCATGCCAAGTTCTAATATGTCTACCTTATTAGTCCATTTACCAGTATAAAGAGCGTCATGCATATAGGCTCTAGCAATGCCACTGGCAATAATACCAAGGCTTGCATTTTCGCCTTTTTGTTCAATACAATATTTTTCTGCTACGCTCTGGGCTTCTTTGAGTTTTTGTTCAAGCACAATATGACGCGCTCTGGCCACAGCTGGCACAGGCACAAAACGCTGTGGACAGCGTTCAAAATTCTTAATTTCTGCTGGCTTTGGTAGTTCACCAAGGGTCACAGCACCACGTTGATGATTAAGACGCGTGGTGGTACGTAATAAAACAGGTTGCTCCATTTCACGTGCAAGCAACAGAGCTTGCTTAGTCATATCTTTTGCTTGTGCCGCTGTGGAAGGTTCAAAGCATGGCATGCCAGCAAGTCTTGCATAGTGGCGATTATCTTGCTCATTTTGGCTGGAGTGACAACCGGGATCATCGGCCGATAATAAAAGTAAACCACCAGGTAAACCTGTATATGTAGTGGTTAATAATGGGTCAGCGGCCACATTAACACCCACATGCTTCATGGTTACAAGGGTAAGTGCTCCAGCCAGTGCCGCACCAGAACCTACCTCAAGAGCCACTTTTTCATTGACAGAATATTCCATACGGTAGCGATCTTTACCATTGATGCGTCTAAATGTATCTGGAACTTCTGACGAAGGTGTGCCCGGATAGCATGTCACAACATTAACCCCAGCCTCCAAAGCACCTCTAACAATGGCTTCATTGCCAAGTAGTAAATGCGTTTGACCTGAGTTTTCCTGCAATAGTGGATGACTCATGCAGTCTCCTTTTATAATTCTATTTATTTAATTTAATTAGGGCCGCCCTACGCGCCCTTTTAATTACTTGATGCTGGCGCTTTGCTTGGTTCAGCCTTATCTACAGTACGAGCACGATAGCGAAAAAATCTGCCTTCAGGGCCTTGGCTTGAGGCAGCCATGGCCTCAAAGGTTTTCTTAGCTTTTTCAATATCCCCCACCTGCAATGCGGCTTCTGCAAGAGCTTGTTGAATAACAATTTTTTGCACAGCTGAGGCTTTATCTACAATGGATTCAAACACAGTCAAAGCATCCTTAGGCTTTTTAGCTAGCAACAAGGCTTGACCTTGATTTAATGCGGCCAAAAGACCTAAAGCCCCTTGCTGGTCAAGCTTTGCAAGAGCTCCAAAATGTGTGGCAGCCTTGTCGTATGATTTAAGCTCCATGGCAGTTTCAGCTAAGGCTAGCTGTATGCCACCTTGCATAGAACTTGGCGCAGTACTTATGAAGGCTTCCAAGGCCGCAATGCGCTCTTCACCTTGTTTAGATAAAACTATTTGGCTAAGACTTGCTTGAGCTTGCTCAAGTTTTTGCTCCGTATACCAATTATAGCCTCCAACACCACCTAAAATTACCACAAACAAAGCTAATCCAGCTATAATTAACATGGCATGTTTAAGTATAAATTGTAATAGTGGTGTTGCTTCGTTAGAAACTTCTGATTGTAAATCGTTAAGAAGGTGACTATTTCCAGCACCTTGCGCGCCACCCAATGGGTTTAATGGGTCATGGGAAGGCATTTGCTCATGGCCTTGAGTTGCCTTAGGTGCACTTGTTCTTTTTGAAGACATATAAAAAACTCCTGTATACAATATTAACGTAGTGAAAAAAGATTTTTATACGCTAGTAGATTGGCTTCTGTCAAACCTTTGTATAGCAATTTTGCCTGAAAACTTTTCGGTTGGCAGGGTTCTTCCTAACAATTGTTTGTGGTTAATATTCTAAAAACTACACTTTTAAGAATATCTAACATCGCAAGGATTAAAAAAAGCAATACCTAAGCATTGCCTACACGGCAATCTAATTTTGTGGATTCATACGTCCATGTGTGAAGTTTGGTAAAGTT
>CAYJDF010000183.1:0-3800 GCA_964368845.1 uncultured Desulfovibrionaceae bacterium
TTATCACACAAACCTATACGCCAAAATCACCATGGATAGTTTCACCCCCACCATCCATTTGGGCACGTCCTTAACCTACAGCGGCACACTGCAAACGCAAACTGTCACCTCGGTGATGCAGAACAGCACACCCCTCACCGTAAACACCGACTACACCATAAGCGGAAACACCGCCACAAACGCAGGCGAGTACACTCTCACCATTACAGGCGCAGGGAATTATGTCGGCGTGCTTACCAAAACATACACCATCCAAAGAGCCCCCCTTACCATCACGGGAGCCACAGCACAAAGCCGTGCGTACAACGGCATCACCGATGCCACGGCAGACGTGCGTTTTAGCGGCCTTGTAAACGGCGAAACCCTCACCAAAGGCACAGATTACACCGTAAGTGCCGATTTTCCAAGCCCCGATGTGGGCGACAACCTCACCGTGGGGGGCGTGGTGCAGCTTACAAACACGGCAAAGGCAAGCAACTACATCTTTAGCAACGCCGAGTTTTCTTTCCCCACGACGGCCGGCATCACGCCGCTTGCATTGGCAGGCGCACAGGTGGCCTTGGGCACACCGCTTGTGGCAAACGGCACACAGCAGACGCAGAGCGTTGCCTCTATAACACTGAACGGCCGAACCCTCACCGAAGGCACAGACTATACCCTAAGCGGCAACACCGCAACGGATGCAGGTAGCTATACACTCACCGTCACAGGCAAGGGCAACTACAGCGGCACACTGGCCGTGCCCTTCACGGTGGTGGGCACAGCCGAGGAAGCCCTGCCGCTTGAGCCAAACGGCACTTTAGACCTCGAAGACTCCCTTGTGCCCAGCGGCAACACGCTGCACATCAACCCACAAAGTTCGGTACAGCAATCGCAGGATTTGGCAAAACTGCGTGAGTTTGCACAGCAAAACGGCATCACGGGCGAGGTGCACTTCCTTGCGGACATCACCATGACCGACGCAAACGGCAACGAAGTGCAACCCGAAAACGGCAACACGCGCGTGCGAATCAGCGTGCCGGGCGTTACACCCGGGGACACGGTGACCGTGTTGCACATCAAAGACGACGGCAGTGTGGAGGAGATAACCCCCGTGTACGTGTACAATGGGTATGTGGAGTTCTTCCCCACAAGCTTCTCGGTGTACAGCGTGATTGTGCACAAGGCAGGTGCAGGCACTACCTCGGCGCTTAGCCCACAGACTGGGGTTTATGGGTAGTATAGCGTAGGTGTTTCAAAGTTTTTGGCATAGACAAAAGCATTAGTTTATCTTTTTGGTATAGCGCCCCCTGCGCAGGCGACGGGCGATTGGCAAGCGCAAAAAGACACTACCAAAAGGTGGTGTCTTTTTTGGTACGATTGACGATATAGGACTTAACGATAAACCCAGTAATATCAAGGGTTTACAGACAGTCAAAAGCAGTATTCACATCAATAATCCATGCTAAAAACAACTGAATACAAACCCATTAAGAGCGTTTCATGTAAAAATGAAGCGCCTTTTTTCAAGAACTTGAATTGTCAAGTGGAATTTACTTTGGGAATTTACTCACACAGGAAACAAGGCTTTCTGTAGAATATATCAGTTCCCTTCCCCCGCCCAATATGCTATAATCTACAATGTATATGCTATACGTTTGCGATACAATCCACAAAAGGGGATTTTTTAATGAAAATCAAAAGATTTGCGGCCCTGTTTTTAACACTTGCGATGCTCCTTGGCATCTCACCACTTAGCGTTCTTGCCAGCGGTGGCGATGATGACGGCGATTCGCCCCAAATATCGCTCATCTCCGCATTCATTGAGCCTGATGTAATTGAGGTGGCAATAGGCGACACACGCACCGAGGCGGAAATAAAAGACAGCTTTCCCGATGCTGTGTCCGCCACCGTAAACGGCACAGCAGGCGAGAGCGTGCCCGTGACTAAGTGGAGCTTGGTGTACGCAAGCACGGCGGACGGCGCTTTTTCCACCTCTGCACAAGCCGAATATTACTATGAACCGACACTTGCAAGTAGCTACACCCTCTCGGGTGAGGCTATTTTGCCCAGCCAAAAGGTGCAGGTGGGCGAGGCACTTTCGCACGCGCCACAGCCTGCAAGCAACCCCGCACCGGAAAGCTTTAGCTTTACTGTTAAAATAGAAGACGGCGACGATGAAACAAGGACGTTCTCCATTCCCCTCTCGAGCATTTCCGGAATCTATTTCGGTTCTGATGAAAATCACAACAAACCCTACAACTGGAGCATAGATTGGGGAGACGAAACTGCCGACCAAACCATATCAAGCAGTGATGCAGGAGCGCCTCAAAATACATCCGATTCCGACGGCATCCCACACATATACACAGCCGCCGGAACCTACACCATTACCATCACAAACAATGCGCCAACAAACGACGCATGGTTTGCAGCGTTTGGATTTTCTATGTACGTAACAAGCGGAAAAGCAAACGCATCTGCTAACAGAGAGAAAATAATAAGCTTAAACAGTGCCTTAACACCGCTGATGACAAGGACAGAGGTACAGTTAGCGAATGACACGCCCATACACTTTGAGTGGGCGCGCGCTTTTTATGGATGCTCCGGTATAACAAGTTTTGGGGATGCATTTACTTTGCCGCAAGGCGTTATGGTGGTGGGAAATTATTTTGCATCGGGTATGTTCACTGACTGCTCCGGTCTAACAGATTTAGGCAACTTTAATTTGCCTAAATACTTGAGAAGTGTGGGAACTGAATTTGCAGTGGGTATGTTCGATTACTGTACTAGTCTAACAGATTTAGGCAACTTTAGTTTGCCTCACGAAAACTTGACAAGTGTGGGGAATTCTTTTGCATCGCATATGTTTCGTGGTGCAGGAAGTGATGCAACACCGCTAATTATAAACGACGAGTTTCGTTTCCCTACATTGGAGGAGGCACAGCTAAACCAAAGTTTTATGTTTTACAATGTGTTTACCAATGCAACCTTGGCTGCCAATCAAAGCAGAACGGCAACGTCTATTATAAATGGTAACAGCGTGCCGACAGAGCAAAGAAACACATTTAATGGACAGGGGTCTGCATTTTCTGACCATGCTTTTATCGCCACAAATTGGGGCGGAACGGCAACACCCCAAACCGTTGGCGCTACCGTCACCTTTGACACCGATACCATTAGCGGGATAACCGTAACCGGCAAGCCGGACCCACGCCCGGTAACGAGCGGAGGAACAGTAACAAAACCGAACAACCCAACCGCCGACGGCTATACATTTATTGGCTGGTATACCGACAGCAGCTTGACAACTCTATATGTTTTTAGCACGCCGGTAACCCAGAATATCACGTTGTATGCCGGTTGGGGCTATGAAGTTGCGTTTGAGACGAACGGCGGAAGTGCTGTTGCCACACAAAAAGTGTTAGCGGGAAAAACGGCAACCGAGCCGAGTGCACCCCAAAAAACGGGCGCCGACTTTGGTGGTTGGTACACCGACAGCGGCTTGACAACTCTATATAGTTTTAGCACGGCAGTGAATAAAAACATCACGCTGTATGCCGAATGGGAATATGATGTCACGTTTGAAAGTGGCGGAGGAAGTGCTGTTGCCACGCAAAAAGTGTTAGAGGGGAAAACGGCAACCGAGCCGAGTGAACCCACAAAAACCGGCATGTACTTTATCGGATGGTACACAAACAACAGTTTGACAACTCCATATAGTTTTAGCACGGCGGTAACCCAGAATATCACACTGTATGCCAAGTGGACGCCCAATACCTACACACTTTCTTTTGATGTAAACGGCGGAAGCGGAGCAG
>CAYJDF010000184.1:0-3798 GCA_964368845.1 uncultured Desulfovibrionaceae bacterium
CCGCCGCTTGAAAAACCATTCTTTTTGCGTCATAAAATCGCCAAAAAAGTATGCTACGCACCCTTTTTTATGGCAATTTTACTAGAACATTTTGATTCGGAAACATTGTTATTTTAACAGTTTTATATGTTTTTCAGTGTCGACTACTTAAACAAATAAGCATATTTTACAGCTAAGCCGTCTGTGCGCTCCAATAATTTTGCAGCTACTCTGTCAACATCTTCCGGAGTTAAAACATCCACCTCTTGAGCTAGTAAGTAACCTAAATGTCCTTCGCTTTGACTAAAAACCCATATAATGGAATATACAGATCCCACATTGGGACGGTCTGAAAACTCAGCTTTAGAAACTAATAAAATACGAATCTTAGGGCTATTACTTTCATTTAATGCAAATAGGTTGCTTCCATTAAAAAGCTCTTTTAAGCGCGTAGCAAGGCGCGTACCGGCATTATCATTACCAGTATGATTAACAGAAATTTGCGTTTGGCGTTGTGTTGTTTTGGCTGGGGTATCAGGAGCAGGTTCAGCCACCTTACCTCCAGTTTGAGACTTTTGCTCAGCAGCATAACCTTCATTAACACCTAATACCAACACAAATACACACATAAAAAGAAAAATTACAAAGCGCGTTTTAGCCATTATTAACCTCCTTAAAAATATATAACTATCTAGTCCTTATCATCTATGCTAACTCCACTATAGCGTAGCGAAAGTACAAAAGCTTGAATTACTGCCGCATCTTGCGCGCTCAAATCTCCAAAGGAAAGCCCCAAGGTAACACGCGAAATATTTTTTAACACTCGCTTAATAGTTGCACTAACCGTAATGGTGTCTTTTTGGGTCCACATCTCCAAGTTAACACTTTCACCAAGCTCAAGTTTACGCAAAGATGTGCCCTCAACACCATCCAAGGTAACTTTGCAACCATGCAAAGACATGTCTTGCACAACGCAAAAATGCCTCTTAATCCCCACATCCATTGCCGCAGGCAAAAGACAGTCTACCCTTTCCGCATTACGAATTTCATATGCTTTAAATTTTACAGGATACTCACAAAATGCTAAAAATTTACGCGGCATAGTATGAGTTAATACACTAGAAAATGTAACATTTAGCCCACTAGTCTTAAAAAGGGCAGCAAAGCTTGCATCTTTAACTAAATAATTTGCTATACCAGATATTGTGGGAAACTTTAATAGAAAAAAGTTATTATGCTCATACCCAACCAAGTGAGTTTCAAGCTTAATATTATTCTTAAAAAGACATGTAAACACAGTACCCAAGGGCACTTCAATGTCATAAAGAGTAACTTGCTTTTGATCTTTAAGGGATTGCTCTTCCATAAAAATTCCCAAATATATTATATATTAAATCATAAACACAATTTATCTTTTAAACAAGCAAGCTAGTACAATATTTTAATTAAAAACCATCTTCTAAAGGAGGCCAGATAAAGTGCGCTTTAGGTGCATTATTTACAACATGGTTTGCAGGTAATATATGCACCTGTCTTTGCTTCACTAAAACCCTTCCTTGCGCAAACCACTGCAATACCTGTGGGTAAAGGCGATGCTCCATTTTTTGAATACGCTGTTGCAAACTTGAAGCATCATCCCCTTCTAACACAGGCACAACGGCTTGGGCAATAATGGGACCATTATCCACCTTTTCATCCACAAAATGTACTGTGCACCCTGAAACCTTAACACCCCAAGTACATGCATCTTGCGCTCCATGTGCACCGGGAAAACTTGGCAAAAGAGCTGGGTGCACATTTATGACCTTGCCGGCAAACACGTCCAAAAAGCATGGCGTCAAAATACGCATATAGCCAGCTAATACCACAAGGTCTATCTGATAACTCTGCATGGCACTTACAAGGGCCAAATCAAAGTCCTCACGGCTGGTAAATGCCTTGTGATCTAGCTCAAGAGTTGGTACGCCAAAATTTTTAGCGCGTTCAAGCACTTTTGCCTGAGGCTTATTGCTCACCACAAGGCAAACTCTGGCATCAAGCCTGCCTGCAGCTATTTGATCAAAAATAGCCTGAGCATTACTGCCGCTACCTGAAGCTAGAATGGCAATACTAAGAGGCATAGTAACTCCATGGCAATAAAAATTCTACCCTAACCAATTTTTGCAATGAGAGCCTCACCAACTTGCTTACCAAGCTCATGACAAGCTTTTAATGCTTCATGCGAGGTTGACCATTGATGACGCAATGGATCGCCAACCATTTCCATTTTCATGGACTCAAGCCATTCGTAAACAATCTTAGGACTTTCACCAGACCAACCATAAGAACCAAAGGCAGCCGCAATGCGATTTTGCGGACGCAAACCCTTCATATATGTTAACATGGATGCAATGAAGGGCATAACATTGTTATTATGTGTGGGACTACCAACCACAACAGCGCCACAATCGGCAAGCTCTGTCATAACTGCACTATGATGATTTTGCTTCATAGACATAATGCGTATGGGTACGCCAACAGATTCAAGTCCGCTACCAATGGCATAGGCCATTTTTTCTGTGCTATGCCACATGGTGTCATAAACTATAACAGCACGTTTTTGAGGTTTTTGTTCAGCCATTTCTTTATAAAGGTTTATAATAAAATCCACCCCTTCCTTTCCACGATGTATCAACCCATGGTCTGGAGCAATCATGTCAATTTCTAATGTGCTAAGCAGCTCAGCAGCTTTAAGCACTTGGGGAGAAAATGGTAAAACTATATTATAGTAATATTCTTTGACAGATTGCAACACTACATCAGATGGTATTTCATCACCAAAGCGTTGAGTTGTTGCAATGTTTTGCCCAAAAGCATCATTGGATATCAATAATTTATCCTGCGGGATATATGACACCATACTGTCAGGCCAATGCAACATGCGAGTCTCAACAAACTTAATAGTACGTTTACCTATGGAAATTTCAGCACCATTGGCCACAGCTTCTACAGGCCAATTACTAATATCAAAATAACCGGCCATAGATTTAAGACCCATGGCAGAACAAAAAATCTTTTCTGGCTTGCAGCGTTCCACCAATTCGGCTAGTGCGCCAGCATGATCTAACTCTAAGTGATTACATACAATATAATCCACCTTTTCAAGGGGTGTTACATGTGCAAGCCTGCACAATAAGGTATCAGTGCAATGACTAGAAACGGTATCAAAAAGCACTGTTTTTTCGTCCTTAACAACATAAGCATTATAGGTCGAACCCTTAGGTGACACTGAGTAGCCATGAAAATCTCTATTATTATAATCTACTGCGCCTACCCAATAAATATCTTTTTTTATTTCAAAAGGTAACATTTATCCCTCCATTGGATATATAATATATTTTTTTATTAAAACCACAAATATTTTATGCAGCAAGTACTGCCAAAAACTCAAAATTAGATGGATAATAATACGCTAAATGCATACAAAAGACAATACTTAGATTTTTCGCGAAGAGACAAGGTAATCAACAATGGTGGGCAAAAATATATGCAGCGTAAAATTTACGCTGCATATATAAGTTATAAAGTCAGAATGTTATGCTGGGCTAAATTGATCTTTACCTGCACCGCACACTGGGCAAACCCAGTCGGCAGGCACTTTATCAAACTCTGTACCAGCAGGTACATTTGGCTCATCGCCTTCAGCCGGATCGTATTCATAGCCACAAAGATCACAAACATACTTTTGCATAGTAGTCTTCCTCTAGGCCTTCCAAAGGCCATGTAAGTTACAGTATTCACGAACAGTTACGTTATTTGCCGCAACACAAAACTCCGCTT
>CAYJDF010000185.1:0-2106 GCA_964368845.1 uncultured Desulfovibrionaceae bacterium
TGTTAATATCATAAATTTTAAGTAAAAATAATTTACATTAAATGTATTATTTAGTTTTTTAATGCTATCTACTTAACTTATTCATTCTTCTTTACAATTTCTTTTTAAAGTTCAAAATCATCTTTTTTATTTTGTGCTTAAAAATTATAGCAAATCTTTCTATATTTTTTAGAGTAAAAAATGCATCTTTTTATATATAATACATTAAAATATAAAATTAATTTGACATAAAAAAAATTTATGGGCTAATATGGTTTTTATATATGCACTTGGTAGTGGATTAATAAAATCTAGCCATGGCATGGCATAACATAAAGTAATTTTAACTAACAAAAGAGGTTAATATGGTTAAAGATATAGTAAAAAAAGTGTCTGCTACAACACTTGCCCTTATGACTGTAGCATCGGTAGTGAGCTTGAGAGGTTTACCCATGATGGCAGCGGAAGGATATAACATGGTTTTTTATATTCTTTTTGCAACTTTCATTTTTTTATTACCTGCAGCCATGGTATCAGCGGAGCTTGGCTCAGCATTTTCAAAAGATAATGGTGGAGTTTATTCATGGGTTAAGGCGGCATTTGGTGCACGCTATGGTTTTACTGCCATTTGGTTACAATGGATTCAAAATGTTGTGTGGTATCCTACCATACTTGCTTTTGCCGCATCATCACTAGCTTATTTATTTATGGATGATGCTCTTGCTTCAAATGGTTACTATGTTGGTGGGGTGATTATGATTGTATATTGGCTTGCCACTGCTGTGGCTTTAGCTGGTAGTACAGCGGTAAATTCCATAACGCGCTATGGTGTGATTTTTGGTACATTATTGCCAGGTTTATTTATTATTATCCTAGGTTTACTTTGGGTTGACCAAGGAAACCCCATAGCAATAGAGATACAAAACACTGTGGTGGACGGTGTTACAACACAAGAAAAAGTGCATGCAAGGTTTTTTCCACATCTTAATAATTTAGGTAATATAGCATTTTTAGCTGGCATTGTATTACTTTTTGCTGGGGTTGAGGTTCAGGCAGTGCAAGCAGCGGACATGAAAAATCCTGCCCGCGATTTTCCATTGGCCATGCTCATGGCTTCACTAATTATAGTATTGCTATTTTTCTTAGGTTCATTTGCCATAGCTGCGGTTATGCCTGCTGCAGAGATTAGCCTTACGGCTGGTGTAATGCAAACCTTTAAGGTTCTTTTTGCTAAGTACAATATGAGCTTTTTACTACCCATTTTGGGTTTATTCATGGCTTTTGGTGCCATTGGTGGAGTTATGTCATGGGTTACTGGGCCAAGTCGTGGCCTATTGCAAACAGCTAAGGAAGGTGAAATGCCACAATTTATGGCAAAAACCAATAAGAAGGGTGCTCCAGTAACCTTGCTTATCATACAACTTTGTGTGGTAACGGTTCTCGCTTCGCTTTATTTTATCATGGATAATGTCTCTGTGGCCTTTTTTGTGCTTTCAGCCATGACTGCAACACTGTATCTTGTTATGTATATGTTCATGTTTGCCGCAGCCTTACGGTTGCGCTATACCATGCCAGATCTAGCACGTCCTTATAAAGTGCCCGGCGGTTTATTTATCATGTGGTTAATATCTGGCATTGGTTTTTTAGGTGTAGCTTTTGCATTTATTGCGGGCTTTTTTCCTCCAGCTTCTTTAGCTGTGGGTAATCCTGTATTTTATGTGGGGCTTGTGGCGTCTGGGCTTGTTATTTTTACTGGCATGCCATTGATAATACAATCAATGAAAAAACCCTCTTGGAAGAAGATAGAACAAGCAAAACCTAAAACAGAGGATAAAGTCATAGCTGATAAATCTCTTTCCATGGCTGGGGTTTAGGTCTTTGCTTAGTGAAAACTATAATATTATTAATATATACGACTTTGTGAGTTAAACATGCATAGATTGCTTCGTCTCTACGCTTCTTAATGATGACTTTTTTCTAAAGCTTTACTGAACTTTAGTTGTTATTTCAGTAAAATAATGAATAGTTACAATTTTCGAGCAGCGTAGCGACGAAGCAATCTATAAAAAATTTTGCTTAAAAGTATATATTGGTAGCTTTGGTCAAGGATATGGAAAATAATTTTTT
>CAYJDF010000185.1:2206-3790 GCA_964368845.1 uncultured Desulfovibrionaceae bacterium
TTGCTTAAAAGTATATATTGGTAGCTTTGGTCAAGGATATGGAAAATAATTTTTTTCAACTTAGACGGCAGTATTAATATATTTAAAGGAATTTTTATGTTAAATATTTCAAAATCTTTTCAAAATATGGATGATGTGTTTAGTGATACAAATCTTGGTCATGTCTTGCCGCAAGGTATATTCCCATCACATGAAATGAGTCCGCGTGCTGTATATCAAGCCTTGCACGATGAACTTATGCTCGATGGGAATTCGCGTCAAAACTTGGCTACCTTTTGTCAAACTTGGGTGGAACCAGAAGTACATAAACTTATGGATGAGTGTGTGGATAAAAATATGATTGATAAGGACGAATATCCACAAACAGCCTCCATAGAAATGCGTTGCGTGAGGCTTTTAGCAGATTTATGGAATGCTCCTTCGCCCACTACCACCTTGGGTTGTTCTACTATTGGGTCTAGTGAGGCTGCCATGCTTGGTGGTATGGCCATGAAGTGGCGATGGCGTGAAAAGCGAAAAGCGCAAAATAAGGCTTATGATAAGCCAAACTTAGTCACTGGTCCGGTACAGGTTTGCTGGCATAAATTTGCCCGCTATTGGGATGTGGAATTGCGTGAAATACCAATGGAAAAGGATACATTACAACTTACACCGGAGCAGGCACTTAAATATTGTGATGAAAACACCATTGGCGTTGTTGCTACATTGGGCCTTACTTTTACCGGAGCATATGAGCCTGTGCGTGAGTTAAGCCTTGCTCTTGATGGGCTTGAGCGTGAAAGCGGTCTTGATATACCAATTCATGTGGATGCAGCTAGCGGAGGCTTTTTAGCACCCTTTATGGAACCGGATTTAGTTTGGGACTTTCGTCTGCCTAGGGTTAAATCCATCAATAGTTCGGGGCATAAGTTTGGTTTATCTCCCTTGGGTGTGGGTTGGGTTGTATGGCGAGAAAAAGAGGACCTACCCGAAGATTTAATTTTTTGGGTCAATTATCTTGGTAGTAATATTCCTACCTTTGCCATCAATTTTTCTCGTCCGGGTGGCCAAATTATAGCGCAATATTATAACATGGTGCGTCTTGGGCGTGAAGGGTATTATAAAGTACATAAAGCTTGCTATGATACAGTGGACTATTTAGTTTCTCATTTAGAAAAGCTTGATCTATTTAATTTTATTCATGCTGGTAAGAATGGCATTCCAGCTTTGACCTTTACTCTTAAAGATGATGCGGGGGGTAATTTTAGCCTCTATGATGTGTCAGAAAAATTGCGCGTGCGTGGGTGGCAAGTACCGGCTTATTCAATGCCGGCTCATAGGGAGGATTTGGTAGTTATGCGTATCTTGGTACGCCATGGTTTTAGCAAGGATTTTGCAGACTTGCTCTTGCGGGATATGCGTATGGTTATTAAGCATTTACGTGAACACAATGCACAAGAAATCATGCAACAAGCCAAGGCTAACTATAGTCATACTGGACGTTAGTGTAAGTTTTATAATGGAGAATTATTTGATTAATTCTCCGTTATTTAGACTTATGCCAAACTCCCTTTCGGGCGTTTGTGCCGCCTAAGGCAGACAAGC
>CAYJDF010000186.1:0-3686 GCA_964368845.1 uncultured Desulfovibrionaceae bacterium
TTAAAGGTTGGTTTGCGCTTTACAATTAATAAACGTAATGTCCAAGAAGTTCCTGGTATTTTCCAATTATTAAAAGACTTAGAAGTGCCACGGGCTTGTTTTTATCATTTAGTTTATTCTGGGCGTGGTTCTGAGCTTATTAAAGAAGATTTGTCCCATGCAGAAACTCGTAAGCTCCTTGATCTTATTATGGATGAAAGCCGCGCACTTTTTGATGCTGGTAAGGGTAAAGAAATTCTTACTGTGGACAATCATGCCGATGGTCCATATGTTTGGGAACGCCTCAGACGTGAAGACCCCAAGCGTGCAGATGAAGTTATGGAATTACTTCAATTTAACGAAGGCAATAGCACAGGACGTGGCATTGGCTGTATTTCTTGGGATGGTAGTGTACATGCAGACCAATTCTGGCGCAATCATACCTTTGGCAACGTGCTTGAGCGTCCATTTTCTGAAATTTGGGATGACCCAAACATTGAACTATTACACAAGCTAAAGGATAAAAAACCTCATGTTAAAGGTCGCTGTGCCACTTGCCGTTATTTAAGTATTTGTGGTGGCAACTTCCGCGCACGGGCCGAAGCATATTATGGTGATATTTGGGCCGAAGACCCAGCATGTTATCTAACCGATGAAGAAATTGCAAAATAATTGAAATTTACTAAGATAATATTGTAGGTTGACACCGCTAATGTCGACTTTTTTAAAGGCATAGTAAGTTAAACTGAAATTATCATACAAACAAAGAGATTTAGCCATGTCATTTTATCGTGGGCGTAGATTACGCACATCGCAAGCTTTGCGTCAAATGGTGCGCGAAACATCACCCTTGCGCCCAGAAAATTTAATTATGCCATACTTTGTTGTGGATACTGATGACCAAGGTTTTCGTAAAGAAATTGGCTCTATGCCAGGGCAATATCAACTTTCATTGCAGGAGCTTGAAAAACAAGTGGCTAAGGCTGTAGACCTTGGTTTATGTGCGGTGATTCTTTTTGGTATACCTAAGCAAAAAGATCCGGTGGGTAGCGAAGGTTATGCCGAAGATGGCATTGTGCAAAAGGCTACGCGTCTTTTAAAAAAACGCTGGCCAGAGCTCATGGTTGTTACCGATGTTTGTCTTTGTGAGTATACATCCCACGGTCATTGTGGGATATTGTCTCCCAAGGGGGAAGTGCTCAATGACCCCACCTTAGATGTGCTTTCCAAGATTGCTCTATCACATGTGCAATCAGGAGCAGATATTGTAGCTCCGTCGGATATGATGGATGGGCGCATTGCAGCATTACGTCAATCCCTTGATGGTGCAGGATTTTTGCATACTCCTATCATGTCCTATGCGGTTAAGTTTGCATCATCATACTATGGCCCGTTTAGGGAGGCTGCTGAATCTACCCCTCAAAGTGGAGATCGCAAGTCATATCAAATGGACTCAGCCAATGTACGTGAGGCCTTACGTGAAGCAGCAGCAGACTTAGAGGAAGGGGCTGACTTTTTAATGGTCAAGCCAGCCGGACCATATCAAGATATTATTCGCCTTCTTCGAGATAATTTTGACGCTCCGCTTGTAGCCTATCAAGTAAGTGGTGAATATTCGCTTATCAAAGCCGCTGCAAAAATGGGCTGGATTAACGAAGAAGCCGTTATGATGGAATCTTTACTAGGCATTAAAAGAGCTGGTGCAGACATTATAATAAATTATTTTACTGAAAAATTACTGGGGATTATACGATAATGAGTCATCCACATAAAGGTAATATGCCTCCACATGGGCATATGCCAGAGCATAAAGCTGGTTTAGCCCACCATGGTGCAGGCCACCCCCATTCCAATCGTTTTTTAGCTGATGGCACGCCAAAGTGTCGTCTTATCGCTTGGGAAGTCACCAGATCATGTAATCTTGCTTGCAAGCATTGCCGTGGTGAGGCGCATCCTGAGCCATATCCGGGTGAGCTTTCCACTGCTGAGGCCAAGGCTCTTATTGATACCTTTCCTCAAGTTGGTGAGCCTATTATCATATTCACCGGTGGTGATCCCATGATGCGCCCCGATGTATATGAACTTATTGCCTATGCCACTGCTAAGGGCTTGCGTTGTGTGTTTTCGCCCAATGGCACATTAATTACTGCCGAAACTGCAAGAAAAATTCGTGAGGCTGGTATACAGCGATGTTCTATCTCCATAGATGGTGCTGATGCTAAAAGTCATGACGATTTTCGCGCAGTGCCTGGGGCATTTGAAGCATCCATGCGCGGTATTGAGCTTCTTAAAGCTGAAGGTGTTGAATTTCAAATAAACACCACTGTTACGCGTGATAATTTGCAAAGCTTTAAGCGCATTTTTGAATTATGCGAACGCATTGGAGCTGTGGCATGGCACATATTCTTGCTTGTGCCCATGGGACGAGCAGCAAGACTTAAAGACCAAGTTATTACAGCTGAAGAATACGAAGATGTGTTAAATTGGTTTTATGATTTTAGAAAAACAACCAGCATGCATTTAAAAGCCACTTGTGCTCCGCACTATTATCGCATCATGCGCCAAAAGGCCAAAGCCGAAGGTTTAAGCGTTGATGTGGAAAATTTTGGCATGGATGCTATGACGCGCGGTTGCCTTGGGGGTACTGGTTTTTGTTTTATCAGTCATGTGGGTCAGGTGCAGCCTTGTGGCTATCTTGAGCTTGATTGTGGCAATATCAAACAGCAGCCATTCCCAGAAATATGGAAAAATTCTAAATATTTCAAACAATTTCGCACTCAAGAAGATTATAAAGGCAAGTGTGGTGTTTGTGAATATCATAAAGTCTGTGGTGGATGTAGAGCGCGTGCTCATAGTATGGATAATGACCATATGGCCCAAGAGCCACTTTGCACCTATGTACCACGTAAAGCAGAGGCATAGGAATGGAATTAGATCATATTGATAAAAAATTGTTGGATATAATCCAAACTGGCTTCCCCATATGCCAAAGGCCCTACGCTGAGCTTGGGGAGAGGCTCAATATTAGTGAATCAGAAGCTCTCTCCAGAGTACAGGCCATGCGTGATAATAAAATTATCCGTCGCCTTGGTGCAAACTTTAATTCTAAGCAATTGGGTTTTCGCTCCACCCTTTGTGCTGCCAAAGTATCAGACGAAAGCATGGATGATTTTGTTAAGGTTGTGAATGAACATGTGGGTGTTACGCATAATTATTTGCGCAAAAATGAATATAATATATGGTTTACATTTATCGGTTCGTCTTGGGAAAATGTGTGCGAAACCCTTGATGGTATAACGCAAAAAACCGGTATTGAGATTTTAAACCTACCAGCTAAGCAAATGTATAAAATTCGTGTGGATTTTAATATGGAGAAGTAAGTTTAATAATCAACACCTGCATTTTGATAATATACGATTGAAATTCATATAAAAAGCCTATGTTGTTTTGAACATAGGCTTTTTATAATTTTACATTAGAAAATTTTACAGTTAAGCAGGGCCTGCGGCATAATAGCAACGCTTGGGTGAATGAACTTTATTTTGTTTTTTTAGTTCTGCCAAAGCTTTGGAAACTTCCTTACTATCTACATTCATGGCCTTGGCAACGTCGCCGGGGCGTACAGGTTTGCCAAGTTCTTGCATGGTTTTTAATACTTGATCTTGCATAATTTCCTCCAATTTTCTTATCAAGATTAGTTCCTAATA
>CAYJDF010000187.1:0-3666 GCA_964368845.1 uncultured Desulfovibrionaceae bacterium
ATAGCATATCTGGCGGTATTTCATTTTCCGGTATTGGAAGTGGTACAGACTTTACAGAGCTTGTAGATCAACTACTTGAGCTTGAGTCTTTTCGCTTATATAATCTAGAAGATTCGCGTGAGGTTGCTATGGAGTCATATGACGCCATAACCGACCTCATTAGCACTGTAACTGAATCGAAAGAAGCCCTAGCCCAAATTAACGATCCTGCGAAGTTCTTACTAAAATTAGCCTCTAGTAATAATGAAACCGTAGCCAGTGCCACTGCTGACTCTGAAGCAGTTGACGGCACCTTTGTAGTAGACGTTAAGCAACTTGCAAGCAATGCCATTTGGGCCTCTACTACCACCTATGCCACTAAAACTGCCAATATTAACCCTGGTGCAAATACTACGTTTTCCTATACCTATGAAGGCAAAACTCACACCATAGATGTTCCTAAAAACACTACTCTTGAAGGTCTTGCCTACATGATTAATGAGGATAAGACTAACCCTGGTGTAAAAATGCAAATTATTACCACAGCTGAAGGTTATGCTTTTCAGATTGCTGGTACAGAGTCTGGTCAACACGCCAATTTACAAATACATCCATCCACACTAGTTGGTTTTGGTGGTGATGGTGGTGCTTCTGCTACTCCAAGCGTTTGGGAATCATATACCACCATTGACGGTACCCAAAATATTAGCAACAACCAAACTCCAGTAGAATTTAATTACGATATGATATTATCCGATGGCACTCCTGCACCGAGAGTGACCTTGCAAGGTGATGCCACCCAACAAGAATTAGTTGACGCCCTAAACCTTGCAGCAGGCAAAACTGTGGCTTCAATCACCAATGGTAAAATGACTTTAACTGATGTTTATGAGTTAACATCTACCATTGATGGTGAAGTACAAACCCCACTTACAATTCAACCTAAGATAAGTGGTACATATAGTGGTGACCTTGAAACACCAGTTACTGCTGGAACCTATACCCTTACCGATGCTGAAGGCAATAACTTTGATGTGGTTATGGCCGCCGATGGTACTATGGAAGATTTTCTGACAGAACTTGGCAAACAAGAAGGTGTTTCAATCGGCTATGAAACCGATGGGGCTGGGAATTCTACGCTTAACTTTACTGGTATTACCGGTATTGTAACTGGTCCTGTACCCATAACACTTGACCCAGCAGGCCCAAGTTTTTCATATTCCACCAGTGCAGTAGCAACAGATGCCATACAATCTGACATGGTGCCACATGCATTTCAGCTCAATATAGTGAACGATGCAGGTGATGAATATCAAGTTAACGTTAACACAGGCATGGATTATAATGCCATGATGCAAGCCATTGAAGATCAATCTCCAGCTGGTAGTGGTGTAACAGCTGAAATTGATGCTACCACTGGGAAAATGGTCATAAATGGCATAAGCTCACTTACATCTAATTCCAATGTATTTGACTATCAAAGCAATTTTAGTGGTCGAGTTACCAGTACCGACGGATGGGTTGTACAAGAAGCCCAAAATGCAGAATTTACCTTAAATAACTTTGCACAAACTATTACTTCCAGCACCAATGAAGTTAGTGGCGTAATTGATGGCGTTACTCTAAACCTTAAAAGTGTTGGTGAAGCCCAAATTACTATTGCTTCAGACTTAGACTCGGTTAAAGCCAACATTCAAACCTTTTTGGATGCCATCAACACCATCATCCTAAAAGTGCAAGACTTAACCGCCATTAGCGAAGAACCAGAAAGCGTATATAATGATGAGGGCACAATCACATCTTCGGCCTTAACAGGTGAATATAGTGTGCGCAGTTTTAGTTCACGTTTAAAAGATACCATGATTGGTTCACCTTCTGGTTTCAAATCTATTACCGGAGATGATATTTTTGATGGAGATTTAATTGCAACCCTATCCCAAATGGGCATTAAAACCGTAACCGATGCGGAAGACCCCAATTTTGGTCTATTTGCCATAGCTCCATCAAGCTCGGTTGAAGCACTACAAGAACTGGATCAACAAACCTTTGATAATTACTTGGCCAATAACCTTGATGATGTAATCAACTTCTTTGCCGCAGATGACTCCGGTGTTACATCATCTAATGACTTTGGATATGCCAATCACATTACAGGCATCACTGAACCTGGTACATATGATGTGTCGTATACTGTAGATGATACAGGCAGAGCTAGCGTCACCATTAATGGTGAAGTAGCAAGCCCTAGTGATTTAGATCCAAACACATTTACTGTGGGTGGGTCTGGTCCAGCATCTGGTCTTAGTATTACTATATATGACCTAGAACCTACTGGTGCTACACCAAAAACAGGTACTGTGTCCATTCAACGTGGTATGGTCCCAACCATGGAAAGTTTTTTTGAAGCAGAACTAAAATTTTATGCACCAAGTGAATCAGACCCCACTATTGGACAGCAAAATGGTGGATTAATGATTGCCCAAGATAACTATCAAGACATGATTGATAGTATTGATAATCAAATTGGCAATGAATTAGATAGATTAGAAGTATGGGAATATAACCAGCGCATGAAGTATGCAAGGCTTGATACCCTACTTGGAACATACAACAGCAATATGGATATGCTTAACCAACAAATAGCTCAACTTGGCTAAAAGTGGTTAAAGAAGAGATAGTATAGTTAAATAGAGCTTTTGTACCGCTTGCAAAGGCTTAAAATATAAACAAGGGAAAGAGAATATTATGAATAAAGCAGCACAAGCTTATTTTCAAACTGAGGTCAGCACCACAGATCAAGGACAATTACTCCTTTTGTTATATGATGGTGCTCTTAAGTTCTTACAACAAGCAAGAGAAAAAATGATTGAAAAAGATTATGCCGCAAAAGGTATTCTTATTTCAAAAGTCATTGACATTGTAAATGAATTATCAAGTACGCTTAATTTAGAAAAGGGTGGTACATTAGCTGAAAATCTCAACAACTTGTACTTTCTCTGTACCACACGTTTATTACAGGCTAACCTTAAAATGAACGTGGAGCAACTAGATAACGTAGCCAATATCTTGCATGGCTTACGCAGTGCTTATGCTGAAATTATAACTACACCTGAAGCAAGAAAACTCTCTGCCCAAATTTCTGCAAAACTTAATACAGATGCAAGCTTAAACCAACGCTCTGCCCATATCACTACCAATACAACCCCACTACCTGGCAGTGTAGGTAGAAAACAAGCGCACGCAGCATATGGTCAAAATAATATTCCTTTTCCGCCTCAAGCTAAAAGCGGTTAATTAGCCTTGAAAATGCATTGTGCAAACTTTTAATGAGGGGGAAGCAATTCCCCTTCAGACTAATAACAAAGCCCAAGTTCCATTAACATAATGGTCCTTGGGCTTAAAGTTTTATATATTAATAAATAATGTAGAGGTCTAAATCTAACTTTTTTCTTCGCGCTCACGAATAAGAGCTAAAGCTCGCTTAGCAAGGTAGGTCACTTCTGGCTTGGATATTTGATCATCTGCCCCAACAGCATCACCCTTATGCCGCAATTTATCTGTAATAAGTGAAGAAAACAATAAAACAGGTAGTTTTGATAGCATACTATCTTCTTTAATACGCTTGGTTAAGTTATGTCCATCCATCATGGGCATTTCAATATCAGAAACCACCACCTGCACAAAGTC
>CAYJDF010000188.1:0-3622 GCA_964368845.1 uncultured Desulfovibrionaceae bacterium
ATTTTGACTAAGGGTACAGCCTATGTGGTTGGATTACCATTTGTCTTATACTTTGCATATTTACTTTTAAGGGACATAAAAAAATACTTTTGGCATGCGGCTATTATAAGTGTGCTAGTTGTTGCTATTAATGCCCCACATCTTATTAGAAATCAAAATTTTTATGGTAGCATTATTGCCGCTGGCGAAAATACCATTGTGCAAAAACCCTCTGTGGGTACATTTATTGCCAACTTTGTTGGAAATTTAAGAGTTCACGACCCTGGTTTAGTGCTAAAAAAAGAAGTTGATAATATTTATTATAAAATGTGTGATATGCTTGGAGTGAATATAGATGATAAGAGCATTTTTCCTTGGGGGCATGAGCGATATGCTCTAAAAATGGAGGATAGCAAAGCTCAAAATCCTTTGCACGCACTTGCTTTATGTGGCATATTTTTATTGTTTTTTATGCGTAAACTGCCCTTGCCGTCTTCCTATACTTGGCTCACATTATCTGTAGTTGCGTCTTTTAGTTTATTACTTGCATGGCAACCATGGATTACACGTTTACAAACCCCAGTTTTTGCTCTTTGCGCGCCTTTGTTTGGCTTTGCTCTTGGGGGCATAGAACTAAATAAACATAAAATTTTACGCGCCTTTGTTATTTTAATGTGTTTTACTGCTTTAGTACCGCTTTTAATGAATGTATTAAGGCCCATTATACCATATTATGCAGGTTATCCATCATTTTGGAATAACAATCGCGAAGAATTGTATTTTGTTAAGTTACCACAACTAAAAGAAAAATATATAGTTGCTGCTGAAATTTTGGCCAAGCAGCAACCACAAGAAATTGCCTTGCTCTTAGGTGAAGATACGGTAGAGTATCCACTTTGGCCACTTTTGCAAAATCGCATGACAAAGCTACCTAAGATATATCATAGTTTTAATAGTCACTTACAAGCTAATCCTGCACCATATGTTTTTGCTTTATCCTTACAAACCATAGGCACAGAAGGTGCGCAAGTAAATAGCGTTACTCAAGATTTACGCCAAAAGTTGTTTGGCGACTTTAGCTCTGAGCCAATTATCAAAGTAGAAAATTTGCCTTCTGTTAAAGACCTTGTGCCACAAGGCTTTAAATTGATTGATGATAAATATATTCCTTTACAATAGAGCTTACTCATTGCTAATGTGTGGTTCAAGCAAAATTATATAAAGAGTAAATTATGTCGAAACTTTCCCTTATAATACCTTGTTTTAATGAAGAAAGAACCCTTGAAAGCTGTGTGGAACGTTGCTTTGCCTTAAAAGATGCTGGTGTGGAGCTTGAGTTAATTATTGTAGATGATTGTTCAACAGATAAAAGCTATGCCGTTGCTAATGATTTACGCGAAAAATATTCTGATATTATATCTCTTTATAAACATGATGTGAATCGCGGTAAAGGTGCTGCTTTGCGTACTGGCTTGCTTAAAGCTACGGGGGATATGGTGGGTATACAAGATGCCGATGCCGAATACTCCCCCCTAGATTATTTAGAACTTATGAAGCCAATTTTAGAAAATAAGGCTGATGTGGTTTATGGTTCGCGTTATTTGCGTCAAGACACTAGGCGAGTTTTGCACTTTTGGCATACTTGGATGAATAGGGCTTTAACCTTTGTTTCTAATATGTTCACGAATTTAGACATTACAGATATGGAAACTTGTTATAAACTTTTTAGGCGTGAAGTCATAGCAGATATTGGCCCAAAACTTAAAGAAGAGCGCTTTGGCTTTGAACCAGAAGTGACAGCCTTGGTGGCTCAAGCTAAGGTGCGGGTGTATGAATGTGCCATATCATATGAGCCGCGTAGCTATGAAGAGGGTAAGAAGATAGGCTGGCGCGATGGAGTGCGTGCACTTTACTGTATTTTGCATTATAGTGCGCATTGCGCACCCTTACCTATGCAAATTTTGCTTTATACCTTTATTGGCGCAAGTGCGGCTTTGGCTAACCTTATTATGTTCTCCATATTACTTGCGTCTGGGTTTTCTTCAGGATCTGCCATAGTATTGGCTTTTGTGTTTGCGGCTATAGTAAACTATTTACTTTGTATTACTATTTTATTTAGGCACAATGCACGCTGGTCCAATAAGGGCGAGATAACAGCCTATATTATAACTCTACTAGTTAT
This sequence comes from uncultured Desulfovibrionaceae bacterium, assembly GCA_964368845.1. Classification (GTDB taxonomy): domain Bacteria; phylum Desulfobacterota; class Desulfovibrionia; order Desulfovibrionales; family Desulfovibrionaceae; genus CAYJAD01. The sequence goes on from CAYJDF010000188.1 coordinate 2,162, forward strand.
GGGTGGGGTAGATTATGGTGTTACTACCGGTCTTATAGCTTTAGGTGTAGGTGCTATGTGGAGTAAGGCTTGGGCCTCTATTGTAGGATTTATTGGGAACTTCTTATTTAGAAAGTATTTTGTTTTTTAGTGTTTTTTATTTTTGCTTTTTTTGCAGCCTTTAGTTCTGGTTGATGCTGGAATTAAAGGCTTTTTATAAGGTATTTACGCTAGGTTGGTTATGTTGGGTGGCTACCATGTCGCTGCTTGCATTTCTAAGTTGTGATTTAATCATATACATACAGAATTAAAAAGATTCAATTGTGTGTAACACACTAATATAACATGATGTTTATTTATAACGAATTGTTATAATTAGAGCTTTGGCAATATCATGTCCCGAGGTAGCTTATTTAGCAAAGCTGAAGCAACTATAAAGGGATGGGGCAATAGCCGAGTGTCTTAATAGGCAGTTGAAAAACTATACATGGTGGTATTCGATATGTTCTCCCCAAAAAAGAGTAAGAATATCTGTAGTTTTCTTGTTTCTTGCAAGGGTGATTGTTTCTGGGGTTTGCATATCCTTGTAGCTTATAAAGTCAGGATACTTTTCAGATAAACTTTTTGCGATGGGAATAATTTCGCTATCACTGAGACCAAAAACATGATTTAGAATTGTTTTGAAATTTTCATCACTATAAATAATATATGTGCGATTTTCAGCAAATTTAAATAATGCATAAAGTATAACTCTTGGGTCAGAAATGGAACATTTTGTACGAATGCATGTTCCATCATCTTTCACAGTACCAAAATTTAAGGATGTTCCAAGATACATTTTCAACATATTTCTATATGTTTCATATACATTAAGAGCTATATCTTTGTTTATTGTTTTGTCCTGTAACATATTTAAAACTACATCTTTTGAGTAGTTTTTTGAAATTTCAAAATTACGAATATACCACATTACTTGTGGGTTATTTACAGCTAGATTGACAAGTATAATACCCCAAGCTGTATCGGATTTCCAGCCAATATGCTTCACTATTTTTACTAAAGAGGTTGTTCTGGTTACTTTCATTAATTCTGCACATTTTAAAAAAGTTGTAAAGGCCTTCATTTGGGTATCACTTAAACCATGTACTTCCCAAAAAGTATCTTCAAGCATAAAAAAACTGTCAAGGCACTTTTCTTCAACAAATAGTGTATCTAAAATATCCATAGGCATACGCTTACTCCCACAAATTGAAACTACGTCAGAATATTTTCGTAATATTGCTGTAAGGTGTATTATATTTAAAAGAGATACCTTTGCCAACTGATCTTTTGAGTAAAAAAATTGCTTTACAAAGTACTATTGCTTTTTTTACCTACTACAAATCTTGCAAAGAGGTGTTGAAATACTGTTATCGCCAAAGGCAGTATACGCAACCACGTTGTCGCTTTCTTAATGGACACAAAAAAGCGCGCACCATACAG
>CAYJDF010000189.1:0-3611 GCA_964368845.1 uncultured Desulfovibrionaceae bacterium
GATTTTACAAAAGAAGAGTTTCAGGTAATGGCAGAAGAGTATTTATTAAACAAATATGGCGAAATAAATTATTATGATATATATGTAACTCCACCTAATTTTGATAATAAACACTATTATATGGAAGCAAAAACAAAATCTTATGACGGTGAGGAAGTATGGCTTTATGTTAATATGCATGTAAAAGAAAATGATGAGTGGTTAGAAGAACCAATATTAGAAGATAATTATATGGGCCTTTTAGTAGAAAAAGAGTATGAAGATTTTGTGTCTAGTTATGTAAAAGAATATTTTGAGGAGTTTAAAATAAATGTAGGATTTTCTCTTGTTTTCACAGGGGAAACTTATTATAAAGAAATAACATTAGATAAGTTTTTAAATGAAATAAAAACACATCCAACAAGACCAGTAGGGATATCAATACTCATTTGCGATGAATATTACAGCGTTGATGAATTTAATATTAAGACGCAACAATTTTTGGATACTTGGGAAGACACAAATGAAGAAAGTAGCATTGGAATAAACTATGTAAATGAAGAAAATTATAAATTTCCACTAGAAGATTATATTAAGAGATACTTTGAGGTTTATTAAAAGAAAGGATAATAGAAATGACCACAATAAACGAAAGAGATAAAAATGTATTTTTAGATAGTATGTTAAAAGAGGGTGAAGAGTATGAATTTAAAGTATGGGCAGCATTAATGGCAAGCAATAAAGAGCTTGCAGCATACGGGGGCTTAGGTGCGTTTGGTATGGCGGGTTCGGGTATGGCAGGAGCAGCAGGAGCATTAAGTAATATATTTTGTTATATAGGTTTAACTGAAAATAGTTTAAATATTGTCACTTTAGAAAAGTTTGAGCGAGATAGAGTAGATGCAAAAGTAGCAATTCCAATCAAAGATATTGATAAAATTAGAACTAGAAGAAGCATTATCCCCAAAAGAAGAATGATATATATTAAAATAAAAAGTAATGAGAACAAAAAAAAGCAAAAGAAACTCAAAATTTCTCTTATGAGTGGCCCTGTGTTTACAGACATTAAAAATCAAAAAGAAAATGCTAAAATTTTTACAGAATTTGCGAAAAAATTTGGAGAAAAATCATGAAGAAAATTTGCATAATAAGTGTTTTATTTTTAATAATTTTGTTTAATGGATGTAGTACGAATTTTGAAGAAAATAGTGATGCACTGGATTTTACAAAAGAAGAGTTTCAGGTAATGGCAGAAGAATATTTATTAAACAAATATGGCAAAATAGATTATTATGATGTATATGTGACCTCGCCTAACTTTGATAATAGGTATTACTATATGGAAGCAAAGACAAAATCTTATGACGGTGAGGAAGTATGGCTTTATGTTAATATGTATGTAAAAGAATATGATGATTCTAGTGAAGAAACCACTTGGGAATGGTTAGAAGAACCAATATTAGAAGATAATTATATGGGATATGTAGTTCAAGAAGAATATCAAGACTTGGTGTCTGGTTATCTTGATAAATATTTTGAAGAGTTTAAAATTTCGTTAGGATTTAATTTAGTATATACGAGAGAAATAGACTATAAAGAAATAACACTAGATGAGTTTTTTAATGAAAGAGAAAAGCATTTGACAGGCAGGCCTAATATATGGATTCTTGTTTGTGACGAATATATTGATTTGAATGCATTTAATACTAATACAAAAGAGTTTCTTGATGAGTGGGAAGATACAAATATTGAGTCTAAAATAGCAATATATTATATTAATAAAGAAAATTATGATTTTTCACTATATAAAGAAAACATTAAATCTTTCCGTGAAATGTATTAGACTGAAAAAAGGTATTTTGAAGTTTATTAGAAAAAAATAGAAAGGAAAATAAAAATGGGAGCAATAAACGAAAGAGATAAAAATGTGTATTTGGACGCTTTGTTAAAAGAAGATGAAGAATATTCTTTTAAAATTTATGGGGCAATTGAGGCATCAATGAAAGATATCATGCCATATACACTACTTGGAACACTTGGTTCTTTAGGCTCAGGAGTAGGAGCGGCTACGGGTGCTTTACAAAATAAATTTTGTTATATGGGGGTGACGCAAAAAAACATAAATTTTGTTGTATTAGAGACATTTCACCCTGACAGAATAGAAGAAAAGATGACAATACCATTAAGTAAAATTGCAAAAATTAAACGAAAAATATCACTTATTCCTTCGCAGACATTTGTGATTTTTGAAATGACAGAAAGAGATAATAAAGGAAAGAAAATAAAAATGAAGTTTCGAGCTAGTACTTTCCTTATTGGCTCAGATATTAAAGATCAAAAAGAAGGAGTCTTGGCACTAAAAGTCTTTGCAATGAATTATAAGAAGGAATAAAAAAATGAAACAATTTACAGGGCAAGTAAACATAAGAAATAAGAAGAAACCAATTTTATTAATAATTTTTACAATTTTAGCAATGCTTTTTATATTTACAATTTTTTTAGAAGAGGGGTTAGATTTAATTATAAGCAACCCTCTTATACCATCAGCTATAATAGGGCTTATAGTAATGGTGCAAATTAGATTTGCAAAGAAAAGAAAAGACATCGTGATTTCGGCTCAAAATATGGAAAACACAGTTACATTATACTTAAACGATTCTGTTCTAATTGGGAAAAAATATTTTACGCAAAAGTTTATTTATCAGAATATACCTAATATATCATATGATGATCCAAAAGGAATATGCACAGTAAATGGAGAGTGTGAAAAACTATTACTTGAAGATGGTAACGTTATTAGAAGAGAATATATAAAAGATCCTATTATGTTCTTTTTAAAAAGATCTGATGTTGATGAATTTGAATCAATAATTGAAAATCAAACGATAAAAAACAGTTACGAAATATCTACTGAGATTAACGAAAATATAATTAGCGAAAGTGTAATATTTAAACCTAGTGATAATAGAAAAAAAGAAATTACAAAGAAAATAATAAATAATAGACCTGATCTAAAAAGAATGAAAATTACTAAAAATATATTTCTTCCAATGACAGCGTTTGTTCCAATATCTTTTATATATTTAATTTTATTTGCTTTCATTGAAATTCCTATTAAATTTGTTCCTGTTTTATTAATTTTGGGAACTGTTTCTTTTGCTATAGGTTGGGTATCATTTACGAATCTTCGTTATTACTCAGGAGAAAATTGCAATGACCGAAGAGATGAACTTTTAGTTATTGAAGATAATATCTTAAAATATGGTTATACAGAACAAAAATATAGAAGACCTGAGATGATAAAAATAAATAATGAGTTTGACCTTAGCAAAATAAAAAAAGTGTACTATGATGACTTAACAGAAAAAATCAGAGTGCATTATAGCGACGGAGAGGGTAACCTTATGGAATTTATGATATATAACTATTTTGAGCCTAGTTTGTATGATTATTTTAGGAAGTATATATAAATATATAGGATAAAATACACTGTGCGATATTAAGGGATAAAATAGTCTAAAGATAAATTGTAAGAACTGCGAACGAGAAGTTTTGCAAATAATTTCATAGTAAATATAAATGCCCCACCATTCTCCGAAATGGTGGGGCATTAATAATCTAAATATTTCTCT
>CAYJDF010000190.1:0-3586 GCA_964368845.1 uncultured Desulfovibrionaceae bacterium
AAAAATGGCAAAAAGCTTATCAATTAAACATTGACAGCAATGTGTGTGGCATGTATAAGCCTTTGTTCCTTGCTCGTGTACAAAACACGGGCCAACTCTGGGTTAAATCCCAATACGTCCACAAGGAGTGAGACAATGAGAAAATTTGAAACATTGCTTCTGCTATCTCCGGAGCTAGCTGCAGAAAACCGTGAGGGTATTATTACAACCCTTAGCGGTATTGTAGAGCGCGAAGGTGGTAAGGAAGTAGTAGTTGATGCTTGGGGTATGCGCGATCTTGCATATCCAGTGCAAAAACACATGCGTGGTTATTACGTACGTCTTGAATATTTAGCTCCACCTACTGCCATTGCAGAGCTTGAGCGTAATATTCGTATTACTGACGGCATTTACAAATTTGTTACCGTAAGATTGGCCGATAATGTGGCTGAGGAGGTTGCATAAATGGCTTTTAAGAAAAAATTTGCACCTCGTCGTAAGTTTTGCCGTTTTTGTGCGGATAAGGAACTTCCATTAAACTATAAGCGCGTAGATATTTTACGTGATTTTATCACTGAACGTGGCAAGATTATTGCCCGTCGCATCACTGGTACATGTGCTCAGCATCAACGTTTGCTAACACGTGAAATCAAGCGCGCGCGTCAAATGGCTCTATTAATTTACACCGCTACTCACGATAGTACCGTGAAGAAAAAAAGCATGATATAGGGAGGATGCCAATATGAAAATCATTCTCCGTGCAGATGTAGAAAATTTGGGTAAGGTTGGCGATGTTGTTACAGTAAAAGCTGGCTACGGGCGTAATTTTTTATTGCCTCAAGGTATGGCTATGATAGCAAGTCCTGCTAATCTAAAGGTTTTTGAACTAGAGCGTAAGAAATTAGAAGCCAAGATGGACACTATGCGTGGTGATGCGCAAAGTGTTTGTGCTAAACTTGAAGCTCTTGATGTTGTAATTAAGATGCGTGTCGGTGAAAACGATAAACTCTATGGTTCAGTAACTTCGAGCCTTATTGGGGATACCTTCGCTGAGCTTGGCGTTGAAGTGGACCGTCGTCGTATTTTACTTGATACACCTATTCGTACTCTTGGTGAGCATGCTGTTCGTGTGCGCCTTTTTGCTGATGTTATGGCTAATGTACTCGTAAAAGTTGTGAGTGAAGAACGCCACTACGAAGAAGATGACGTTGTGGCTAGTCCTGCTGTAGAAGAAGCTGTTGAAGAAGCAAGCTCTCAGGAAGAAGCCCAAGATGTCGAGCAATCTGCCGAATAATAATCAATCTACCGCCCAAAGTGTCAACACTTTGGGCGGTAATTCAAGTGCCAATAACTCCTCTAATGCTCCGCGCAAAACTGCCGAGGAGCGCGCCCAAGATGCCTTATTAAAACGAGTCCCCCCACATAGTGTTGAAGCAGAACAAGCCGTACTTGGTGGCATTATTTTACGCCCAGACCTTATGCATGTGATTGTGGATATTTTGCGTGAAAATGACTTTTATATGCCCACGCATAAAATACTTTTTAGTGCATTTCTAAGTCTTTATCATTTAAAGCGCCCCATTGATCTTGTAACTACCGCAGAATATTTAAAAGACCATCAACAACTTGAAGAGATTGGTGGAGCTGTATATCTTGGTGAATTATCACAAGTTGTTGTGAGTGGAGCCAATGCTGAACACTATGCCAATATTGTGCGTGATAAATCTTTGCAACGTGGGCTTATAGATACTTGCGCTGGTATTATTGGGAATTGTTATGATAGTTCTAAGGATATTACCAGTTTACTTGATGAGTCAGAGCAGGCGGTTTTTTCCATTTCTGAGCGTACCATGGGTAAGGATTTTATTGGTACGCAAGAATTGCTTGATAATGTCATTAAAAATTTAGAACGTCTTTCGGAAAGTAGGGAAAGCATTACCGGTGTTACAACAGGTTTTTCAAATCTTGATAATATGACTGCTGGTTTACAACCCTCTGACTTAATTATCGTGGCTGCGCGTCCTTCCATGGGCAAGACAGCTTTTGCCATGTGTATGGCCTTAAATGCTGCCATAATGCAAAATGTGCCCGTGGCTGTATATTCCTTAGAAATGCCCAAAGAGCAACTTATGCAACGTATGCTTGCAGTATATGCTAAAGTTGATGCATCACTTTTGCGCCGTCCATATCTTTTGAAAGATGATGATTGGATAAGGTTGCATAAAGCATGTGATGTTATCTCACATGCACCTATTTTTATTGATGATACTCCGGCTTTAAATACCATGGAATTAAGAGCAAGGACTCGTCGCTTAAAAGCTGAACATGGTGTGGGCATGGTTATTGTGGATTATTTGCAACTTATGCGTACTAGCAGGCGCATTGATTCGCGTGAGCTTGAAATTTCAGAAATATCACGTTCGCTTAAAGCTTTAGCTAAGGAAATGCAAATCCCCGTTGTTGCTCTTTCGCAGCTTAATCGTAAAGTGGAAGAGAGAAGCGACAAACGCCCCATGCTTTCAGATTTGCGTGAATCTGGGGCCATTGAGCAAGATGCAGACGTTATCATGTTTGTTTATCGTGATGATGTATATAAGCATGTCAAACCCGCCGATCGCCCTGCGCAAGGCATGGCAGAAATTATTATTGGTAAGCAACGTAACGGTCCCGTGGGCACTGCTGAGCTACTTTTTACATCTCGCTACACTTCCTTTGAAAATCTTGCTCCTGACTGGATACCAGATCCTTCAGAAATGTCTGGGTCATAATTTAACCCTAGGGAAATCAATATGTCAGAACTAAAACCACTCAGTTTGGACGTTGAGGATAATGAAGTTGAAGATAATTTTTGGGGTGATGATCCATTAGCCATTGCCGGTGGAGAGTTTTTCCCTGAGCAGGAACTAGAAAAACATGTGGTTTTGCTGGTAGGTGCTGGTGAAATTGCTCAAGAAATATCTCGCCTTGCCAGTTATGCTGGTTTTATTGTTGATGTGGTAGATACACGCTCAGAATATGCAAGGCCAGAGCGTTTTCCTGCGGCTCGTCAGGCCATACATTGTCAAAATTATGCTGACCTTGAAAAAAGGTATAATATTGGGCCACGTCATTATATTGTTATAGCTACACACAGTTTTGATGTGGATTTAGAAGTTTTGCGCCATATTTTGCATAGTTCAGCTCGCTATATCGGCGTGCAAGGTGATGAAAAAAAACAAGAGCTACTTTTTGCAACTCTACGCAAAGAAGGTATACCTGCTGCTGAACTTGCTTGTATTTGTTGTCCTATTGGTGTGCCCATTGGTGCATTGCACCCTGCAGAAGTTGGCATTTCCATTATTGCAGAATTAATTGCTGCACGTTCTGGCTGCTTAACTGCACCAAGAGCAAAGAAAAAGATTCCCAAGCGTTAGTAAATTGGAAATTTTATAAATTTTTTTTTACTTGAAAACTATCAAATTAAGTCATTATACATTTTTTTGTCTTTAATGAAAATTCAAGCCCTCAAGCCTCTTTTGGGCTTTTATTTTTTTCCACTTTATGTTAGTTTGTAGCTTGGTTTCAAAATCATTTAATTTTATTTCGCTTTGGAGGAATGATGAAAAAG
>CAYJDF010000191.1:0-3560 GCA_964368845.1 uncultured Desulfovibrionaceae bacterium
TTGAATACAAGATGGATTGGGGTACTCCTGGTCTATTTGCTTGGTACGGTAGTGGTGATGACGGTGACGTGGATAACGGCTCCGAAATGATGCCATACTTTAGTGCTGTTGGTAACTTCACCTCTTTCATGGGTGATGGTAATGAAGTTGGTTACTCCTACTGGACCAGTGGCGATAACAATGGTTACGACCAAATGTTAAGCTATACTGGTACTTGGGGTGTTGGTATTCATCTTAAGGATATGTCCTTTGTTGAAAATCTTTCTCATACCTTCCGTGTAGCTTACTGGCGTGGTACTAACAACCCAGAAATGGCTAAATATGTAGGTGATGCCTTTAATAATGTTGGTGGTAATGGTGCGATTTACTTAACTACCAATGACTATCTCTTAGAATTCAACCTTGATACAACTTATCAAATGTATGAAAACCTCGACGTTATCGTACAACTTGGTTACATCGTAAACGGTGTTGACGGTGAAACTTGGGATAAGTACGATGGTCAAGGCGTAAAACGTGATGGCTATAAAGCTGGTGTATTCTTTAACTACAGCTTCTAAGTCTATATAAAAGATTAATAAAAAAGGCGGGTATTTTTACCCGCCTTTTTTATTCAGAGTGCTGACAAAGTCAGCACGATCAATAAATCAGGAATAGGGCGAGCTTTGCTTGCACCGCCTTTTTATTTAGTAACTTATAGCCTTTTGAGGACAAACAAGTGAGCATGAACCACACATATCACAACGATTGGCATTTACCTCATAAGGTTCACCTGGCACAATGGCTTTAAATGTGCATGCGGTGAAGCACTCTCCACAGGCTATACAAAGCTCTGGGTCGATACTTGCTCCAAGCTCCATAGGTTTAGCTCCGCCAAAGGTAAAGAAGGTACGCAACAGTTTGTGGTCCCGCTTTTCCATTTCAAAGTCATAGTCGTAAATTTCACCTTGCCCTTTGGTTACACAAAATAGACACATGTCTGGATATCTTTCTTGCTCTTCAAGAGTATATTGACATACTTCGTGCCCTTGGGCTGCTTTTTTACGTAGCTCATCTTGAGACAGTTCATAGGCTAGACCATTGATGCGTAGTGTATAACCCGGCTCCAAGTAAGGCTGTCCCACTGCATTTTTGCCATTCTTGCGTCCGTGAGGATAAATACCGCACATGGAAATATGAGGATTATTAATTAATTGCCTGTAAAATGGTTTTACTGTCATGGTTAAAAAATAAATACCATCATTATCCGCTCCGGCTATGCTAATAATTCTACTATGTAAAATACCTTTTTCTTCGGTACTAATTGTAAGACATCCAATTTTTTCAATAGCTGCATAAACTTCATGTATAGTCATATCCACCTCATAAAATTTGACACCAAGCAAGAAGGTGCATATGGTGCTTGGCATGTTACATGTTACTATATACGTATTTCTTATCCTTGCTGTCAATGTTGGCTTTGCCCATGTGCCGCCAGTTGTTTTACCCAGTGGTGACTTATGGCCACCCATGTCCTTGGTGGTGGGATTTATTTTTGTGGTGCGCGACTTTGCCCAAAGACGCGTTGGGCATCATATACTTTGGGCCATGCTTATAGGTTGTGTGCTTAGTTGGTATTTTGCAACGCCAGCCTTGGCTTTGGCCTCAGCTGTGGCATTTGCACTTGGCGAACTGGCAGATTGGGCCGTTTTTACTTTTACTAAAAAACCTTTTGAAAAACGTATAGTTTATTCAAGTCTTATTGGTGTACCGCTTGATACTTTAGCATTTTTAACCTTAATTGGCATGGCAACCCCCATAAGCTTTGTGGGTATGGTGCTTAGTAAATTAGTTGGTGTGGCTGTGGTTTATATGCTGATTAAAAGACGTAGTCACATAGTCAAAATTTAATAATTAAAGCAATTTTAAAAAATTTATCATTATAAATATAGGGAGTTTTATGAAAAGCAAGCAGTGCTTGGAACATCGTTGTGGTTGGGTGGCCTTAATGGGCCCTCCCAATGCTGGTAAATCAACATTATTAAATTCCCTGTTGGGCCAAAAGGTAAGCATTGTTACCCCACGCCCTCAAACTACACGCAACCAAATCGTGGGTATTTTGAGCGAAGATTGTGGGCAGATAATTTTTATGGATACTCCAGGTATGGCTCAGGTGCGAGGGCGTTTGAGCAAAACCATGTTGCAATCTGCTTGGCAAAGCATGCATCAGGCTGATATGATTGTACTTATTTTGGATGGAGATTTGTATATTCGTAAGCCAGATTTTTTAACTTCTGATTTATCTGCATTAGGTGAGGCTTTAGCTGCTGAAGATAGGCCAGTATGTATCTTGGTTAATAAGATAGATTTATTTAGTGATAAAAGTAAGATGCTTCCACTTTTAACGCGCCTTAGCGAAATATTCCCTAAAGCAGAAATTTTTCCTGCTTCAGCTCTTCGCCGTGATGGCCTTGATGCATTTAAAAAAATTATTTATGGATTTTTACCAGAAGCTGCTGCAGTTTTTCCCGCTGATCAACTTTCTACTGCTCCATTGCGTTTTATGGTTTCAGAAATTGTACGTGAGAAGCTTTTTTTGCACTTGAAACAAGAAGTGCCTTATTCAGTTGCGGTTGATATTGAGCAGTGGGAGGAAGATAGTGAGCGTGGTCAAACCATTATTCATGCTGTGATATATGTTGCTAGATCTTCACATAAAGCCATAGTCATTGGGCGGGCCGGATCTGCCCTAAAGGCCATTGGCACTGCGGCTAGAAAAGACATTATTGGACTCTTGGATGGTAAGGTGCACTTGGAGCTTTGGGTTAAGGTGCGCGAAAACTGGACAGAGGATGTTAATTTTTTACGAAATCTTGGTATGATGCAGGAGTAAGTATGGTGCAAGACGACCGTATTGGTCTTGGCATGGTACAAGAGCGCATTAAGCAAGCTATGCAAGATGCAGGTAGAACAGATGAAATAAAACTTGTGGCCATATCAAAGTTACAAAGTGTTGAAAGTATGGTGCAAGTGGCTCAGGCTGGGCAAGTGGATTTTGGCGAAAATTATGTTCAAGAGGCTCTTTTAAAACAAGATGAACTGTCAAAACGCCTTGACACAAAACTGAATTGGCATTTTACAGGTCACATACAAAGTCGAAAAGCCAAGGATGTGGTTGGGCGTTTTGGTTTAATACACACCCTTGATTCAGAAAAACTTACCCTTCTTTTAAATCAACATGCAAGTGCTCTTGGCATATGCCAAGCAGTACTAATCCAAGTTAATGTGGGTGCAGAGGCACAAAAATCTGGCATAGGTATAAAAGATTTACCAAAACTTGCCGAAAAGATTGTTAAGTGTGAACATTTAGCCTTACAAGGGCTTATGTGCTTGCCACCGTTTTTTGATGCTGGTATGGCTGCGCGCCCACATTTTGAACTTTTACGCAGCCTTAGAGATGATTTGAGCAGGGATTTAGGTATGCAATTACCGCATCTTTCCATGGGTATGTCAGGAGATTTAGAAGCTGCTGTGTGGGCTGGTTCAACCTTAGTGCGTGTGGGTACGGATATTTTTGGGCA
>CAYJDF010000192.1:0-2039 GCA_964368845.1 uncultured Desulfovibrionaceae bacterium
TCTTGAAAAATCATGCCAACTTGTGCTCTAAAAGAACAAAGCTTATTTTTATTGTGCATATCAAGTTCTTGATCTTCAAGCCAAATTTGACCGCTATCAGGTGGAATTAAACAATTAATACATTGCAATAAAGTACTTTTACCTGCGCCTGAAGGGCCAATTAAAACTTTTAGTTCCCCACGTTTAATATCAAGGGAGCAGTTTTGTAATATTGACTTACCACCAATTTTAATGGAAACATTTTTTATGCTAAGTACAGGGGAATTCATAATATAAAAACCTAATTAATGGCGTAGCCTGGTACGTAAATTTTTTGTTCGAGTATACGCAAAAGGCGTACACCTATAAGTGTTATAACAAAGTATAAAATACCTGCTGCAGCAAAAAGGGCAAGATGTTCATGCGTTCTTGATGCTACAAAGTTTGCTCTTGCCATAATTTCTTGAGTACCTAACACATAACATATGGCAGAATCTTTGAGCAGTATGGAAAACTCATTAGCAAAACCAGGTATAGACATGCGCATGGCTTGGGGCAAAATGATATGTCTAATGGCTTGGAAATCAGTCATGCCAAGACCACGGGCAGCTTTTAACTGACCATGTGAAATGGCTTGGATTGCACCTCGAAATATTTGCGATTGATAAGCAGTGCTAGTGCAGCCAAGCACAAGGCAAGCTATTATAAATGGGTCTGCAGGTAAGGAAAGGCTAACAAATAGTCCAAAAAATAAAAAAAGAAGCACTAAAATGGGTATGCCTCGAAAAATCCAAACATAAAAAGCAACGGCTTTTTTTATAAAATTATGACCATAAACTTGGCCGACAGCCAGAGGAATGCCAAGCACTAAGCCCATGGCAAGAGCAATACAAACACTTGCAATGGTAACCAAGCTTCCACCTAAAATATAGGGCAGTGCGTCAACTACAACTTTTAATGCTTCCATAGTAAATATTGCCCCCTAAGAGTTAATAGGGGGCATAGTAAAATAATTTAATAAATTTATTTGCTAAGATACTTTTTCTTTAACTCATTCCAATATGGATCAGCCATAAGCAACTTATAGCCTTCATCAACTAAACGACGAAGCTCTTTATCATCTTTGCGAATAGCTACACCAAATTGATCAGGCTGACCATGCACACCAGCTTTCTTTACTGCCTTACCCTTAGCAATTGAGTCTTCTGCTGGAAGAGCATCCATAAGGCCTGCATCGATACGGCCATTTAGCATATCTTCAACAATAAGCGGTGCAGACTCATAAAAACGAAGTTCAAAAGGATAATTTTTTTCTTTTTGTTCGGATTGCATGGCATCAGCTTCAGAAGTGCCACGTTGTACACCAAGCTTTATAGGCTTAGAAAGAATTTCTGCTGGAGTAAGGTTAGAAGCCTTGGGTACAATAAACACGCGGGAAACAGTCCAATATGGGTTGGAAAACTCAACCATTTGACGTCTTTTTTCGGTGATACTCATGCCGGAGCAAATCATATCAATTTGACGTGCTAGCAAGGCAGGTATAATACCGTCCCAAGCAATAGGTTTATGTTCAACCTTAAAGCCCATTTTATTGGCAATCCAGTCCATGGATTCAACATCAAAGCCTGCTGGCTTACCTTTTTCATCCATATAGCCAAAAGGTGGGTAGTTGGCATCAATGCCATTTACATAGGTTTTTGCAAAGCCTGTGCCTGCAAAGCTTACTAATAAAAGTGTCACCACACTAAAAAGTAAGAATTTTCTCATGCTGTGTTCTCCTTGAGAATTTATGTATTGTTAAGGCAATTTTTTAAACTATCAAACTCTTAGACATGACGCAAGTATTGAGCTTAAGAGCTAAAGCATGATACTATGAGCAGTAATGCTTGATATCATAAAAATAAATCTTGGTTTAAGGGAAAGTTAATCTAATTAATAAGCTTATTATGTGAATTTAAATGTATTTTTATATGATGAATTTTCTTGCCAAGCACGGTCATATAAGTGTAGCTTGAAAGAGTAATTTTTGAATAAAATCAAAAACTAATAATTAATAAGTT
>CAYJDF010000192.1:2139-3494 GCA_964368845.1 uncultured Desulfovibrionaceae bacterium
CAGATTCCACTGCCCCCACCTCATCGCGAAGTCAAACATATTTTTCTCACGGTTTCGATGACCTACCTTGTAGTTTTGTTAGTGCTTTTTATGACTCAAAGCAGTGTTGAATATTCACGTGCTATTTTACTCTTTTCGTGGTTTGGAAGTGTTTTTTCTGTTCCGGTGTTGCGTGGTGCAGTAAGAAGAAGGCTTTGCCGTAAAGATTGGTGGGGATGTCCTACAATTTTTTTACAAGATGCAGAAAGGTGTAAAGAATTATGGGATGAAATGGTTGACTATCCGGAGCGTGGTTTGAAACCAGTGGCCTATCTATCAATTGACTTAGATGATAAGCATTGGAAAGAAAAAATCATAGCCATACAAAATTCATATTCTCATCCTATGTTTGTCTGGTGTGGAGTTGAAGATGAGCTTCGCGCCAATTCCAAAATTTTTGAAGAAATTACACGCTTTTGCCGCAATGTGTTGTTTATTCCTTGTGGTGTGGTGAAACAAAAGAAGTTTTGGCTTGCTCCACGCGTTTTAGGTACATCCATGGGCTTTGTTGTGCGCCAAAACTTAACTGACACAAGACGTCTTTTTGTAAAACGGTGTATTGATTTGCTTTTTTCTTTATCATTGCTGACGATTATTATTCCATTAGGTATAATAATTAGTGCTGCGATTTGGCTTAGCACTAGGTCTAGCCCTATATATATCAATGAGCGATGGGGCCAAAATGGTAAAAAAATTCGTGTTTATAAGTTTAGAACGATGGTGCCCAATGCCGATGAAATTTTAGGTCAATACCTTAAAGATAATCCGCAATATCGTGAAGAGTGGGAGAAAAATCAAAAAATTATAAATGATCCGCGTATTACGCCAGTGGGTAAGGTGTTACGTAAAACCAGCCTTGATGAGCTTCCACAAATTATAAACGTTATTATGGGTAGTATGAGTCTTGTGGGACCGCGCCCCATATTGGAAAAGGAAAGAGACCGTTATGGTGAAATATACTTAGAATATAGTTCAGTAAAGCCCGGTATTACAGGGTTATGGCAAATTTCTGGACGTAACTTAACAACCTATGAGCAACGCTTATGGTATACTAATTACTATGTAACTAATTGGTCGCTTTGGATGGATTTGTGGATTTTGGCGCGTACTATTCCTGTGGTTTTACGTGGACATGGAGCATGTTAAGTATACTATAAAAGTACTTCATTTATACTTTGTGT
This sequence comes from uncultured Desulfovibrionaceae bacterium, assembly GCA_964368845.1. GTDB lineage: Bacteria > Desulfobacterota > Desulfovibrionia > Desulfovibrionales > Desulfovibrionaceae > CAYJAD01. Next base: position 3,360 of record CAYJDF010000192.1, read on the forward strand.
CTTACAGTGTTAAAAACTTGCTGTACTTGTTAGGTTTTGCTACAGGTCTTAGGCAACATATACCAATACCACATATGCAATAATGTTCCGTCGTCTATGTTCCATAATTCACTTTTTTCATAAAAATTTAATAAA
>CAYJDF010000193.1:0-3464 GCA_964368845.1 uncultured Desulfovibrionaceae bacterium
ATCTTTTCGCCACCTCTTTTCATCCTTCACCTCATAGACTTATATATATCGTAAATGTGGTTATGTCAAGAGATAGAGTAGTCGCTACTTACTCCTAAACAGTAGGTGCTCGATATTTTCAACGACGCTATTTACACCAGCATACCCACTTTTGACAACTTCCCAAGATGTGCGCACAAGGTTTTTAAACAGTACGGTCATCCACTCGTCAGATAGTGATTTATCAATATCGCCTTCTTCTTTCATCTGCCTAATCAGTTCACGCATGACATCTTTCTTTTCCTCATACGCTTCGCGCCCCTCTTTATAGTTAACATAGAATTGGTTATGCATTATAAATTCATTCATTAAGCTAAACGGAATATATAGCCTAAAGAACTTTATACACTTTTCTTTTGCAGATATCGGCTCGCTAAGAATAGGCGCTAAAATAGCCATAAACTTTTTGTGGTTGTTCGCATATATCTCAACAACTAGCGCTTCGCGTGTTTCAAAATGCCTATACAAAGTTGCCCTAGATATATTGATTTTACCCGCAATATCGCTCATGGATGCATGTGGGTTATCATATAAAACAGTAAGTGCTTGTGATAAAATTTCATCTCTCTTTGACTTTTTCATTTTTGCAAATCCTGAACATGTATTATGAAATAATATACAATAATAACTACACATGTCAACATTTGAAAATCACACTCTTTGCGATATCACACAAAAGGCTACCCTAAGGATAGCCTTTATTATGTTAAAATGTTATAGCTAGTTTGTTATGCTTATACTAAGTTTGAGCCTTTTTAAATACGAATAAACGTAAGAATAAAGCAAAAGCTAAAATGTGTGGAACTCCTAAGAAACCTATGAAGTACCAGCCAGCTTGTGATTCGTATTCGCCAGCTAGTGTAAATCCACCGCCGATAACGAGTAAAAACGATGCAAATGTACCGTATAAAATTGCCATTTGCCACGGCTTAACCGATTTGCCAACCGACTTCAACCAAGCGTATCCGCCTGCTATTATTAATATTTGTGCTATACCGAAAATCATCCAGTATAAACTATTGATCATTACTACACCAGGAAACATGATGTTACCTCCGATTTTATTTATTAATTTGCTTAATTATGCTTTTTTACTAGGAGTTTGCATTGAGACTAGGCGTACCGCAGAACTCTCGAGTGAGTGTACACTAAACGTACATGACGAGAGAGTTCGAGGAACAACAACGTATCAAAGTAAAATACAGCAAAAAATTAGTGCATTCCGTCGTATTCCCAATCAACCTCTATATCCTTAAAGAAATCCTCCGGCCTCATCCACCATGGTGGGTTGTGGTAAACAGCTTCTCTTCCGCCGTCCCACTTCGCTCTGAATTCTTCACCCGTTGGATACTTGAAGAAGTTCAACTGCATAGCAAGCAACGTAGAGCCAACAATTCCTGTAGCATCTCTTGCATCTAGTTCACGAGAGATTGCGTGGATCCATGTGTTTTTACGTGTAAACGGACAAACACCTAAGCAAACACCGCAAGTAGATGACGTCAACGCACCGCCCCACCATTGTGCAAAGCATTTATCTTCGTCAAGCTTCCAGCGCTTATATCCGCGCACAACTTGTGTAGGTTCTTCAGTCGTCTCAATAGCACCACTTGGGCAAGTATCTGCACAAATTTTACATTTCTTACAAAACGAGGCCATGTTGATATTGATTGGTTTATCATAGTCAAACTCTATATCCGTAATAACTGCCGCTGGTTTAAAGTTACTGCCAAGCTCTGGCACCATTGCATAACCAGCCCTTGCATACTCACCTAAACCTGATAGTAATACATGTGGAGTCATCATGATTTCATAATCGTTACCAGGAACTTGCGCACGTGCTGGATAGCCTAGCTTTTTAATGAATGCTTCCATTAACCCTGCTACACTTCTCACTTTGTGGTAGCCATCATATGCGCATGAATAGTTGACAACTGATGCTGTCATGTCCCAATGCATTGGCACAGCAAAAACAATTACGCTTTTCCAGTGGCTAGGTATTTTATCTCCCCATTGTCCATGCCCGTTGTCTGGCAAGCCACGCATATGGTCAGCAAATACAAAACGTTCGTCTAGCTTAGTTACAGCTGCGACTGAAGCACCAAATACATGTGCCATATTTTTAATTAATTTTGCTGCATGTGCTGGCGATTGGAATTCAAACTTCCTATCCTCAACACCTCTATAGTCCCACTCCTCAGGTGTTATAGGTACTTTAGTTTTGCTATATTCCATGCGTGGGTTTGGTGGCAAGTGGTCGTTTTGTGTCAAGCCTTGTTTATACGCAGATTCGTAAGCGTAAAATATACTATACTGCTCGCGAGCAGAAGTTGTTTTAAAGTGCTTTGCTGCTTTTGCAAAATTATCAAGTGCCTTTAATAGCCACTCAAGACTTTTTGGATTTTCACGATAATAGTCGCCGATAGAGCCAGGCATAGCCTCAACTCCCATAGATGGGTTCCATTGTTTACTTTTCATTAGTGCTACTACGGCATTTCTACGTTCAAAAACGATACCACGCCAATCAACACGTTTATAAGGTTCGTTGCCAACTTTGTCATCCATCATTGCTGGAACTTCTGCACGGAATGGCTCACGATTAAAAAATTGGTCTTTACCTAGTGTTGTTCTACCTGAACCAGTATAAGCTTCTGCAGAACGCCCTGTTGCAAAACCAGTTGCAGCAGACCCCGCAACAGATAAAACTGCAGCAGCACCAGCGCCATATTTCAATAAATTACGTCTAGAAACACCACTTGTTATTTCAACGTTTGCTTCATTTACAGCATCGCCAAGCACATCTTTAGCAGAAACCCTGTTTTTAGGGTCATTCACAATTTCTAATGCATCTTGCCCATGTTCTTTTTTATCTGACATGTTTCCCTCCATCACACTCATATTTGTTCACTTCATAATCAGAAATTAGCAAACAAGTAACAACATGTCAAGCATAAAAAGGCTTGAAACCCTTGCAAATAAAGGGTTTCAACAAATGTTTTTTTGAGAATATTTTTCTCATTTCTTCACAAGGAAAAACATAAGTATTGATTAAATTAATTTTATAATGAGAATGATTTTCTCAAAATTTAATGCAAATTAACAAATTGTTGTAAAAAATATTATAAATTTTTAATATTAGGCGTGAAAAAAGGCTACCTCGAAAGATAGCCCTCAGTTATGTGAAGTAAATCATTTTAGGAGATGAGTGCCTTCAACATTTAATTGTTTAGTATTCGCTACTCCTGTGAAGACAGTAAGGGTAGTCATTACATAGCGAAAGTGAAAGTAGCCTAGCCTTATATTAAGCTGCTTGTTTTTTAAACACAAACAATCTTAAGAATAAAGCAAATGCTAAAATGTGTGGCACACCTAGGAAACCTATGAAGTACCAACCAGCTTGTGATTCATACTCACCAGCAAGTGTGAAA
>CAYJDF010000194.1:0-3417 GCA_964368845.1 uncultured Desulfovibrionaceae bacterium
TTTAGAATATTATTCCCAGATAACCATAATGTCTACACGACGGTTAAGCTGATAAGAAGGATATTCTTTAGTTTCGCCACGACCCTTACCAATGATAATTTCGTTGTTGCAACCTTTGCTGGCAAGATAGTTCTTAACAGCCATGGCGCGGTTATCAGATAAGGTTTGGTTGTAAGGAATGCTACCACGTACGTCAGCAAAGCCTTCTACAAATATTTTTAGTTCTGGACGAGTCTTAAGCACAACTGCTAAACGGTCAAGACGCTCTGCAGTAGCTTTAGTAATGTCATACTTCGCGGTGTGGAAGTATACAGAACGTAGACTTTGTACTTCTTGTGAAGGAATGGTAGGATCATAGAAAGCTTCAGCTACGAAAGCTTTAGCAGACTCATCAGTGTTGATGATGTCACGAGCGTCTACAAACAAGGACTCACTCTTAAGAGCAGCCATTTGCTTAAGAACGGCTAGTCCTTCAGCTTTATCAGCAACAGAAACGATGTGCATTACTGTGCTTGGGTAAGCAGCATAAAGTGCTTGTAAGGCTTGAACACCCATTTTGCCAAGGTTTTCGTTACCGTCAGATACTAGTACCATAGCAGTATTGCCAGGAAGTTGACCTAACATAGAAGCAACGCCGTCAAGACCCATACCTAGAGGGGTCAAACGACCGTAGATAGCACCACCATTTGGAATGCTATTAAGAGTTCCGTACCAAGCTGCACGATCCCATGCACCAGCAGGGGCTACAACAGCGTTAGGAGTCAAAGCACAAATTGCACCTTGATAGCCTAAAAGAGGGGTTTTGGCATTCAAGCGTACAAGAGCTTGTTTAGCCATTTCAATTTTTTCTACACCAGTGGCTTTATGCTTCATATACATAGAACCAGATTGGTCAACAAGCATAAGGATACCATCGGTAACCTTATCATGGATACCAACTGCCTGAAGTGCATGAGCAGGTGCAGACATAACCAGCATGGCTGCAAGAGCCACTAAAGCAATACGAACATGTTTCATTCTAAACTCCTTCCTAAAAGTTAAGTTGCGACAAAAATCTTCCGCAAGACAGTTCTGACATATTTTAACAGTGATGTACAGAAAAATTATGCTGCAAAAACAATTTTTTTACATTTCATTGGGTGAGGTATGGTAGATGAAAGATAAATTTTGTGTTAATTAAGTGTTTTATGTTTATTTAAAGCCTTAAAAAATATTTTTTTTAAAAATTTATTTTTTATTGTTAGTTTTACTCTATAAAAGCATAAATTGGGTATTTTTTACTTGATTGAAGGTTTTTTGTTTAACTATCAAACCGCTAATATGAATACTTTTTTTACCGATAAGTTTTTAACCTGCATCAAATTATACGTATTTTCTTGGAATGATGTAGTTTATTATGATAAAGCATGTATATTTTTAGGTTCAAGATTTGATAGCAAAGCAGGTATTCGTGCAAAGGATGAGCGTTGGTAGTGGATAATATCTTTGCACTTAGACAGCAAGAGCATGTCTAAAATGGCATCATGGCCTTTTTGCACATTGCTAATGCCCTCAACGTAACTATGCAGTGGGATATTTGGTCCTTGATAAATTTTGGGGCGAGTGACCGTGTGTGGGAAAATTTTTTGTACCATTCTTTCTACTTGCTCATTGTCTGTACATAAAAATATTTTTTCATCATGTCCCGCTATTAGTTTTAACTGTTCAAGCATTTGTGGTAGCGGACTTTGCAGGTCGGTATGTCGAATATGTATACCAACTGGGATATTTTTAAAATGCTTCACAAAAAAATCCTGGGCTTCTTGTTCTAACTTTTGTACAGGTTTCACATATGTCTTTAGTAAATATCTTTCAATTTGAATTTGGTTTAGCTTTGCTAAATGCGAAAATTTTTCTTTAAGTTGTGGAATAATCCTTGTTAGTGGACTTGTATCCCAAGACCAAAATATTACAATATCTTCTTTCAGATCAAATTGCTCAATATTTATTGCTGTGCGTGCTACATTGGCTTCTTGCATGTGACTATTGCCTTCAAATAAATATTCAATAGCTATGGGGTCTTTTATCCAATCATGCCAAAATACGGGCATAATGCAAGCATCTTGCCCATACGTCCTTTCCATATTTTGATACGTAACACTTTTAATTCCCTCTATGTTAAACCAAAGTGGGAATACATTAGAAAAATCATCAGAGTATAATCCATCTCTCCAGTCAACGCATATGGATCTTCCACTTAATAAGCAATAAGCAACACCACAAATTACGGCTTGCAAACGATTAGAAAGCCCACCAGATGCTCTTACAACAAGAATTTTATCTATGCTGCCCATGTTCCATGCTCTTTTTGGGCTAAAAGATGAAGGTAAACAACAAAATCATCTATTTTATCCACACCCTGTTGCATCCTACAATTAACATAGGCGGTGGTATATTGTTCGAAGTTCATTTTTTGACCATAAACATTATAAAGTTGATTTTTTGTTACAAAAGATAGATTAAAAAGTTCAGTAACTTGGGGGTGAATAGGTTGAATAAATTCTTCTTCAAGAGCAGTAAAGGCATCACGTATCGTAGGGGAAATTTTACCCATTCCTAGCAAGTCCAAGATTCCATCGACAACATGCAACACAAGTCTTGGGGCTGGATGATTAACGGTGTAGAATAGAAGCTCTTCGCGCCATAGACTATCAATAAGATCTAAAGTTTTGATATTTGAGTTTTTTTCTTTTTCTATCTCTTTTGTCCGTGAAATTTTAAAAAGGTGTTCAAGATCGTATTTAGCTCTAATGTCACCGTGGAAATATATATGCAGTATTTCCGCAATACTTAAACCGTTTTGTGCCAAGTATTCAATTAGCATATCACCATATGCCATATGTGTGGCATTAGTCCAAAGAGGCCAATATCCATTAAAGAACATATTTGGGATACAAAGGGTTTGTGCGCTTGGGGAAAGCTTTTGCAAAAGATTATCCGTTGCATTTTCACCCCATCTGGCACTTAGCTGTTGATAGATAAATAATTTACAATTTTTCAATGAAGTTGTAGGAATATTATCGTGTAAATAGTTAGTATATTTTTCTATATAAAAAAAATTACTAAAGGCAGGAGTACTAAGTAGCAACTGCTTAATGCTGTCGCCTTGACAGTTCGCATGAATTATACAAAGTTGCTTTGCCATAAAAAACTCCAAAAAATTATTTTCATCTGTGATGTAAATATGGTTTAGCATAGAGTGTGCCACTAAACTAAAATATGCTGATTATATTGGACTAATTTGTCAACACGATAGATGTATTTTAAGGTTAAGGTGTTGATTGGAACACCTAGTGTCAAAAAAAACTTCAAGTTTTGTAAAAAAAATAATTGACAAGCTAGGCGACTTAATGCATCTTACCTCTCCGCGCAATGGAA
>CAYJDF010000195.1:0-3384 GCA_964368845.1 uncultured Desulfovibrionaceae bacterium
CCCAACTCACGCTGTTCCCAAGTATATTGAAAAAGAGCCAAGAAAACTCTTGACTCTTTATCTAATAATGTATAACTATTCATTTTTTCACCATTTCTTCTAGCTTTTATCAGTAAATGGCTCATAATCAAATCTCAAATCCACCTTGAAGAATAAACTCTCTCAATACCTTGTTTATCTTAATATTTACCTTTGGTGGAATTAATATTGTATTTTCTTTTTCTTCGAAGTATTTTTTAGCCTTAACTTTATCTACACTATTTTTTAATTGCTCCAATTTACCAAACTCATCTATGTTAGACTCATCCACCCCCATATTCATTAGTGTTCTTAACATATCTTCATCTAGTCCTAACGCCTCTGCAAATCTATGAATTTGGTCATTATATGTATTTTGCTGATACTCCGTTATATAATCCCTTAATGTCATATTTTCAGCTGGTATTACTTCTCCTTTTTCTACATCTCGCATAAATAATTCTGCAAATTTTTGCTCTTCTTGACTAAGTGTTGCAAATGTTTTGTGTAATTCATTCAACGCTTGTTCCAATAACTCTTTCGAAACACTGTCCTGTTCTCTCAATCTCAAATATTTTTCGAATGTACGATTCATATAACTTGCATCTATCTTACCTGTATCGATCTCTGTTAAGTAACCTACTAGATCGTAAGGCACAGTCTCTATTTTATCGTCATCGTCTCTTGGGGGCTTTTGTAATTCTTTATATCTGCTAGCCAATATTAGAAAGTCCGTTTCTGTAAATTCCACAAAAATAGGCTCTATTTCCTCATTGTCCCCATCGTACACAGCTATATCCCACTTATACCCTTGCACTCTCGCTGCTTCCAAGTACATGTTAAATTCTTTAAATAATTTTGCAAACTGATTTCTCTCAGCTTTATCCTCTGGAAGTTTTTCCATATCTGGTACACCTGCAAAATTAAATACTTCTTTAATGTTTGAATAAATCTCATTCATCTGTGACAAGTTTTCTGGAAGTTTTTCTACAAAAAGAATAACTGGTTTATCTCCTGAATATAGTTTTACTGCTGCTTTAATATTCTCATCCATGGTATGTGGTTTACGATAATATCTCACTGTACCAAATGGTTTTTCTGGACCGAATAATCGATTTGTTCTAGAAAATGCTTGTATAATATTTGCATACTCTATTTTTTTATCCATATACAGTGTATTTATCCATTTTGAATCAAACCCCGTTAACATCTGATCCACAACAATTAGCAAATCAATTTGTTTTTCAGGTGTTTTTTCTATTCCCTTATAATACTCTTTATGAGCAAGGCGCAGAGCGATATCTTTCTTCATCTTATCGCTTGTTGATAGTGTAAACTCTTGTCCGAATCTCTTATTATAATCATCAATAATTTCAACTAAACCATCCGACTTAAAAGCAAAACCTTCTTTATTATCAATATTAGGATCAAAAAGACAGGTTATTTTCAGCGATGAATTTCGCTCTTTGATCATCCTATAATATGTAATAGCTTCTGGGATACTACTAGTTGCAAATATTGCATGAAATTTATAATTATGACTTAACGTCATGAAGTTGTCACATATATCTTCAACCACTTTCTCTTGGTGTGCTGGCATTTGATACTGCTCTTTTGGTAAATAATCTTCTATCCCTTTTGTATATTCCCCCGCTTCATCCTTTACACCATACATTTTTACCTTGCCGCTGTCCATCCAATGATAATACGTTTCAGATTTCTTTTCATCAGATAGTGCCTCCTCAATTGTACTTGATTTTGCTTTTTCTAGTGCAACCACTTGCCTAACATCTTTATCTTTAAAAGTTAATACTTTATATGGATCAAAACCTAGAACATTTTTGTCTCTAATCCCATCAGCAATACTATATCTGTGTAATTCATTCCCAAATATTGTAGCTGTTGTACTTAACTTTTTTTTATTTTCTTCATGTATCGGAGTTCCTGTGAACCCAAAAAAGATAGCCCGAGTAAATGTGTGTTTTATTGTTCGAAGCATATCTCCAAATGTTGATCTATGTGCTTCATCTACAATAAACACTACCCTTTTTCGGTTAATAATTTCAATATCCTCTGTAATTATTTTTTCTACACTTTCACTGATATTACTCATTTTCTGAATCGACGTTACAATCAATATATTAGAGGAATCTGAACTTTTAAGTTTTGTTATAAGTACATCTGTATTCTCCGTTGCTTGTACACTATCGTTTGCTTCAGCAAAACCTCTGTATTCTTTCAATGACTGTGTACCGAGCTCAATTCTATCCGTCAAGAAAACGACTTTATCTGCATCTCCTGAATTTGCAATCAACTGTGCAGACTTAAAACTCGTCATGGTTTTTCCAGATCCTGTGGTATGCCATATAAACCCACCTCTTTGATTTTCCTCTTCCCATTTCGTTTTAGACACTTTATCCGAAATTGCGTTGGCTGCGTAATACTGATAACTACGCATTACTTTCAATACCCCATCTGAGTTATCTGCTACTGTATAGAACCCTATTAACTGGTGTGCCATTGGAATCGAAAGTACCTTAGATGCTATATCTTTATAGTAATTAATTGGTTCGTTATCAAAATCTGCCCAGTGAAAATAATAGTCGGTATTAAACTTCCCTTCTGGTCCAGGATTCGCAAAATATACTGTTTCATCAGGATTCATTGCAACAAAAATTTGCACCAAACTAAAGAATCCTGAGAATATTCCTTCACGTGCATATTTTTCAATTTGTATTGTTGCTTGACTGACTGGAATTCCATTTCCCTTTAACTCTATATGAAATACTGGCATTCCGTTAATTAAAAGCAACACGTCTCCTCTTCTGGAATTCAATATATGATTTCTTTTTCCAAAGTTAGGTTGGCGAACGATTTGATAACGACTTTGCCCTGCAGCAATTTCCTTTCGATCATATATCTTTAAACTTATTTCTTTTCCATAATGCAGTTTATCTTCTGGATTATCACGCGTAATTGAAATAGTTTTCCCATTTATTAGTCCATTTAATTTCAGAGGCGTCTTTAAACTCACTATCTGTTCAATAATTTGATTCATTTCACTATCAGTAAGTGGAATATCATTCAATCTATCAATACCTCTATTATTTTCAAAAAGGATATTCGCCCAGTTATCTAATAAATCTTTTTCAGTTGGATTCATTATTACTTCGCTTTCCCATCCTTTTGTTGTCAATAAGTCTACTAAGGCTTTTTCAAATTCTAATTCTGACTTAAATATCATCTTGGTACTCCTTCCTCATTCTGATGATTTTTCTGCTTATACAAACATTTTTTCTAGTAGTGATTTCTTTATATTTTTCAATTTTTCTAATTCACGCTGATGACAGGTGATAAGATTGTCGA
>CAYJDF010000196.1:0-3338 GCA_964368845.1 uncultured Desulfovibrionaceae bacterium
TTGCCACTACCCCCTCAAGATAGCGTGTCTACCAGTTCCACCACCTCGGCGCGAAGAGTTCTATATAGAAAAGTTTGCTCATTGGCAAGTTTTTTTTGGTTTAATTATAAATTAAGTTTGAGTGTGAGTTTGAAATATTTGGGAGAGTCAATGTTGTAGGAGTTTTTTTGAAGCTTTGCAAATATTGTATACTGGCTATGCTTGCTTAGTTTTGGCAATCAAGTTATAAGTTTCTGTTGTTATCTTAATATTGAGGCTTTATATGTCGCAAGAATTAAAAAATGAATTTGAATTTTTAGCTAAAACTGGGCCAATTCTATGCCTTGATATAGGCAGTGGCACGCAAGACGTGCTATTGGCGCGCCCTCAAATGACTCCAGAAAATTGGCCACGATTTGTCATACCAGCACCTGCACGAATGATAGCAGAGCGCATTGTATCGCTCACAGCACAGAAGCGGCATATTTGGCTTTATGGTCATAATATGGGTGGTGGATTTTTTAGGGCCTTAAGTGCGCATCTAAAATCTGGCTTTGCGGTATCGTGTTCAAGTGCTGCTGCGGCTGCTTTGCATGATGATATAGAGCGGGTTAAGGCCATGGGCATTACCATTGCAGAAACAGCTCCAAGGGATGCTGTACCTATTTATTTAACTGATTATGCCCCTAATTTTTGGCAACACTTTTTACAGCAATTAAGTTTGCCATTGCCCAATATTATTTTGGCGGCAGCGCAAGATCATGGCATTCACCTTGAGGGTAATCGTCTGGGGCGGATGCTTGCATGGCGTAAGTTACTTGAGCACTCAAACTCAGCGGAAGAGTGGTTATACGATGATGTTCCTGCAGAACTTACTCGCCTTGCCACTATTCAGCAATGTAGTGGTGGCCCAGTTTGTGATACTGGTACTGCGGCAATTTTAGGAGCTTTATGTTCATCTGAGGTGCGCGAGCGTTCATGGCGTGAGGGTATTACCATCATCAATGTGGGCAATAGCCATATAGTGGCTGCTTTAGTTTATAAAGAGAAAGTTTGGGCAATTTTTGAGCATCATACGGGTCAGCGAAGTCTTGAGGAATATTTACAAGATTTAAAAGAATTTCGTCTTGGTTGGTTGCCAGATGAGCAAGTGCGTGAAAGTGGTGGACATGGCACTGCTTTTGCCAAAGTTCCTGAAGACGCAGGGAGTTTTGCCCCCACATTTTTACTTGGGCCGCAGCGTGAATTTTTACATGGCTATGGGCAATGCATTGCGCCGCATGGGGATATGATGCTTGCGGGTTGTTTTGGTCTTTTAAGAGCGTTTAGTGTTAGATATACAAAAGGGGAATAGGGTTATGGAAGTTTTTGATCAGGCTGAATTATGGAATCGCGATGAAATAGAAAATGCCCAGTGCACGCGCCTTAAAACCACCATTGAGCAGGCTAGCAAGTGTGATTTTTATGCTAAGAAATTTGCCGAGGCTGGCATAAGTGCAACGTCTATCAATAGTGTTGAGGATATACGCAAAATACCCTTTACCACCAAGGATGATTTACGAGCCAACTACCCTACGGGGCTTTTATGTGTTCCACGCTCAGAGATTGTGCGTATGCACTGTTCAAGTGGTACAACCGGCACTCCTACGGCCATTTGCCATACTCAAAATGACCTTAATTCTTGGGCAGACCTTATGGCGCGTAGTATGCACATGGCTGGGGTTAGGCGTGAAGATGTTTTTCAAAATATGTCAGGATATGGATTGTTTACAGGTGGACTAGGTATACATTATGGCGCAGAGCGTTTAGGCTGCTTAACTATTCCTGCCGGAGCTGGCAATTCACGTCGTCAGATTAAGCTTGTGAAGGATTTTCAAACCACAGTTGTGCACATATTACCTTCATACGCGCTAATATTGGGTGGGCATTTAGAAAAAGACGGTGAAAATCCTGCGGATTTACCCTTACGTATTGCTTTAGTTGGAGCAGAACCATACACCGAAGAATACCGTAAACGTATTGAAGATTTATTTAATATGAAGGTTTATAATTCATATGGTCTTTCAGAAATGAATGGACCTGGCGTTGCTTTTGAATGTGAGTGTCAAAATGGTTTGCATGTTTGGGAAGATGCATTTTTGGCTGAAATTGTTGACCCGGAAACTGGAAATCCATTGCCAGATGGTGAAGTTGGTGAGCTTGTCATGACTAGCCTTTGCAGGCAAGGCATGCCCATTATACGCTATCGTACTCGTGATTTAACACGCTTCTTGGTGGGTGATTGTCCTTGTGGGCGCAAGCACAGACGTATTGAGCGTATCTTAGGTCGTGCGGATGATATGCTTATAATTAAAGGTGTTAACATTTATCCTATGCAAATTGAGCAAGTGCTCATGACCTTTAGTGAAGTTGGTGAAAACTACCTGATTATTTTAGAAAATAATGGCATTTCAGACGATATGCGGGTGCAAGTAGAAATTCGCGAAGAATATTTTGTGGAAGATATGCGTATATTGCGTAATTTACAGTCCAATATTGCCAGGCGTTTGCGTGATGAAATTTTAATTACGCCAAAAATTGAGCTGGTGCAGTCTGGTAGTATTGCCACATCTGAGGGCAAGGCAGTGCGTGTGCAGGATTTACGAGAAAAATTATGGAGTTAATGATACCCACAGGGTTGACCTATATTTTAGCCACAGGTTTTATGGGGCTTTTAACACTGGTTTTATTCTTAAATATTTTTAGTTTACCAGCAAATTGGATTATTGTTGGCCTTATTGCTTTGTGGAAGTATATTTATCCAGATACGGCCCAGATGGGCTATATGTTTTTTGTGATAATTATTGGCTTAGCCGTCATTGGAGAGGTGCTTGAACTGGCCTTGCAAGTTATGAAGGCCAAAAAATATGGGTCTACGTCTTCTGGTACATTTGCCGGAGTAGTGGGGGCCATTGTGGGTGCTATTGTACTTGCTCCTTTGTTCTTTGGGCTTGGCGCGTTAATAGGCGCGCTTATTGGAGCTTTTGTTGGTTGTTTTGTTATGGAAAAGCTTAAAGGACGATCTTTTAAAGACTCAAAAGATGCAGCCTTTGGAGCTATGATGGGGCGTTTTTTAGGTACTGTGTGTAAATGCGGCATTGGTGGAGCTATACTTGCCGTTACTGGGCGTTATATTTGGCCCGAAGTGCCTGAACCGGTGCAACATGTACAATTATTTCTTTCATATATGGTATAGTTAATATGACCAGTCCATCGTCAATATTACCCGATTTGAGTGGACTTGATGTAGTGTTAGTAAAAAGTCGTTTTCCTGAAAATATTGGTATGGTTGCAAGAGCCTGTGCCAATATGGGAGCAGA
>CAYJDF010000197.1:0-3312 GCA_964368845.1 uncultured Desulfovibrionaceae bacterium
GAGCGTTTTGCTCTTGATCTGATGCTTACTTCTGACAGTCCCTATCGCGAAAAATTACGCATGATGGCTTTAGAGCGCAGTAATGTATGTTGGCGTGAACCTGTGCCTATGGAAGACATTGTAAGAGAAATTAATAAATATGATATGGGAATATGCTCTTACCATTTGAATCATTTAAAGAATATTCAATATGCTTTGCCTAATAAATTTTTTGAATATACCCAAGCTCGCTTAGGGGTTTTGGTTAGCCCACTGCCTGAATTGATTTTTTATGTTAACAAATATAAGATTGGGAAAATTGCTGAGTCTGCTTCTCCTCAGGATTTAGCTAAGGCACTAAATAGCTTAACCGTAGATGAGGTAAGGGAATTCAAGATTAACGCAGATAATGTAGCATCACTTTTAACAGCAGAGATAGCTCAAAAAAACTTTAAATGCTTTTTACAAAAGCAACTTAAAGCTTTTGAGGAAGGAGAGTGAGCTATGCGTAAGCTCGCTATTGTTGGAAAAGAAGAAAGCTTAATGTCGCTGCTTAAAAGTGATTTTTTAGCTTCGCGGAATAATATTATTGTTATTTGCAATGATAAAATAAATTATATTGAACAACATTTTGTCGAACATCTTAATATTGCAAATGAACTAATATTGCAACGTGAACATGAACAGCAATGTAATTATTTTACTAAAATGACAAACGCACCTACTTGGAAATTAAGGCTTCTGATTCCTAGTGTTCCTGCGTCTATTAAAAATTATATTCGTAAGAATGAATTTAAAAAACAATACAAGTTTTGGGGTTATTTGTGGCCTCATTATCGTAAAATGTATCTTGACGATAATGGCGGAAGATGCCCCTTGGTACAATATGTTGTAGGCGTGTTTGCGCTACCTAGAATTTCGTCTTTATTTTCTTTTTTTCAAATTTTAAAAATTAGAGGTGTGTTGTCGCTAAGGCAAAAGTTGAGGATGAAGTTTTCTGAGGCTGAATTTGAACAAGCACTTTTGCATAGAATAGATTTTCATGATCCAGATATGATTTTTTGTGATTCTAAAAAGTTAGAAAGAATTGCACAAAAACTTGAACTTTGCGAAGTGTGTCCTCTTGAGTATTAGACCTATGGCAAATGGGGGGGGGATGAGTAACATTCGTATATTTCACGGATTTAACAACATTACTGGCTCTGCTGCTGCCCTAGCACAGGCTGAACGTGCGCTAGGCTTTGATTCAAAGTGCATTGGCTTTTCTCATCCCACAGCGAATCTAAAGCCAGACATATATGCACGTCCTACCGACTATGCCCCATTGAATTATGCTTTGTTTGAAGAGTTTGCTAATCAATTTGATGTATTTGTTTTTTACTATGGTTTGTCTTTTGCTGGAAATTCATTGGCAGATATTCCATTATTAAAAAAAATGGGTAAAAAGGTTATCTTTTACTTTAGGGGATGTGATATTCAACAGAGTAAATTGGTGGTTAATCATATTGATTTTTGTATGTGCGCTGAATGTTGGCCGAGGCTTTGTAACCGAAATATGAAACATGCAAAAAAAACTGCTGAAAAATATGCTGATGCCATTTGGGTGAGTACCGTAGATCAACTTGGGCATGTTGATGGAGCCACTTTTATTCCACAATCAGTTTGCTTAGATTTTTTACCGTATAGTGAATTGTCATTTCCCAATGGGGAAATTAAAATTGTTCACTCTCCCACTTCTACGTCTATAAAAGGAACTGAATTTATAATACAGGCTATTAGTGAATTAAAAAAAGAATTGCCTGTTGAATTAGTGCTTTTGAAAGGGTTGTCTTGGGATGAAGCTCACGCCAAAAAAATTGACGCTCATTTTGCTGTCGATCAGCTACGTATTGGTTGGTATGGGGTTGCAAGTATCGAATTTATGGCTATGGGAAAGCCCACTATTTGTTTTATAGATGATTTTTATTTAAAGGAAAGTGGGTTAACTGTTCCAATAATAAGTGCAAATCCGTATACAATTAAAGATGTTCTTTTTAAAGTGTGTACAGATGAAGAAAGTTATTTGAATACCATACGAAATGGTCGCACCTTTGTTGAAGAGGTGCATGATGCAAAAGTCATTGCTAGAAAAACTATAGAGATATATGAAAGTTTATTTTAAATTTTGCAGCACAGTGTCTTTGTAATTTTTTTAAGAAATAAGCTATTCTTCAATATTAAATAATTCTTTCCAGCGTAAATAGTTTATACAACGCCAAATACGCCAATCAAAGGCTGATTTTCCGTTGTAGACGTTTTGCCAGTCTTGCAAGAGTTCTTGATGGTTAAATAATTGGGAGCTTTTAGATTTTGTAAGACTTTCAATAACCCAATCATTCATGTTTATAAACCATTGCTTTTCCGGTGTTGCAAAACCAATTTTATCCTTTCTGTCAAGCAGGGCATCTGGCACAATGCCTCGCATGGCTTTACGAAATACAGCCTTGGTCCAACCTTCTTTATTTATGAGGTATTCTTCTGGTAGTGAGAGGAAAAATTCTGCCAATTCTTTGGTACAAAATGGTACGCGACTTTCTATGGAAAAGGTCATAGCGTTGCGGTCGCCATGGCGTAATAAGTTTGGTAATCCATTCCAAGTTAGCTGATTAGCTAAAATTTCACGCACTTTATCTCTAGATGAATATATACTTAAATTTGAAATAGGGTATTGTTCTATATTATGTTCATGAACACTTTTCATGTTCATCCAGCTTGGATTAAGGGGTTTATTTACAATTTGTTTTGCAAAAGGTTGTAAATAATTGGGTGTGTACAGTCCAATAAAACGTGAGAGAACTTCTTTTGGGCTTCTTCCTTGCCACTTCTTACAATTTTGGAAAAAATTCCAAGCATCTGCTATCCTGCCCCTTGTAAGTAACGTTTGTAACCTATATTGAGGGTAACCAAAATATCCAGCAAGCATTTCATCCGCACCTTGACCATCAAGGGTTACGATTACACCTGAATCCCGCACTAATTTAAATACTCGATATTGCGCATAGATAGAGGTTGATGCAAAAGGTTCACCAAGACGTTTTATCATGTGATCTAAGTCATTTTGCAAATCATTGGGGTTTACTGTCACTTTGTGACTGATGGCATTAACATGCGTAATAACTTTATCTGCCCATTTTTCTTCTGAAATTTCTGTATTATCTGCTGCCACGTAGGTAAATGTATGTAGCGGCATATCTGGTTCAAGGTGCCGCACAGCACAAGCTACAGCTGAGGAATCAATGCCGCCTGATAAGGCTACACCAAGGGGAACATCTGAGCGTAAATGTAATTTTACAG
>CAYJDF010000198.1:0-3302 GCA_964368845.1 uncultured Desulfovibrionaceae bacterium
ATCGTGCTGACTTCGTCAGCACTCTAGGGAGTGTACAAAGTACACTCCCTTTTTACAAACTAGGTTTTTGTTGCGGCAAGAGTTTTTTTCCGCTAACACTGTTTCGCTATTAAAGTTTTTTGAGAGAGAGGTCTGGAGAGAGAACTTTTTTTCAAAAAAGTTCTCTCTCCAGAAAGCTTTGTCAACACTCTAAAGCACATAAAGTACACTCCCCTTTTTAATAACATAGGAGCCAAGATGCAAAAAAATAAGTTAAAAAGTATTATGCAACTTATAGGTGCAGGCTTTCTAATTTGGTTCATTATCTGGAAGGTTACACCCGTCTTAGTAGACAATATCCCAGCCCTAGCCCACTATGGTAAGGTAGCAGAAGAAAATGATATTATGCCAAGCGCGCTTTATTACAATGACGTACCAGTAACCATGGAGGCAGAAAGAAATAACCGTGATACAGTGCGTTTTTTACCCCATGGTGGCGGAAGCAAAAAAGCTAATGACTAAGCGACTAACGCTGTAAACGATCAAGAATGCGCAAAGATGCTGCTTCGCGCACATGGCTAGATAGAATATGTGGAGCACCTTCCAAATCTGCAATGGTGCGTGCGATGCGAATAACCCGTACCAAGGAACGAGCAGAAAGACCAAGATTACGCTCCAAGTGTAAAAGTATTGAATCACCTTCTGCATCAAGCTTACAATGCTTTTCTTGCAAAACTCCACTTAACATAGCATTACAAATGCATGTAGTGCCGGTATAGCGCTCGGATTGAATGTGGCGTGCCTTTAAAACTCTTTCCCGAATATAATCTGAGCTACCTTCAAGTTCAGTTTTGTGGCGTAAATCCTCATAGGGTACAGCTGCAAGTTCCATATGTAAATCAATGCGGTCAAGCATAGGCCCAGACAATTTGTTCTTATATCGCTCAAGCTGCTGGTTGGAACATGTGCAGGTATGCGTCGGATCACCCAAATAACCACAAGGACAAGGGTTCATGGCAGCAACCAACATACATGCAGCCGGAAATGTTACTGATTGGCTTGCTCGTGCAATACTCACAATGCCATCTTCTAAAGGTTGACGTAATACTTCAAGGGTAGATTTTTTATATTCTGGGAATTCATCTAAGAATAAAACCCCACGGTGACTAAGGCTAACCTCACCAGGTCTTGGCACATTACCTCCACCAATAAGAGCTATATCTGAAATGGTGTGATGTGGGGCGCGAAAGGGCCGAATGCGCATAAGCCCCTCGTCGGGTGGGAGTTTGCCAGCCACACTATAAACCTTAGTTACCTCTAAGGCTTCCTCAAATGAAAGTGGTGGCAATATGGACGGTAAACGCTTAGCAAGCATGGTCTTACCACAACCTGGTGGACCAATTAAAAGCACATTGTGCCCTCCAGCTGCTGCAATCTCTAAGGCTCGTTTGGCGGCCATCTGCCCCTTAACATCTGCAAAGTCAAAGGCATATTTTTGTTCATGCCAAGATATGTTTAATGGTAAACTAGGACTTGTTTGTTCAGGGTTTTGCAATACGGCAATGCACTCTAGAAGGTCTTGGGGTGCATATACATCTAAGCCCTGCACCACAGCACCTTCTTGGGCATTGGCAGGTGCCACCATTACACCTTTTGCGCCTTGGTTTCGCGCCAAAATAGCTAGTGGTAGTGTACCTGGTACAGGCTTTAATTTACCAGTTAACGAAAGCTCTGCCGCAAAAAACCACCCCTCAAGACACTTTGGGGGTATAATATCTAAGGCGGCCAGTAAGCCCAAAGCCAAGGGTAAGTCATAACCAGCACCAGCTTTGCGTCTATCTGCTGGGGCTAAATTTACTGTAATACGAGCAGGTGGAAATTTAAATCCACAACTACGCAAAGCTGTAAAAACTCGTTCTTTTGCTTCGCGCACAGCTCCCTCAGCAAGTCCCACCATAGTAAAGGCTGGTATACCATGACGCGTTATATCAATTTCAATATCAACGCGTAAAGCATCTACACCATGTAGACTGGCACTTGCTAAGTTTACAATCATATTATTCCACTAACTGAAATATTCTATTCCAACGTATGGCAGATAAATTAGGTGCTGACCAATAAATACGCCAGGCTTTACCATGTATAGCCGACTTCTCTACAGTACCCCAAAATCGTGAATCTTGAGAGTTATCACGATTGTCACCCATGACAAAATACTGCCCTTCTGGCACAGTAAAAGGTCCAAAAAGATCTCTGGTGGGATATATGCCAGCTGGATCAAGTATACGCACATAATCTTCTTTCACCGGCTGACCATTGCGATAAAATTGCTTGTTTCTCATTTCAATCACATCGCCGGGTACACCCACAACACGTTTTATATAGTCTAGCTTGGGGTCTTTTGGATATTTAAAAACTATAACATCTCCATAGCTTGGGTCTTGTCCTTCAATCATATAGTCATTACTAAAGGGCCATTTAACTCCGTAGGAGAATTTAGTTACCAATAGGTGATCACCGACCTGCAAAGTATCAAGCATTGATTCTGAAGGAATCTTAAAAGCTTGCACAAAAAAAGTACGGATGAAAAAAGCCAAAATAAGAGCTATTATAAGAGCTTCTGCATATTCACGAAACATAGATTTCTTTTCACTGTTAGATGAGTCTTTAAACATATTACCTTCTTAAATATTTTTCAGTAACTTAAAGTACGAATTGCAAATATGCCTCAACTTCTAAAAATGTCAAGTTTTGTAGCTGTGAGGAAGTACGCAATAATATATAAAAAAAGGGGAACTTTGTAAAAAGCTCCCCCAGTACAAAAAACTAACTTAAAACTTACTAAACTTTGGCTGCAGTTTTAAGGTCTGCTATGGCGTCGGTTTGTTCCCAACGAAACTCTGGCAACTCACGCCCAAAGTGTCCATAGCAAGAACTCTTTTTATAAATAGGACGCTTTAAGTCTAAGCGTGAAATGATATAATAAGGACGAAGATCAAACACATCGCGTACAGCCTTTGTAAGCACACTATCAGGAATTTCACTACTACCAAGTGAAGAAACCAAAACAGATACAGGCTCAGCCACACCAATACAATAAGCAATTTGTACTTCACAACGCGGTGCAAGTCCTGCTGCCACAATATTTTTGGCAATGTAGCGCCCCATATACGCTCCAGAACGATCGACCTTGGAAGGGTCTTTGCCAGAAAACGCACCACCACCATGATGTCCTGCTCCACCATAAGTATCTTGAATGATTTTGCGTCCTGTTAAACCGCAGTCACCCATAGGACCACCCACTACAAAGCGACCTGTGGTGT
>CAYJDF010000199.1:0-3274 GCA_964368845.1 uncultured Desulfovibrionaceae bacterium
ATACTTTTTGAGGCTTGGTTTACTGAAGATTGAGGGAGAGCATTGATGTCATAGGCCTTAGTACTGATGCCCTGTATTCTTGTCATGCAATTCTCACGGGCAGCTTCAATAATGGTTTTGGGGTCATTGCTATTAGTATCCATAGCAGTGACGATGCCAAAGTCAGTAATGCAAGCTTGTGCAGAACATAATTTTCCTACTACTATGCCAACGTGTCCATTTTCATTGCTTGGCACTTGTTGAATTTCAATAGAAATAAAGTTATTATTTATATTTTGCATAAGTACTCCTAAAAATAATGTGCGAGGCGTATGGCGTAGGTTACGCAAGGAGACCCTGGGTAACACTTTATGATGATGTGGATATTAAGCATACTCATAGTCAATATCTTTACAAATCTGGATAAGCAGAGCTTTTTGCTCGTGAAGTTCTTGGCTCAGAGATTGATAGTTCAGCTTTTCTTCCTTTAAGTCCGCCATCGCCTGATGGAATTCCACTTCAGAGGCCGTCATTTCAATTTCTCGTTGCCTAATATTTTGCTCTCGTAACTTTAAGTTTTTTTCTCTTGCTTGAAGGTCGGTTTCGTTAGGTGGTGCATGGGGCTGCGTGTTGCCTGTAATTGTTCGACTTTTCATATTTTTCTCCTCAAATATAAGCATTGTGAGCGTTGGATATGAAGGGCTGTATAAGGCTACTTTGGGCTGCTCTCATATAATAGTGCATTGTATTTATTTATAATTTTGAATAATGATAATTTTCATAAAGTAATGCACAACAAATTTCGAATGGCTTTATATATCAGAGGACGTTAATTTTTAGATTTTGAAATTTCCTATGTCAACATTCCGTAATCTGAAACGATGATATGTCAGTCATACGACAAATGGGTATTTTGTGTCGGGTAGAAATATAAGCTTTTCATAAGTTATTATTTATGCCATGCTCTGATTTAATAAGACTTGGACACAAAATAGAATTTCCAATTCTTAACCCTGTGAGGTTTTATGGCTGTTTCTATTTGTATTCATCGTGGTGCTGACACTATTGGTGGTTCTTGTATTGAGATTAAAGCATCATCTGGCAAGCGGCTTTTGCTTGATGTGGGGCGACCTTTGGATACACCTAGTGACCAAGAAACTCCCTTGCCCGAAACTTTGGATGTTAACAAGGATGCAAGTATTTTACTTTCGCATGCACACATTGACCATTGTGGGATGTTGCCAGCGTTACCCCTGTCTTGGCCTGTATATAGTGGAAAAGATACGGAAACATTGCTACGCCTAACTTCTGCGGTGGGCAAAAAAGAAATTATACATTCTTTTAAGCATTGGGAGCATGAAAAAAAATTTTCTATTGGCCCCTTTACCATTACCCCATATCTTATAGATCATTCAGCCTTTGATGCCTATGCTTTGCATATTGAAGCAGAGGGTAAGAGCGTCTTTTATTCTGGTGATATTCGGGCACACGGGCGTAAAGCCAGTTTGACTGAACGATTATTAAAAATTGCTCGCAAAGTTGACATTTTATTGCTTGAAGGTACTAATCTTTGCAAGGTGGGTAAGCAAGCCAAGCCAACACCAACTGAAGCTGATTTGGAAAATGATTTTGTAAAAGCTTTTAAGGAAACTGAGGGACGTGTTTTTGTAAGTACATCATCAACTAATATTGACCGCCTTGTGACCCTATATCGTGCATGTAAAAGAAGTGGGCGCACCTTGGTGGTTGATTTATATACCATGCTTGTTTTACGTAAATTGCAAAATTGTGATAGCCTCCCTCAACCAGAATGGGGAGATAAAGTTTTGCGAGTGATTGTAACTCGTAAGATGTTGAACCTTCTTGAAAGGCTTAAAGAAGAAAATAATATTAATACTTTGATTAAACTGGGTGTAGCCTTTGGGGCTGCCACTTTGGAAAATAGCAAAACTCATAATAGTGTTATTATGATGCGTGACTCGCTAGCTTGCGATTATAAAAGTAAGGGTGTTATTCCAACAGAAAAAGACCTGTGGATTTTCTCGCTTTGGGGTGGCTATTTGACACAAGATTCCACCAAATATCAACGAGAGTTTTTAGCACCATGTAAGTTTAAGCATATCCATACCAGCGGACATGCCCCACTAGAATTATTACAAACACTAGCTGAATCATTTAATCCAACTAAGCTAATCCCTGTACACGGAGAAGCATGGCCTGAACATGAAGAGTATTTTAAGAATATGTTTTTTTTAGGCAACGGTGAGTGGTTAGAACTTTAACTTGGAGGTTGTTATGGCATTTGTGAGAAAATTTAAAGCAGTTGGCGACTTGAAAGGGAAAGAGCTTTTTAAAGAAAAGCTGTTAAACGATATACGAGATGGACATAAGTCTAGATTTGTTTTTCCTGCTATACGCAACGAGCGGATAGATTTTTATTGGGGTGGCGGTAAGCTCTTTTCATATTCTGCAAAAAATGGCTTTACGACACATCACAAATACGCATCTGTTTTGTACGAACCTAAAAGCGATTATATTTCTTCAAAAGAACTCCCAAATTGTAGTCTTATTACAAGTTTTGAAGAAGGTTACGAACGAATAAAGGAAAATTGCGAAAAATACAGTGGGGTTGAGGCATCAGGCGCTTCGCACCTTTATGAACAATTTTCTTACGCAAACCGGCAAAATCAATACGTAGTTGTGCTAGATATTGAAGCAGCATTTAGCAATAAAGATGAAGAAAATAATAGAATTGATATTGTGACCTATGACTTAGAAAAGTGTAAAATTAGATTTGTTGAAGCCAAACACTTTAGCAACAAAGAATTGAGGGCAAAAAAACCTGAAGATACGCCAGTAATTAAGCAATTAGAAAAATATCAAAAGCAAATTTCAGATAGCGAGAGTAAAATTCTTGATGCATATGCAGAATACATTGATATTGTAAATAATTTGTTTGAAATTGAGTTGCCTACACCAAAAAAGGTTGATATTTCCCCAATTTTGCTGATTTTTGGTTTTGATGCTAGTCAGAGAGGCTATCTAAAAAATATTAAAGCATATGCAAAAGAAAATAATATTCGTTTGTATAGTATTGGCGATATAAAAAAATCAGAACTTTCAACGGTTTTTAGGGGTGGAAAACAAAATTGGTAAAGTAAAAAATAACATTTTTTGTCCGACTGAGCTTAAATTTTAAATTTTGAAATTTTCTTCCCTATCATTCCGCAATCTGAAACAATAAAATGTAATGCTCTCCTAAACACAAGGAGAGCATTATGAAATTTAGTCGTCG
>CAYJDF010000200.1:0-3225 GCA_964368845.1 uncultured Desulfovibrionaceae bacterium
TTTTCATACTTTTCTTCTTCCTCTTCATGTGTATAGGATTCAGTATCACCCAAAGCCATAAGCAAGGCTGAAGAAACATATACAGAAGAAAAAGTACCCACCAGCACACCAATAAGCATGGTTAAGGCAAAATCATGAATAACCCCACCACCCAGTACAAATAAAGATAAAGTTGCTACTAGTGTAGTACCACTGGTTAAAATGGTACGACTTAGGGTTTGGTTTACACTAGTATTTATAATGTCTGGTAATGCTTTGCTTTTCATACTTTTTAGATTTTCACGTACCCGGTCATAAACAATAATTGTATCGTTTAGGGAATAACCCACCAAGGTAAGCAAGGCCGCCACTACATTTAGGTCAATTTCGCGCCCAAGTAATGCCAGTAACCCAAGTGTTATAGCCACGTCGTGCAAAAGCCCAACTACTGCCCCAAGAGCAAAGTTTAAACGCAATTTCCAGCAAGTGACAACAGTTAGGCCTAAAGCAGCCAAAACCAGCCAGCCCATGCCAAGGCCAGTGTAACTCATGCCATACATACCACCCCAAAGCACTGCCGCCATTAAAGCTGCTGTCATCCAGCGTTGCTCAAATCGTCCAGAAATATACACAGCTATGAGCAGGGTAGCATAATACATAGCCTCAAGAGCTTTATTGGTAAGGTCAGCTCCTACCTTAGGTCCAACTTGTTCCAATCGTTCAATGCTTGCTTTATTGTCTGGAAAGGCTTCTGCTAGAGTTTTTTCTACATTTTCACGTAGTTGTACTGCATTAGCATCTAGAGTGGAGAAACGTAATAAGTAGTCGCGCCCACCATCGCCAAAGCGTTGGGTAGAAATGCCTGGCAGTGCCGCAATATCAAGACTTTCTTTGAGTGCATTATCATCAACAGGCTGAGCAAATTTTACTTGCACAATAACCCCACCGGCAAAGTCAATACCAAGTTTAGGGCCACCTTGGAAGGCCATGTAAGCAAAGCCTACTACGATGAAGATTATTGATGCAATATAGGCAATGTGGCGTTTGCCCACAAAGTCTATATTTGTATTTGGTTTTATAAAGGAAAAGCCCATATTACACGTCCTTAAATACTTATATTTTTTGTGGCCTTGCGCGCCCAGAATTCAAAAATTCCGCGCGAAACAATAATTGCCGTAAACATGGAGGCCAAGATGCCAAGAGAAAGAGTCACTGCAAAACCTCGTACCGGACCAGTGCCAAACTGATATAGAATAAGGGTGGCAATAATGGTGGTTAGGTTTGAGTCAATGATGGATAAAGATGCACGCTCAAAACCTGCACTAACGGCTGCAAGTGAGGTTAAGCCGCGGCGCATTTCTTCTCGAATGCGCTCAAAAATAAGTACATTAGCATCTACGGCCATACCAATGGTTAGCACAATGCCCGCAATGCCAGGCAAGGTTAATGTAGCCCCAAATGCTGCCATACCTGCTAAAACCATGGTCATGGTAAATATTAGCATGACATTGGCAATTATGCCACTAATGCCATAATAAATAGCCATAAATACAATAACAGCTAAAGCCCCAACCGTTGCAGCTTGTACGCCACTATCAATGGATTCTTGTCCAAGGGATGGGCCGACGGTGCGCTCTTCTAATATAATGACCGGAGCAGGTAAAGAACCAGCCCTTAATACCAAGGCTAAATCTTGAGCCTCAGCGGTAGTGAAACTTCCGGTAATACTTGCACGTCCACCGGAAATGCGTTCATTGATTGTAGGGGCAGAATATACTTTTTTATCCAGCACAATGGCCATGCGCTTGCCAACATTATCACCAGTTAGGCGGTCAAAGGCTGTAGCACCACGATTATTAAAGTTCAATAATACATAAGCTTGGTTAGACTGATCAAAACCAGGACGCGCATCAACTACATCTTCACCAGTAAGTACAGCATCTTTTTCAAGCGCAATGCGCGAAATGCTTTCTCCACCTTGTGCATTTCGGTCAACCATGGGAAGTGCAATAACACCAGGTGGCAACACAGCTTGGTTGGGGTCAACATCATCACGCACAATGTGAAACTCTAGGTGAGCAGTTTGCCCAATAAGTTGTACTGCACGGCGTGGGTCAGAAATGCCAGGTAATTGAATTTGAATGCGATAGTCAGCTTGCTTACGAATATCAGGCTCTGCTACTCCAAATTGGTCGATACGATTGCGAATGGTGCGCAAGGCTTGCTCTTGGGCCATATCTTGGACTATGGCTTTGGCCTCTGGACTTAGGGTAACAGCGTATAATTGTCCATTTTCTGTGGGAGTTGTGTTAACAATTTCAACATTTGCAAAGCGTTCTTGCAAAAGTGTTCTAAGTTCAGCATCTTGTCCTACTCGCACCAAGACAAATTCAAGGGTAGTGGCGTTTAGCATGCGCGGGCGCAAAACGCTGATGCCTTTATCTTGGGCTTCAGCACGAATATCTTGACCTAATTGACTTAAAGAGTTTGTAACGGCCTTTTCTACATCTACTTCAAGAGTGAGGTGAATACCGCCTTTTAGGTCAAGGCCAAGGTTAATACGTGATTTTGGTAGCAAATTAGCTAATGATGACTGCTGAATAAAGGGGATGCTCGGTAACACATAAACAACACTTATGGCAAAAACGAGCACCGCTACGATAAGACGCCAACGGAAAAAAGACATTAAGTACCTTCCCAAATTTAAAACAAAACCACAAGAATAAGGAATGTTAATGTTCCAAATTCCTTGGTGCTAAATTTATTATATTAATTGCCTGTGAAAATGTTTTAAGGCTTTTATGCCGTGTTAATTCTAACAAATAGCATTAACACGGCCTAGAAAATATCTTACCTACGGTAAGAGTTATATTCCTCATCCTTTCTTTTCTTCAACAGGTGGAGGAGTCTTGCTTGATGCATTGTACAAACCACCAATAGCACCACGGCTAATGCGTAGTTTAGACTCACCACACTCTAACAATACAACGTCGCTTTCAAGTTCAAGAATGCGACCAATCATACCACCGGAAGTGATGATATAATCACCCTTTTTAAGGTTTTCTAGCATGGATTTATGCTCTTTAGCACGCTTTTGTTGCGGGCGAATAAGCAAAAACCAAAAAATACCCAACATGAGTATGAGCGGCACAAATTGCACCAACATATCACCACCACCAGCTTGTCCGCCGGCAGCAGGTGGACCCATGGCATAGGCTATGGATTCAAAAAACATAATGCCTCCAA
>CAYJDF010000201.1:0-3219 GCA_964368845.1 uncultured Desulfovibrionaceae bacterium
TTAATAATCTTTAATGGGATGCTTGTCAAAAATAAAGTGTTTTACTAGGTTATCTATGAAGTAGGTGCTGAAAAACGCAGATTTAAGCATGCTTTAAAAAAACATTGCCTCCAAATTCCTGCTTTTCTATAAGTAAAATCCCAAAACCCATGCAAACCTTTTTGAGCATAAACTGGGCAATGAAAATTATGATTCAATTTTTGTCCATGCTCTAAAGCTTCATAAAACCACTACTGAGCCTTATCTTTGTGCATATTACAATATCATTTTTTACAAAGCCAATATTGTAATACCATCATTAGGTTTGGAGGGTCGATGGGTTTTGTTAAGTAATCATTTAGTCCCATTTGTATGCCTTTTTCTTTGTCTTCCTTCATAGCATTGGCTGTTACAGCAATAATGGGCAAATCTTCCATGCTAAATTTTTGGCGTATAACGCCTGTTGCTTGAATACCATCCATCACCGGCATCTGCATATCCATGAGTATTATATCAAAAGTTTGCTTTTCAAGCATATCCACAGCAATTTGACCATTATCAGCTATACTTACTTTGGCATTGGTTTTTTGCAACAACTCTTCCATAATCAGCTGATTAATCATATTGTCTTCAACCACAAGTATATGCTTGTCGCTCAAATTCAAGCTTTTTTCGTCGCAGTTATTAACTTCTATGTTTGCATCTTGAGTTGGTGGTAAAAATAAAAGTATTGTGAAGGTGGTTCCCTTACCTAATTCACTAGTCACAAAAAGTTTACCGTTCATAAGCTCAATTAAATGCTTGCTAATAACAAGGCCAAGCCCTGTTCCGCCAAATCGCCGCGTGATGGATGAATCTGCCTGTGCAAAAGGCTTAAACAACGACTTTTCTTGTTCTTCTGAAATACCTATACCTGTATCTTGAATCTTTATACATACTGGTTCTGTATTTGGAGGAATCTCCATATTTTCTATAATTTCATTACATATAAAACAGCTAATACAAACTTGACCTTGCTCGGTAAATTTAATGGCATTACCCACAAAGTTATTTAAAATTTGTCCAATGCGTACAGGATCACCCATATAAAAATTATGCATATCTGGTGATATTTCTAATTCAAGACTAAGGTTCTTGGTTTCTGCGCTATCACGGTAAATTATCAAAGTTTGTTGGCAAACATCACGAAGATTAAAATGCAAATATTCAAGCTCAAGCATGCCTGCCTCAATTTTTGAAGTATCAAGTACATTGTTAATAATTCCAAGTAAACTTTTACCTGCAACTTCAATTTTTCTAAGGTAATCATTCTTTTTATTATTATCTTCGTTAGTGTTTAAACACAGGTGAGCAAGGCCAATAACTGCATTTAGCGGAGTTCTAATTTCATGGCTCATATTAGCCAAAAATTCACTCTTCATTTTACTAGATTCATCAGCCTTTTGTACCATTGTGCGCATAGAATGCACCATTGTTTGCAAGGCTTCATATAAATCGCCAATTTCATCATTACGCTTAAACTCACTCAAGCTGTGCATGGTCTTGATCTGTTCTTGCACAGGTTCTTGCTTAGGCTTTGTTGTAAATATTGCCTTAGTTTTATTAACTATGCGGTCAATTGCACTATCCTTAAAAACCCCAAGGTCTAAATCTTTATCCAGTATGCCTTTTGCTACTTGATCAGCATATTTAACAGCCTTCAATAAAGCACGTAATATATAACTAATATATGAATAAATAATTGCAGTTAGAAGGAGAAGCATTATTGCAGCCATGAGAATTGAACTATGCCGTATATTCTGACCAGGTGCTGAAAGCTCATCTACATCTTTTACAGCTACGGCAATCCAGTTGGCCCTAGGTAAGGTGTCAAAATAGGCAATTTTCTCTCTTCCTTTAAAAACGTAGGTAGTGCTACCACTACCTCTGTTAACCATATCATACCACCAATCATAGTAACTTAATATATCATTAAATACCCTGTCACTATACTTGTGAATAAAAATTGTACCTAATTTATCTGCCACATAGATATAACCATGCTCGCCAAGCAACATGCGCTCACTCATGGTATCTACAAGCCTTGAAACATTAAAAACCACCCCAATAATAGCATTGGTATTAGTATCATATACAGGTGAAGCCACAGAGTACACCACTTCATCATTATACTGGTACGGGGAGCCAATTGCTACTTCGCCTTCCATAGCTTTTTGAAAAAATGGTCTTTCACTAAAATTTTGCCCAATAAATTTCTTTTCTGTATGGGTTAAAACAGTTCCGTCTGTACTAACAATACCTAACATTACATAGTGGTATGTATTGCGCATATTAATAATACGACTAAGGGCATCATTTGAAAATGCAGCAAAATTCTTTGAGTCGCCGGATAAATATGGTTGGAGTATTCCTGTTTGAGCAAGAGATATGGCGTTTAAAATATTAAAATCAAGACCAGCTTTAAGCTCAACCAAGGCATTAGAAATGGCCATCTTTTGAGATGCTATACTTGCCTCTCTTAAAGCATTCATACTAGTTCGATAGGTATACACAGTAGAAACAAATAAACAAATAGATGTAGAAATAAGAACTGGTAATAGTATTTTAGGTAAAATCTTCAAATACAATCCCCCCTAATTACTTTTATCATAACCTACTTAAGTATAATTTTCAATGATTTTTTAATTTTTTCTTATCTTTTTTATCAACTATAGTTTGCCTATAATGTGTTATAATTAATATCTAAACTACAGATTGATAGGTTTTAGTATTTCAGAGTTTTTTAACCCAAATAATGCTCGTTACATTAGTTGTTTAGTTTCAAAAGTTCATTACAACGTGATGTAAGTAGTTTTTATAATCTTATATTTTATGAATGCTACAGCCAAGAACATAAAAAATTATAGAAAACATTTTCAACCACTCAACTTTGGGCATTATTTAATACCATAGTAGAAAACAGTGCCGTAATGGTGGTACAAAATGCTACATAGTAGAAAAGTGACTTAAGGATTTATCATTAAATCTTTAAAATTTCAGATTGAGGTGGAAGAAGCTGAGCTAGCGGTATGTTGAATGTCACGCTCTGTAAATATGGCAAAAACTAAAACAAGTTACAAAATAGACGCTTAAATTGTTAACTAAAGCAATCAATTAAAGTTAAAATCAGTATAATATTGTTTGCCATGTCAATGTTTTTTGTTGGGGTGTATGGTGTTTATGAATTTTAGTTAGTAGTTG
>CAYJDF010000202.1:0-3109 GCA_964368845.1 uncultured Desulfovibrionaceae bacterium
AATTTTAAAGGTAAAAATTATAAAATTTTTTCATGCGCTAAAAAAACAGGCAAATTATCCTGATATATTGGATATATACTTATTATAGGCTATTTCAACTCACTTTAGATTTTATGAGTATGGGTAAAGTGACGTTCAAGCTCTTTAATAATTTTTAATTATAGTCCCCAAGCGTAATTTTGCTTAAGTTTAAGCATTGTGCATAAGTAGTTTTTACTAAACTCAGTATCATAGGCAAGTTTGTTATGCCGTGAGCTTTTGCTACATTCAATAAAAACCATAAGAAATAAATCTTGCTTACTATCTTTCAAAGTGACCTTAGATATTTAACAATAACACCTTTTTGTTTTGGTATTTTAAGTGCTAGGCTTTTATATTTGAATGGCTTTTTCATATTATTATTGTATGCTAAAACTATCATTCATATTGCCGAGAAACAGAAAGCATTTTACGGCATAAAATTGTATTAATATTGTTTTGTTACTCCTACCTTGGGAGGGTAGCCGTGTTAGCACGTCAGCATCAGGGCCAATAATGATCATCTCCTTTTATAGAAGGTTTTGATTTTAAAATAGCTTCTTGCGTTAGAAGCTTTTGTAGTATAAAATTTTGTTTAAATGGTCCTCTTTATCTTTGCAGTCTACAAATAAAACAATGAGTAATTATGCAAAAAACAAAACACAGAAAAACTTTAGGCGATGAATGTTACGTGAACAAGGGCTGTTGGGAGAATGTTCATGACGTATTAGTGTGAAATTTTTATTATGCTATTATCAGTTATGGAATAAAATTCCCAACATATAAAACTTAGTGGGATAGAATATTATGAAAAATTCAAACAATCATCCCAAAAAGGCTGAAATATCTCTTGAAGAATACAATGAACTCTTAGCTGAACTTGAAGAAACACGTCGTAAACTTGCCTTTTTTGAAGCTATTGTGGATGAAATACCCATTCCTACCTTTGCTAAAAGTGCTGATGCAAGATTTTGTGCTCTTAACAAGGCATATGAACAATACTTTGGTATTAATAATAGTGATTTATTAAATACTACCGTACTTGATTTACAATACTTATCCTTAGAAGATCGTAAAAAATATCAAGCAGAGGACTTATATCTTATTGCAAATACTGGTGAAATACACTACGAAACTGTTTTTAACCTTGAAAATGGTATTGCTCAAGCCCTGTATTGGACTAAGGGTTTTTGTGCTAAAACTGGTGAAAAAGGTCTTGTGGGTGTTTTTGTTGATATTTCTAAGCAAAAAGAATTTGAAGCAAGTCTTGCAGAAAATGTTATAGAATTGGAAAAAGCTCAAGACAATGTGCAAATTGCCAATGATCGAATGAAGGCTATGCTTGATACTATGCCTTTAGCCGCACAAGTATGGTCACAAGACCGTGTAATGCTTGATGCAAGCCAAGAAACCGCAAGGCTTTTTGGATTTAAAGACCCTCAAGATTTTATTAAGCGTTTTAAGGAAATAGTACCAGAATTTCAACCATCTGGTGAAAGGTCAGCTGAACTTGCTCAGCAATATATTACTGAAGCTTTTGAGTTAGGTTATTTACGTAAAAATTGGACACAGTTAAACACTGCTGGTGAAGTAATACCCTTAGATGCCATATTTATTCCAAGCTTTATACGCGATGAAAAAGTCTTGCTAGTGTTTTTAAGGGATTTACGAGAGCAGCATGACCATATACGCAAAATACGTGAGGCTGATGAATATACAAAGGTTATGCTTGATGCAAGCCCTTTTGGCACTATTATTTGGGACAAAGACGTTAACCTTTTGGATTGCAATAAAGCTGTAGCAACTGTCTTTGGAGTGCGCGATAAACAAGAATTTCAAGAAATTTTTCATACACTTTACCCCGAATTTCAGCCAGATGGAGTTGCGTCAACACAAAAAATCATAGAGCATATGAAAATAGCTTTAGCTGAGGGTTCAACTAGGTTGTCTTGGATTGGGCTTACTCCTGATGGAGATGAAATTCCAACAGAAATAACAGCTGTTAAAGCTAAACATAATAATCAAGATATGGTTGTGGCCTTTGTTCATGATTTGAGAGAGGTTGCAGAAAACATCAAAAAAGCTCAAATTGCTGAAAAACGCACTGAAGCCATCTTAAATGGAGTGCCACTAGGCATCAACCTATTAAATTTACAACTACAAATTGTAGATTGTAATGATGAAGCTGTTCGCATGTCAGGCTTTAAGACCAAGGATGAATATATTGAAAAAGTAATGAGTTATTTTCCTGAAATTCAACCCAATGGGCAGCCTTCTGAGCAATTTATTACGGAGAAATTTTCAAACTTGCGAGAAGATGTTATAAAAAACTTTGAAATGATGGCGCTTGGTGCAGATGGAGAAAATATCCCCATCGATGTAACCTTGACTTATGCTTACATTGAACACGAAGAACTCTACATAGGATATGTTCGAGATTTGCGTGAATCTAAGGCTATGCTAAAGGAAATTGAATTATCTAAAGAAGCAGCTGAAAAAAGTGCCATGATCAAGAGTGAATTTTTAGCCAACATGAGTCATGAAATACGTACCCCAATGAATGGTATTTTGGGCTTACTACATATTTTATCTAGTACTGAACTTAATAAAGCTCAGCAAAATTATTTACAAAAAGCCTTATTTTCCACCAATGAACTTTTGCGTATCATTAATGATATTCTAGATTTTTCTAAAATTGAAGCTGGCAAGCTTGAAATGGAGGCTACACTTTTCACCATTCATGATGTCTGTTCAGAGATGGAAAGCCTTTTTGGACATGCTATCGAAGATAAAGGACTCAAATGTTACGTAGATGAAGGAGAATTTACTTCTACCCCCATCTTGGGCGATCCCTTGCGCCTAAAACAAGTTTTGCTTAATTTAGTAAGCAATGCCATCAAGTTTACGGGCAAAGGCAGTATTAGTGTTTTAGTTACAGGCAAAAGACAATTAAATAATAGTATACAATTCCTTTTTGAAATAAGAGACACTGGCATTGGTTTAAATGAAGAGCAAATTGCCAATCTTTTTTCGGCGTTTTCACAGGCTGACTCATCGGTTACGCGCAAATACGGAGGCACTGGCCTTGGCC
>CAYJDF010000203.1:0-3063 GCA_964368845.1 uncultured Desulfovibrionaceae bacterium
TGGAAAAGTGCCATGCAAGAAGGTTTATTTGATATATTTACCGATGCAGGTTGTATTATAAGCCCGCCAACTTGTGGCCCTTGTCTTGGTGGTTTTATGGGTATATTGGGTGATAATGAACGCGCTGTTACCACCACCAACCGCAATTTCAAAGGACGCATGGGTAGCCTTAGTTCAGAAATATATCTGGCAAGTCCGGTGGTAGCTGCGGCCTCAGCAGTGGCTGGTGAAGTTTGCGGGCCTAAATAAATATTACTCGTAACAAAAGGAATATATTATGCATTTCAAAGGAAAAGTTCATAAAGTTGGTGAACATATAGACACAGATGCCATCATCCCAGCCCGTTTTTTGGTCAGTGCAGAAAGGGACGTGCTAGGCCAAAATTGTATGGAGGGGCTTGAACCAAACTGGGTAAAGCGTGTTAGTGCTGGTGACATCATTGTTGCAGAGCGTAATTTTGGTTGTGGCTCATCTCGCGAACATGCACCCTTAGCCATACTGGGTGCTGGTATGAATATTGTGGTAGCGCATAGTTTTGCGCGAATTTTTTATCGTAATGCCTTTAATATGGGTTTAATGCTCTTAGAAATTGGCGAAGATGTACAAAAAATTAATGATGGTGACGAATTAGAGATTGATGCTGCCAAGGGTGTTATTACCAATCTTACTTCCAATGAAGTCATTAATTGTCCGGCCTTGCCGGCCTCTATGGGTGAATTGGTTAGTAAAGGTGGGTTGGTAAACTATGTAAAAGAAAGACTTGCGTCATAGTATGTAATTAATTTTCAAAATTTTGGACGAGTTTAACATGCAAAAAGATATTTGTTTACTTCCAGGTGATGGAATTGGCCCAGAAATCATAGCAGAGGCAAAAAAAGCTTTAGAAGCTGTAGGCCAAAAATTTGGGCATAGCTTTAACTTTCAAACTGCTCTCATTGGTGGGGCAGCCATAGATGAAAAAAATGAGCCACTACCTAAGGAAACTCTAGACGCTTGCAAAGCTGCCCATGCAGTATTTTTAGGTGCTGTGGGTGGGCCAAAGTGGGATCACCTTGCCAATGATATTAGACCAGAAAAAGGTCTTTTAGATATTCGCAAAGAACTTGGTCTTTTTGCTAATTTACGTCCAGCTACATTATTTCCTGAGCTTGCAGGTTCTTGTCTTTTGCGTGCAGATATTGCGCAAAAAGGCTTGGATTTAATTGTTATTCGTGAACTTACAGGAGGCATATATTTTGGTCAGCCTCGTGGCATAGAAGAGCGTAATGGCGAGCAAGTTGGTTTTAATACCATGCTTTATTCGGAGTCAGAAATAGAGCGCATTGCCCATGTGGCTTTTGAAACTGCACGTAAAAGGCGCAACAAAGTTTGTTCTTGCGATAAAGCCAATGTGCTTGAAACTTCACGCCTATGGCGACAAGTTGTTACAAAAATACATAAGCAATATGACGATGTTGAATTAAGTCATATGTATGTGGACAATGCTGCCATGCAGTTGGTGCGTGATCCTTCCCAATTTGACGTTATGTTAACATCAAATCTTTTTGGAGATATTTTATCTGATGAAGCAGCTGTTATTACGGGATCCTTAGGCATGTTACCCTCAGCTTCGTTAGGTTCTAAAGCTCCTGGTCTTTTTGAGCCCATTCATGGTTCTGCTCCTGATATAGCAGGTCAAAACAAAGCTAACCCATTAGCCACCATTTTATCGGCTGCTATGATGCTGCGCTTGGCCTTTGATGCAAGTACCGAAGCTGACTGCATAGAGCTTGCTGTACGAAAGGTACTTGAACAGGGTTATAGAACCGGAGATATTATGGAAGAGGGTAAAACCCCTGTAGGTACTGTGGAAATGGGTAAGGCAGTGGTGGAGCAAATATTAGCCTAGCTATGTTTGAGGGGAGTTTATGAAAAAAATATCTCAAAGTAATATCCCAGTCTTAGATCGTATTGTAGACGAACTTTGCAAACCAAAATCGCTTGATCCTGTATGGTATACACCGGCTCGTAATGCCCCCATGCCTTCATTAAAGTTTTTGGAAGAAATAATGCAACGCCTCCAAGCAGCACTATTCCCAGGTTTTTTTGGTACATCTCAAGTGCGTCGTGAGTCCATGCGCTATCATTTGGCTGCAAATTTAGATTCAATTTACCACCTATTAACAGAGCAAATTCGTTGTGGAGCATGTTTTGCATGCGCTCAAGGAAAGGAAGCGGCTTGCCCCATATGTCGCAAAGATGCAGCTAAGGCAGCTCTTGATTTTTTAAAATGCTTGCCAGAAATTCGGCGTCTTTTAGCCTCTGATGCTAATGCTGCTTTTGAGGGTGATCCCGCTGCTACAAGTTCAGGCGAAACTATATTTTGTTATCCATCTTTATATGTTATGACTCATCACCGTATTGCCCATGAATTATATAAGCTAAATGTGCCAGTAATACCACGTATTATATCAGAAATGGCTCACTCCAAAACTGGTATAGATATTCACCCAGGGGCGCAAATTGGTGAGGAGTTTTTTATTGATCATGGTACAGGTGTTGTTATTGGTGAAACATGTATTATTGGTAAAGGATGCAGACTATATCAAGGGGTAACTCTTGGTGCATTGTCCTTTCCTAAGGACAGTGATGGCACACTAACCAAGGGCATTGCACGCCATCCTATTTTAGAAGACCATGTTACAGTGTACGCTGGCGCGACCATTTTAGGTCGCATTACCATAGGTGAAGGAGCTATCATTGGTGGTAATGTATGGGTTACACAGTCTGTGCCAGCAAAAGCACGTGTACTGCAAGAACATGCCACCCAGCATCGTAATGGTGATGGTGGGGGAGAGTAATGCGTTTTTTTACTATTCTTGTATTAATTATTTGCTTAATAGGGTGCGCTGGTATGGAAGTAAAGCCCAAGGGTGAAGTTGTGGTTGGTGTTGAGGTTGGTGAATAACTATTTCTTTGGGTAAAACTTTTATTACATTATATAATTACAGTCTATCACAATAAAATTTTTTGAGAGGGTAGTTTTAGCAACTTATAATCTCTGCGGTATTTGAAGCGTTGGT
>CAYJDF010000204.1:0-3024 GCA_964368845.1 uncultured Desulfovibrionaceae bacterium
TGCATCATCTTTTTATTTAGCTCTTCTACAGGCTTGCCAGCAAACTTTGGTTGTGCAGAATGACATCCCACACATTTTTTATAGAGATCAGCCCCAGACATGGCAGCATGGGATTGCATTCCTAAGGCCACCACAAAAACAAGAGGTAAACACAACACAAACCAAGCTTTAAATCCAAACTTCATTTTCAATCCTCCTAGTTAAAATTAAAAAACTCCATAAGACACCAAGTAGTATATTAACATAATACAATGTAAAATTGCAAGGGCTTAAAGTATCAATAATGCAAACATTTACACAACAAACAATACCTTAGCTAAAATATATCTTGCCACTTAGCCAAGCCATAGGTAGATATATGCATCATTTATATGGAGTTTGTATGAAAAAGACAGTTGTTTTAGCCACCCGAAATGCGGGTAAGATACGTGAATTGGCGGGTGAGCTTGAAGCATTTGGATTAGAAGTGCTAGGCCTTGAGGCTTTTCCTGACCTTGAAGACGTGGAAGAAACCGGCCTCACTTTTGAAGCAAATGCTCTACTCAAAGCTCAGACTGTTGCCCAAAGCTTAGGACTTATTGCCGTTGCCGATGATTCAGGTTTAGAAGTTGATGCCCTTAACAAGGCTCCGGGTATATATTCGGCACGTTATGCCAACGATATCCCAGCCCTTCCTAATGAAAACAAGGATGAGCGCAATATGCGCAAACTTCTTCTAGCCCTAGACAATATAAGTCAACGCTCAGCTCGCTTTGTTTGCTGTATGGCTGCATGTAAGCCTAATGGCAAACATATTGTTGTGCGCGGAACTTGGGAGGGAAGCATAGCCAGACAGGCTAGAGGGGCACAAGGCTTTGGTTATGACCCAGTCTTTTTTGACCAAGACCTTAAACGTACAGCAGCAGAACTTAGTAAGGAAGAAAAACTTGCGCGCAGCCATCGTGGCAACGCCCTAAAAAAACTATTAGCCAAGTGGGAAGACTTTTATACAGATGAATAAATTCATCCCCATAAAGCATGACTTACAAAAAAGCACGTGTACTGTTGGCATTGATGCCCTGCTACTGGTTGGATTTGTGTTATCTTTTAATATTAAGTTAAAAAAGTTTGTGGAGCTTGGTGTGGGCGATGGTTTAGCTTCTTGCATCCTTGCACTTAACATTCCACAAAGTAGCGGCTTTGGCCTTGATATTCAACCAGACGCCTTGAAAGCTGCGACTCAAAACGCACAAGTTCATAACCTAGAAAACCGCCTGCACTTTGCTCAAGCTCAAGTGGAACATAAGGAACATGTAGTAGAACTATATAAACACTATATGGATAATGAGCTTGCTGACATGGTTATGACCAATCCACCCTACCACAAGCATGGGAGCGGTAGGCTAAGCAAGGATATTGCAAGAAAAACGGCTCTACATCAACAAGCCCAGACCTTACAACACTTCTGTCAAACTGCCGCTATGTTGCTCAAGCATCACGGTAATTTTTATTGCATCTATAACCCCAAGTATATGACTGAGTTAATACACACACTACCCACATATAAACTTGGCATTCGTCACCTTTTAGCCATTCATAGCCATAATGAACTTCCAGCCAAGTGGATTTTAGTGCATGCCCAAAAAAACGCCCAAAATGATATAAAGATTCTTCCTAGCCTAAGCCTATATCACCCAAACAATACCACAGAACTGAGCTCAGAAATTCTTAACTTTTGCCCATGGATTGCATAAAAAAACGCCATATTCTAAGAATATGGCGTTTAGATTGTTTACCTAAAGTTAAGCTAGTTTACTATCATCAAGTACATTTTCAAGACGCGAAACTGTTAGCGCACCAAGAGCATCACCAAGCACGTTCATAGGTGTGCGAGCCATATCAAGAATACGATCTACGCCAGCAATTAAAGCAACACCCTCTAAAGGAATACCAACCTGAACAAAAATAATACTCATCATGATAAGGCCAGCTCCGGGAACACCCATGGTTCCAACAGCTGCCAAAATAGCCATAAGCACAATGGTTAACTGGTCAACTACCGTTAAGTCAATGCCATAAACTTGTGCTACAAAAATTGCGCAAATCCCCATATATAGTGATGTGCCATCCATATTGATAGTATTACCCAAGGGCATACTAAAACTAGCAACAGTTCGTGATGCACCAAGTTTTTCTGCTGAGGCCATGTTGGTTGGTAGAGCCGCAGCACTAGAACATGTAGTAAAGGCCACCAAGAGTGGTTCTGTCATACCCTTTAAAAAACGTGGAATAGGTATACGCACAACATACTTTAAAATAGGCACATATACGATTAAAAACAACAACATACAACCAACATACATAATTGCAATAACCTTTAACAAGGGCAAGAGCACCTCAAGGCCATGCCTTGTCACAGTATAAGCAATAAGACCAAATACACCAATGGGTGCATAAAGCATTACATAACCAGTGACCTTAATCATGGCGTCACCACAAACTTCAAAAAAACGCTGTACAGGCTTTGCACTCTCTCCTAATGCGCTAAGCGCAAAGCCAAAAATAATTGCAAACACAATTAATTGTAGCATATTTCCTTTAGCCATGGCCTCCATGGGGTTAAGGGGAATGAGATTAATTAAAGTTTCAGAAAGTGCAGGAGGGGTAACTTCTTTAGCTTTTAAGCCTTCAAGTGTTAGATTAAGACCAAGCCCAGGCTGAGCAACATTAGCTAAAATCAAGCCAATTAAAACAGCAAATGCAGTTGTAAATAAATAAAATACAAGAGTTTTTGTGGCGAGACGCCCAAGCTTAGCGGTATCACTAATGCCTGCTGCACCGGCTACCAGTGTTGCAAAAACAAGAGGTACAACCACCATGCGAATAAGACGAATAAAAATATCACCAAGGGGCTTAAAGACAGCTGCTCCTATTGTTGAGTCTTGCGCCAAAATACCAGCTACAATACCAGCGACAAGCCCTATACCCATCTGGACAGACAATCCCATTTTGATTTTAGACATTTTTTCCTCCGTAATACATATA
>CAYJDF010000205.1:0-2992 GCA_964368845.1 uncultured Desulfovibrionaceae bacterium
TGCATAGCCCTTTTGAGCTGGCAAGTTGTGTTGATATTTTTGCCACAACACTTGCTTATACTGCATTTTATGAGGCATAGCCGCTATTTGTTTGCGACCATAACTTGTTGATTTTTTTGTGTTACCGCCTTAGTCGGCGTAAATGCGTGACAGGGATTTATTGTCATTTTTTTTGTTGCCCATTAAAGTCAATTGCGAGCCCTTAGCCATTGGTGAGCAGAGCGAACCTTACAGATAGGTAGCGTGGTTTATGCCCTTTTAGGGTGCAATACATGTCAAGTGGCGTAAAATTAAGAAACCACCAGCTAAGCTGGTGGTTTCTGCTAATAATTAACTAATAATTTTAGAACTCTAACCTAAACAATAAATTCCCGCCATGGCTTTCTTGTTGCATACCATATTGACCATCATAAGCTAAACTCACACTAAAGTTACCCTTACGATATTCAACACCTGCATCAACTAACCAAGTGGTCCAATCTTCTGAATCATAGATAGTGTGACTAGCATCACCCATGCTAATATGGCTCATGAGGTCACTACCACCAAGCTTATGACGAAGCCCAACTGAAGCAAGTAATGCCAAGGATGAGTCATTACTAAACTGCCATTCACTGCGCCAGTTAAGACTTAAATTGCCATAAAATGCTTCATAATAGCTGTCTTCAAACTTTAAGTCATAAAAACTACTAGAGTCAGTGGCATCTTGGCTATTCCATTTTAGGTTAAATCCATCATTGCGCAAACCAATATAACTAATTCCAAGTTCAGGAGTTAGGCTATGACCCTTAGCAAATTCAAAAACATAACCAGTATTAATGGCAGCATAGATAGATTGACCGGTGGTAAATGTATCAACATTACCAAGGTCTAGTAGGGCAGCGGAGTCATAATAGTTAAAACTTTGGCTATAAGCTGTGGTTAACTGTGCTGTGATATACCATGCAGGTAAAATGTTAATGTTAGCATGTATACCCACAGCAAAGGAGTCGGAATCACCTTCCATATCCATGATACTGCCATAGAGATCACCATGATTAAAGTCAAAATGCGCGCCTATGGCAAAGTGTTCATTAACACGGTAACTTGCTCCACCACTAACGCCATAGCTATTGTTGGTAAAGCTGTATTCATTGTTATTCACAATATCTACATATGGGCTTAGAAACACTTGCCATTTGTTATCGGTCATATATGAACCAGCAGAAGTACCGCTTAAATCACTAGCTTCTGCCATGGCATTGCTTGAGCTTGCAGTATAGGCTTGTGCTCTTAAGAACCTTGAAATATTACCATATTGAGTCATGGCTTGATTTAAGGCATTTTGCAAGCCAGCTGTGCCTGGTAATTCGCTTTCATTAAAGTCAAGGCTAACTGACGGAGCATTGGCAGGGCCTGAAAGCTTGGCTTCTAAGAAAGAAACTTCTGATGTAACAGCACCAATATGACCATTAATGGTAGCTGGGTGTTGCATGTTAACTTCCTTGCTGGGGTCTACATCAACGGCAATCATACTAGTTACGGCAAAGTTTTTACCTAAAGCAAAACCATCTGCAGTTTTACCAGGACGTAAGATAAAAATACTATTGGAGTCAAAGTGTACAGCACCATTACCACCACCAACTATATTACTGTTATTATATGTACCAAAAACAGTATCATAAGGTGTATAATTACGCAGTGATGTTGCAAAAGTGCCCACGCGGTAATCATTGCCACCTAGCACTTCATAGGCACGCCCATTAGATGCATAGGTGTTAATAACGCCATAGTTGTTCACATAGTGTGCACCACCTGCTATATTTTGACCAGATACATGCATGCCCACTGCTGCACTGTTGGCACCAAAGGCTTGAGCATTAATAACACCTTTGTTTATAAGAGAGCTATTGGCAAAACCATGTGCCATACCATAAAAATTACCACTGGCACTCATACCAACGCTATAAGCATTTTGACCATATGTTGTGGTATTAATGGTGTCCATATTGACCAGATCGTGACTACCTTGGCCTATGGCGCGCATACCAATGGCTTCTTGACT
Organism: uncultured Desulfovibrionaceae bacterium; assembly: GCA_964368845.1. Taxonomy (GTDB): domain Bacteria; phylum Desulfobacterota; class Desulfovibrionia; order Desulfovibrionales; family Desulfovibrionaceae; genus CAYJAD01. The sequence goes on from CAYJDF010000205.1 coordinate 2,045, forward strand.
GGCAATGGCCCTAAGATTGCCCATATTGACCATGTTATGGTTGCCTATGCCCTGAGTTGGGTTTGGACCTGTTGCTAATATTAGTACATTTGTTTGTGCATCCATAGCAATGGCAGAGCTTTGAATGTTACTATTTTTAGATGGATCAATGGCAATACCAGAAATGGCATTAATATTACCAAAGTTGGCCAATAGGTGACTGCCATTTATTGCTACTGCTTCCATGCCTTTGACTGTACTTACTACATTTTCTTGATTGCCAACGTGAGTTGCCACAACGTTAAGGTCGCCTGTATTAACTGCAGTATGGTTGCCCTCACCACTAATGCTAATACCAGTGGCGGCAATGAAGTCTAAATTACCAGCCACAACAGTAGCACCTGTGAATGGGTCAATACTATAAATAACTTCATGCGGACCACTATTATAGTTGGTGGCAGCCACATTAAAAAGCCCAGTATTGATTGCAGTATGGTTGCCTTCGCCACTTAAGAAAGCGCCAGAAGCAACAATTGAACTGCTTCCACCATTTTGGGTATTGCTACTAGTAACCGAGAATACACCACTATTGTTAAAATTATGGCTACCTTCTGAATGACCTAATCTTACACCAAGAGAGCTGGTTTGAGTGCCAAATGATAATGGGTCACTAAATTGAGTTAGAGTGGCGTTGCTATTACTAGCAACGGAGAACATACCACTATTGTTAAAACTATGGCTACCCTTATCAGTAGAAAGTAATTCCACTCCAGTAGCAATAGCATTAGGGATAGCGGTGTTACTAGTGCTCACAAAAGAGTTATTGGCAATTACATTCATGGTTCCAGTATTGCTAAAGTTGTGATTACCAATGCTAGCTGCATTCGCACCTGTGGCACTAGAAGAGAAAAATAAACCGGAGGAATTAGTAACAGAGTTATTGGCAATGACATTCATGGTGCCACTATT
>CAYJDF010000206.1:0-2973 GCA_964368845.1 uncultured Desulfovibrionaceae bacterium
TAGCAATTGTTTTAGCAATTGTTTTTGGATTAACTGCCTATTTTTCTGCTAGAGGCAAATAGCTTATCAAAATACTCAAATACTATATAATATCTACATCATGATTTCTAATTTTCGTAAAACTTTTGCAAATGTATGACGGTTAAAACATGGCTTGGTGGAGCGAATTTGGATTAGTTTTAGGAGGCTCTTTGATGGCAGAAGACATAAAAGTAATATGGAACGATTTAAACGACGAATTATTTAGATATATTAATAGCAAAGTATCTAACATACAAGATGCGGAAGATATTCTTCAAATTGTTTTTATTAAAGTTTACAAAAATTTGAATACATTAACAGATGACCTTAAACTCCGGTCTTGGATTTACTCAATAACCAAAAACTCTATTACTGACTATTATAGACAAAAGAAATCACCTACATTAGATATTTCAAAATATGAAAACTCTCTTGGATTTGATGGAAATTCCGAAGAAAGTTTAAATGATGAAGTTTCCAATTGTATTAACAAAGTTATGTATTCTATGGTTGATGAACAAAAAGAAATATTAGACTTATACTATAATAGTAATATTGGCCATAAGGAAATTTCAGACAAATTAAATATATCCGTTTCTGCTTCTAAGATGAGATTATCAAGAGCAAGAGAAAAACTGAAATCGATAATGTTTGATTGTTGTAATTTTACTACCGATGGACAAGGCAATGTTTTAGATTATGAAAGAACAAGCGAAAAATGTTGCAAAGATTGTGATTGCAAATAAATGTGACCTTTTTCAAATCACTTCGTCTTAATTAATAGATGGGTATAATAATTGCCCATACTAAGAATTAAAGGAGGATTTTTAAATGAAAATTATATTTGATGGCAAAGAAATGGAAGTGGCAAATGCAGAGGACAACATTGTAGAAATCGCACACAAAAATGGCGTGACTATAATTGCCCCATGTTTTAGAAGCAACAGAAAACATGGCGGTTGTGGAGCTTGTGTTATTGAAATTGAAGACAAACAATATTTTGCTTGCGGAACAAAACCTTATGACGGAATGAACATAGTTTACGACAAACCAGAACTTGACACTCTTAGAAAAGAGAGATTAAAAGTATATAGTGACAATATCAAGAACAACACAACAGAAAATAATAAATGCTCAAACTACGCTACAAGTTGTGGTGGTTCTACTGGTGGTTGTTGTGAAAGTTCCAGTAACGATAGTTGTTGCAGTGGTAGCACAAGCAGTTGTTGTGGATAATGAGCATTCGCTTAGTACAAGCCATTTTACACCTACTAAAGATTATCTAACCAATAAATCACACGGCTACATCTCGCTTAAATGCTTGATATAGCCTCGTTTTTATATAATCATCTTTTATGTTAGTATCTCCCAAATAATTCTAGGCGATGATATTTCTTTCACCTTATAGGCATGTTTACTATACTTGTTATAAAAATGCGAGCATAACACGCTCGCATTTTTATGTTTCTCTTTATCATTCCCGAAACGAAAATAACATTAGTCATAAATTTTCTTATCTAAGGAATCCAAAACTTCTAATAATTGCAGGTTCTTTTGCCTTACCACTTGCAATTTGGAATACTGTTATAATTTTTATTACGAATAGCACCACATAGAATATCCCACAAACAATTGGCACGATAAATGTCCAAACAAGGAACATTGATACCATAACCATAAGAACTTCTATTGCCAAGAATTTACACGCTTGTCTAAGATGGAACATTGCAAAATCTGACTTTTGTGCAACTAAAGCTGCCAAAATAATTCCTATTATTCCATAAAGATAACATAGCATAGAGAAAACTTTGTTTCCTGAAATGTCTTCACTAGTAAACTTATGCGTATGATCATATGGACTTACGAAAGGCTGCTGTTGTTGGTACTGTTGTCCACCTCCTGGTTGACTATTTTGTTGATAGTTGTTTTGTTGTTCAGAACCAGCGTTGTTAACTTCTGGTTGTGGCGCAGAAGCAAAGCTCGCTCCGCATTGCGTGCAAAATTTTGCACTGTCCGCTACTGAATTGTTACAATTAGCACATTTTTTCATTTTAATTCCTCCACATTATTTAATATAATACAATTATTACTTACCTAATTTTTTTCTGCAAAATACAAAAGTAAATATTCCTCCTATCGCTGCTAACGCAACTACTATTCCCGAAATGAGTATAATTAGTTTTCTAACTTCCATATCGTCCCTCCTATATCATTAAATGATGCACAATAAAATATTTTACTTTAACTTTTTTATATATGACTGTTCAAACTTCTTTTTTTTGCCAAGCAAACCATTATAATTATCGCCATACCTACCAAAAGAACAGTTTGAATCATCAACGAAATATCATAATAAGAATATCCAGAGAATATAATGTCAACTTGTAATGCTATTATATAAGCCAGTTCACAAACAATAAGCGTTATGCAAGCTAATATCCCTAGCACTTTAGATGTCGCCGGGTTAATGATATACATTAAAATCACAACTGTCACAAACAAATATCCGAGTACTCCAATCGCATAGACAAAGGTATACTTTGTAAAAATAGACATGTTATATTCTATACTAGTGTATATACTTCCTACAAGCCACAATATATTAAGCATTCCATATGAACAAGAAAAAATCAATACAAGGATTTTCCCAAAAGTTTTATTCAATCCTACTATGGCCGCAACTAGAAGGCAAATCCCGACTACAAAAGTTGTAAAGGTATTATAAAACCATTGCCCCTGTAACAAAATATTGTCGATGTACTCAAGGTTGCTTATAAAAGACACAATATAAGATATAATCGTATCTCCTCCAAACTGATTATAATCATAATATACCCAAAAGAAACTCGAAACAACAAACAAAGATGCTAATATAATTGCAATAACTTTCGTTGCTGTCCCTTGTCCCTTTTGTTTTTTGTTTTCAATTTTTTCAACATGCCCAGTTGTCAT
>CAYJDF010000207.1:0-2961 GCA_964368845.1 uncultured Desulfovibrionaceae bacterium
TCAAATTATTTTTCAATTTGATATGGAAGTGTCGTTCCAGATTCCAAAACCTTTGGATAATTTTTAAATAAAAATTCCCAGATTTTTTCCCCACGTAAGGCATAAAAAACTGGGATAATTACTTTGAAGGAAATATAATAATGTGTAATGACTTAATTTAAGACATTCCTTAGCACTTTTAAAAGTTCCACCATAGCAAGGGTATCAAGTTCACAATATTTGCATAAATTTTGCCATAGTTTCGGTAAATCTTTCGTAGGGTATACTCCCTTAGCAAAAGCTGTATATGCATCCATGGCATCTTGCCCGTTAGCAATTTCCATATGCTCATAGCTTAACGTAGTAAAAGCTGGCAAAACGCTTTTTATGGAAGCTGAGCTTTGCTGCTTAGGGCTATAAAGCCAGCGTTTATAAAAAGGAATCATTAAGTCAACCACACGTTCATTTATCTTGTACAGGCTTTTGGCATAATGGGGTAAATGCAGTGCTAATTCTTTGTTTCGTGTCATCTCAAAGGCTTGATTATAAACGATGATAGAACCATTATGACCGCATAATTTTGTTAATGCCTTGGTAAATTCCTCACGTGGATCTGAGTTTTGTTTATGTATAAATTCAAAATGCTCAAGGCTAGCACTGGGTGATGCTTGCACATGCAAAGAAAATTGAAATGGTATTTGCTGATAAGGCGATGTATTTTCAAATAGGGGAATTGCATACATTATGGTTTCATAATCTAAAAAATAAAGAGGATATTTAAGGCAGCTCAGCCAGTTAGCTATAGCTTCTTTATCAACATATACTTCATTTTTTTGATAGCATATGGCATCAATGCCTTTATTTCCACTGGGTAAATATTGTTCTGGAATGCTTTTAATATCATACGTATTAAGTTCTTTTGCCATATCAAAGGCTTGGTTTTTACTAAATATATTAAAAATCGAATACGCAGGCACATTTTCCCAACATAGAGGCATATAACTACAGCTAAATGGATGAAAACAGTGTGTATTTATGGAAATATCTGGTATAGTTTTACATGACACAATTTCATTTAGCTCTAAAACTTTTTGCTTTACTAAGTCCTTATTAGCCATGGCAATATCCGTCACATCTTCAAGCTTAAAAAGCTTCTTAGGCACAAGGCGTTTTTTGCGGACATATGAACTATCAATATGCATAATAAAGCATTTTGTAATGTTATATCCACATTCAGAAAAGACATAGTACTGAAATGAAATGTCATTTAGGTGATACTCCTTTACAGATGTGGAGTTTTTAACCTCAATTAAATGCCATTCTGCCTCCTTAGCATTAGGATCAGAAACCTTTTGCAATATATCAACCAAGCAAAAAGCTCCATCACTTGGACTGTAAGCCGCAGCTTCAAAAATGACACTTTGTCCATCCGCTATAAGGGCTTGGGTTAGGTTTACGGCCTTTTTGATGTCGTGATGAGCATTGGGAATTATTTCTCCACCAGCAAAGCATTTTCTTGCTAACGCTCCAATCTCATTGCCCATATCAAAATTAGCCTGCGTGGCTGCATCAACTTCTATGACAATATCTGTACGATTTTTAGCAAGCCATAGAGCTTTTTCACATTGCAAGCCAAGGATATACTTTGATTTTGATAGCCTTGGATGAAATAAATCTTTATTAAGTGGCATATGACCTCACAATGCTGTAATATTTTATATCTCAGACATCAAAATACCATCATAAGCAATTATTGTCACTGACAAAGCGTCATCTTCTCTATTGAGTGGCACTTGATAAAGAATTTTTGCATCATCACTCATTGCATCAGCAACCATGCCCCTAACTGTGCTAACTTCCTCAACCATCATGTCAAAATTACAGCGAATGAGAAATATAACCCTATCTACATGCTGAAACAGCTCTGCAGATATTGGTAAACTTTGCAAAGCTTGCGTAACAGCAACCTTCGCCCTATTATCTCCCCTAGCAATTCCATAGCCTAACAATCCTGTGCCACTATACCTCAACAATTCCTGTAATTCACTAAGGTCATTATTATAAACCATATCACAAAGTACTAACTCCATATGGCAGTACAAAGCCTCAGCCATGGCTCTTGCTCCTAATCCATATTTAGGAATCTTATCCGTAAACGGCTTCGCAAAATTGCTTATGCTAGGGCCAGTAATTTGGACAAATGAATTAATGTATTCTTTAAAATCCTTGATGGCAGCATCAGCATATGAGATATGTGACGTATCATATGTATAAGCCATGCCTATGATTAAATCAGTTTTATGTACAAAATACTTAGCTAAGAGAGGACTCATAATGGCACCAAAGGGGGTATTAAACTCGGTTACAATGATCACCATGTTTATATTAGAAATATAACGTTCAAAAACTTTATGTATATGTGTTAAATTATAACTTCTTTCGGTAAAACAAACACTATAATCTGCCTTATCTTCAAAAAATCTCACCTCATAACCTTGATGCAAAAAAATAGTTTTTACATGCTTAGAAATACCGGCATACCGCGCTTTGTCATGCAAAAATGCCTCTAAGACCTCGCATGAATTTATACCAACACACACAAATAAAATATTTGGATAATCACCAGACAATGACTTTTGATATTGATTTAGCACATCCATATAGTCCTCCTTACTTTGTATAAAGGCAAGTTACACGGAGTATGTTTCATAATACGGAATGTAAATAAAAATAATAATGCACGAAGTAGCGTTACTACTTCGTGCATATAGAAATCAAATATATGGAAAAGTTATTTTAATACAGTTTTTAACTTTGCCACACCTTCTGCATCATACAATGCATAGGCTGCGCGACGGAATCTGTATCTAATATCTGCTTCTTCATGTAAATATTCACACAAAGGCACAGCAGCTCCATATGGGGCTACATTAATAGCCATTCCTATTTTACGATACATTTCTGCATTTCTTCCAACAGGCA
>CAYJDF010000208.1:0-2857 GCA_964368845.1 uncultured Desulfovibrionaceae bacterium
TTGTCTGCCTTAGGCGGCACAAACGCCCGAAAGGGGGTTTGTCATTAGTCTGAAAACTATCTTTGTATTTTTTTATACAAAGATAGTTTTTATGTTTTATCAACCCTTAAAGCAGGGACACCAACCCCTAACAACTTGGCTTTTTTTATAAGCTCATCACTTTCAAGTCTGATATAATCTTGACCGTCTAAGGTGTACTTTTTACCGCACAACAACTCCTCTCCCACTTGCACAGACTCGCGAGGTAAAATGCATCTTGCAAGTATGCTGTGCCTTACTCCCAGAGTATGGGTATGCTTAAAAATAGCATTTTGAATTAAGCTTAAATTTTCCTCAGCACAAAGCACACGCAATACTCCCATGGGTCTATTTTTCTTACCTATACCGTGTAGCCATAACACATCTAACACTTCATGCATATTACTTAGTGCATCAATGGCTGCACCTATTTCTTCAGCAGTTAAATGATCAATATTGCTTTCTAACTGTGCAATGCGTTCTTGAGCTATTTCTTGCATCTCTTCAACTAAATAAATACGTAAACCAGCATTAGAGGGGCGGCTGCCATATCCTGTGCCCATACGCAAAGGTATTCCACTAAAAGCACTGGCAAAGCTTGTGTGTAGAGCATGTATTAAAGCAGCTCCTGTGGGAGTAATTAGCTCAGTGGTGGCATCTGTTGCTATAATTGGTTTATTCATAAGTAAAAATGCCGTTGCCGGAGCAGGTAATGGCAATATGCCATGAGCACATTCTACAGTGCCAGAAAACCAAGGAAGAGGTGAACAAACAACTTTTTTTACACCTAGGTATTCAAGCCCAAGGGCTGTACCCAAAATATCTACTAAAGTGTCTATGGCTCCAACCTCGTGAAAGTGTACTTCTTCTGGTTTAATATTATGAGCATGCGCTTCGGCCAAGGTAAGAGCGTCTAAGGTGTTAAGCGAATTTTCCAATACCCACTTAGATACATTTATTTTATGAAATATGTCTGCAATATCTTTAGGGTGGCGTAAGGGTTGTTCGTCTGGCCAATTGACACTAACTCTAAAGCCAGGTCCAGCAGCACGGCATTCTTGCCAAGCTTTAAGGTCACAATCAATACCAGCTTTGGCAAGCTTTTCTTGTAGTGGCATTAAATCAAAACCAAGTTGGCAAAGGGCTGCTAAAAACATATCTCCGCTAACACCAGCACTGCAGTCACAATAGGCATACATGGATAATCTCCAAAAAAAATAAATTTTTAATTCAAATAAGCTTTACTTACTTGAAGAGTAAGCAAAGTCAGTATATAAGAGACATAAGAACATGGCAATTACATATGCAGTAATATAATAATTGTGTGTTATTATAAAGTTATATAAGGAGGCAGTATGCTCATTCGTAATTGGATGACCAGTGAAGTTATTACCATCACGCCAGACACATCAGTTAGTCGTGCAGCAAAACTTATGAAAGACAACTCTATACGCCGCTTACCTGTGGTTGATAGTGACATGAACGTGGTAGGTATTGTATCAGATAGTGACATTAAAGCTGCCTCACCTTCGCAAGCAACATCGCTTGATATGCATGAATTGCAATATTTACTTTCTGAGCTAAAAGTCAAAGAAATTATGACCATAAAACCCACTTGTGTAAAACCAGATGACTCTGTTGAGCATGTGGCTATGATTATGGAAGAACATGGCTTTGGCGGCTTACCGGTTACAGAAAATGATAAGTTAGTTGGCATTATTACAGATTATGATATTTTTAAGGTGCTATTAACTATCACAGGTGCTAGACAAGGTGGTGTGCAACTGGCTTTTATTTTAGATAATGCTCAAGGCCAGATTAAAGCAATTTTTGAAACCTTGGGTGTTAGTGGTGCGCGTATATTATCTGTATTAACGCACTTTGCTGATGACGGGGCTACGCGTCATGTATTTATACGCATTAAACCTATGGATTCACAAGAAAACCGTGACACACTCATAGAGGTTTTAAAGCAAAAACATAAACTCGCTTATTGGATATAATTTAAAAAATACTATTTATTTAAGCGAATAGTTTATTATTATTGGTGCTTAAAAAATATACTCAAGCTGCTTGCCATTTTTTATAGAATGTGGCAATGTGTGCTTACTGTTTGGGTACATAAGCACTAAGTACCAATATCTTGTTTAGGTATCGCCTGCAGGGTAAACTTGCAGGGTTGTTTTTAATTGCTAAATACTGTTGGAAAATTCCAACGGATAAAATCGCAAAAGTGTCCAAGGAGGACAAGTATGGCTGAGATTACTTATAAGGGTAAAAGTTTTGAGGTGGATGAAGACGGCTTCTTACTCCGTTTTGACGACTGGTGCCCAGAGTGGATGGAGTACGTAAAAGAGTCTGAAGGTATCACTGACATCAACGCTGACCACCAAAAAATTCTTGACTTCCTACAGGACTACTACAAGAAGAATGGTATTGCTCCTATGGTACGTATTCTTTCTAAGAACACTGGCTATAAGCTTAAAGAAGTTTATGAATTATTCCCATCTGGCCCTGGTAAGGGTGCTTGTAAAATGGCTGGCTTACCTAAGCCTACTGGATGTGTATAATCACTTAGAAGATATTAAAAAAAACCCTCCCCTGCGGAGGGTTTTTTAATACTGATGACAAACCCCCTTTCGGGCGTTTGTGCCGCCTAAATCAGACAAGCTGCCTTGGCAGTAAGGCACGAAAATCAGTCATTTAACGGGCAAGACCGACCCAACGGGCGGTGAAGCCGTTTGCGTTACCGAACTTGTGAGGTTTACGCAAATCGAGAGCAACGCAAAGCTCGCCCTATTCCTGATTTATCGGTCGTGCTGACTTTGTCAGCACTCTG
>CAYJDF010000209.1:0-2833 GCA_964368845.1 uncultured Desulfovibrionaceae bacterium
TTTTCTTTTTCTCATACAATAGCAACATGCGGTCCATCCAAGGAGTATGCGCATTATTTTTTGATACGTTTGGTGTGTACATAGTCTTAAAATCATTTGCCATAGAGATAGGGTGCCAGTTATTTTGATCACACTTATCTAATAATTGTTTAGCTCTTTTGGGAAAGGCGTATTCTCTTTTATCATCATCAGGAATGAGGCAAAAAGCTTTTGCAGGATATTTATTTTGGTATGTTGTATAGGTAAACATACTAAAATCTCCCGAGGTGTTACCAAAAGCCAGTATAGGTTTTTGCCCTATTTCTTGTGCTATTTGTATGGTTTTTCCAATGACATTATTGACAACCATAAGGGTGGAATCGCGAACCATATATTCATCTGCACCTAGCTGATATTGTGTATATTTATGCTCACCCTGCTTCGAGCCCTTTGTAAACCAATCACTGCCAATTATTTGTCTTTTAGGCAATTTTAGCACATGAGCAATCATCATACGTGTGGCTTCTCTATCTGTACCACTGACAACATACACAGTAAAATCGTTGGCCTTTAAATAAGCGACAACTTCAGCCATGGGTCTAAAATATGCTTCACCAAGTTTAAGATTTTCAAAGCCATCTGCATAAGTTTTTTGCAAGAAATCTTGTGTATATTTTCTAAATTCCTCAATACTCATACCTGCAAAAACTTCGCTATAGGCATGAGTTTTTTTCAATGAAAGCTCAGGAGAGATATTTTTACTACGCGCAGCTTCAAGAACCCCGCCCGCAATGGTAATTTGTTCCTTGGTGGGTGTGTATGTGGGGTCATCTAAGACACGATGACAAAAAAGCATCCATTCAAAATAAATGGGGCCTTGCTCTCCAATTAGCGTCCCATCCATGTCAAACACGGCCACGCGGTCTTCGACAAGAATGTAGTTTTTCCCATCTTTATTGGTAATGTCTTTTACATACTCTTGCAATGTTGTAATGATTGCAGAATTATTCCAACTATCAAATGTATGGCTTGTATTGCCTATTGATGTTTTTTGCGTCTTTTCTTTAGCCAGAGCAGGGTTGCTTAAGGCAACAATCAATAGCAATACAGCAAACAATGTCTTTTTTTCTATAAATTTTATTTTCATGATTTATAATGCTTAGCCAAGTTCTTTTTTGCTGTCAATATAAAAACACTGAGCAACAAATTTAAAAAACAAAAGTACAAAAATAATTTTCTTTTAATAAAGCAACCTTCATTCATTTTTAAATCTTGCTATTTATGTATGCCTCAAATATACTTCTATGTCTCATTTTTGTTTTTTTACTATGTAACATTCTGGAGGTTAAAATGAAAAGAAGTTCTTGGATGCAAAGTGTTCATAAGACTGTGAATACCTTAGCAATACCCTTCTGCACAGCTCTTTGTGCCACTGCAATGCCATTCATGGCCAATGAAGCCCTAGCTGCAAGTGAGACAGCAAGTAAGAAAAAACCTAATATCTTGGTTATTTTTGGTGATGATATTGGTATTACAAATATTTCGGCATACTCTCACGGCCTTATGGGCTACCATACACCAAATATTGATAAACTTGCCAAAGAAGGTACTCTCTTTACCGACTATTATGCGGAACAAAGCTCCACTGCTGGTCGTTCTGCCTTTATTACTGGGCAGACACCTTTTCGTACCGGTCTAAGCAAGGTAGGTATGCCTGGTGCGCGCATTGGTCTACAAGCCGAAGATGTGACCATTGCTGAAGTTTTAAAATCTCAAGGCTATAAGACTATTCAGCTTGGTAAAAATCACCTTGGAGACCGTGATGAATTTTTGCCAACAAACCACGGCTTTGATGAATTTTATGGTAATTTGTACCACTTGAATGCAGAAGAAGATCCAGAGCATCCAGATTATCCTAAGGATCCGCGTTTTAAAAAAATGTATGGCCCTAGAGGTGTTATACACTCTTTTGCCAATGGAAAAATTACCGATACTGGCCCATTAACCAGAAAGCGTATGGAAACCATTGACGATGATATTGCTCAAAGAGCAGTAGACTATATCGCTAAGCAAAAAAATTCTTCTGAGCCATTTTTTATGTGGCTTAACTTTACACATATGCACTTTAGAACACACACTAAGCCAGAAAGCATTGGGCAAAGTGGACGTTTTATGAGCAACTACACCGACACCATGATGGATCATGATAAAAATGTTGGTGCAGTCTTGGACAAACTTCAAGAAATGGGACTTGATAAGGATACCATTGTTATTTACACCACAGATAATGGTCCACATATGAATTCATGGCCAGATGCAGCTATGACACCATTTCGCAGTGAAAAAAATACTAACTGGGAAGGTGCGTTCCGCGCACCTGCTATCATTCGCTGGCCTGGGCACATTCCTGCTGATGCTGTAGACAATAGCATTGTTTCTTCTCTTGATTGGTTCCCAACGCTTATTGCAGCAGCGGGAGATGACAAGATTAAAGAACAATTGCTAAAAGGCTATAAAATTGGCGATAGGACATTCAAAGTTCATCTAGATGGCTATAATATTTTACCATATCTTACCAAGAAAGAAGACACTAACCCAAGACGCGCTTTCTTCTACTTTAATGATGATGGTGACTTGGTAGCCTTGCGTGTGGATAACTTTAAACATGTGTTTATGGAGCAGCGCATGCAAGGCACCTTGGCTATTTGGGCAGAGCCCTTTGTGGTCTTACGCTTGCCAAAGCTCTTTAATTTGCGCATTGATCCATATGAGCGTGCCGATATTACATCAAATACTTATTATGATTGGGCAATTGACCATGAATTTACTATGTTTTTAGCCAATGAAGTGGCTG
>CAYJDF010000210.1:0-2833 GCA_964368845.1 uncultured Desulfovibrionaceae bacterium
TTTATTGTCTATAAATTAAAATCTAGTGGCAAGTCGGGTCAGTGTTCTGGAGGGTGTTCTTGTAGTAAACCTAATAAAGGTAATATTGATAATAAATAAATGTACTTTAGTGTAAAGGGCTTGAAAGTTAAACTTACTTTGTCTGGAGAGAGCTCATTGCGCTCTCTCCAGTTTTTGTATCCTCTTAGCCAGCATGTATGCTTTCTACTGGTTCAGTTAATAAAAATTCCCCTTTTTCAATCCATTGCTTAAGAGTATTAGCAATTTCTAGTGAAATTGAATAACTTGTTAATGGCACAGTCTTAATATTTTGGCCTAGAAGATTAACCTCACCACTCATTAAGTCTTCAAAGTGGGCATGAGCCAAAATTTTTGGTACGCCATTTGGATAGTCGTGCCCATAATCTTTAATAGGCATCAAAATTTCATCATTATCTACACCGGTAAACCATGCAATTTCTTCATTTAGAATTGGTATAGGTATGCCAACACCAACTGACAGTGTGCAACCATAACCATGCATGGAAAGCCCGCGTAAATATCTAGGCTGCATAGCTTTTAAATTACCTTTAAGCATGATAGTACCAGATGCAGTAAGGGGTATGCCACGCTCTGTGCGTTTTGGTTCAGGTACATGTTGTGTGCCAGATCCAATAACATAACCAATACCACCACCAAGAAATATGCGTGTACCAAAGCCAATGGTGCGGAAATATGGGTCATTAAAAAGGGGTGACAGGTGACCCGCAGTGGCAAAATTTAAGTTGCCCATTTTAGGTCTCAATGGTCCCATATAGGTATAGATAACACGATTGGTCTGGTTTACGGCAGCATTATAGTTTTGATAGCAATTTCTAGGGTTGAATAATTCAGCAAAGGGTAGACTTTCTAGGGTGACCTTGCGTGATAGGGTGCGCCTTGGGTAGCAATCAGTACCATAGGACTCAGCCCTAAGGTCGATAGCCTTACCTGCTACTAAATCTTCAATAACATGTGCTCCACCGTAGGCAAATGTGCCTGGGTATGGGTCATTTAATGTGTCACCTTCCTTCATTTCGGTGGCACCAATATAGCCATCAGCAGCAGCAATGCCTCCATAACAAGGCACATCATTTAGCCAAAGCTTGGTGGCACGAATAAGGGGTGGTTCTGGTTGTCCAATGTTAAATAACATGCCGGAAGAACACATGGGTGAAAATGTACCAGTAGTTACAACATCCACCTCTTTGGCGGCTTGCTCTTTGCCTAGTTTTCGTACAGTTTCACACATTTGGGCCGCATTTAGAACAACGGCCTTACCAGATTTGATTTTAGCATTAATTTCTGCAATGGTTTTTTGAACCTTATGTGACACAGCAATCTCCTTCTAATACGCGCTTAAATATCAAATATGATGCATTTTGTAAAATAGTCAATGTGTTTAAAATAATATATTAATATAGTTTGTTTTTACTATGGAGTGGAGTTATTTTGTTGGGTCATATGATAAACACTTGGCAACATATACATAAGGCCCACTTGTTTTGACTCTGGAACATATTGAGTTGCTACAATGACAGACCCTAAATTCCAAAGTGCACCATTATCATCTTCGCCAGCTGCAGGTGGCCCAAAGCGTTTTTCTACCATGTCTTGTATGGCATCAGCTTGTTTTTTGTCACTAACAATATAATCAATTTTCAAAAAGCCCAAGGGCTGCTCAGCTGGGTTTGCAGCAACAGTACCATAACAAGCTGCCATTTGATTGGCTCCTGGAACTGTGTTTTGCAAATCATAAACATCACATATATAAGCCATATCTTCTCGTAAAGCCTTTACATTGGACACAGCCAGTGATGAACGCATCTTGGCACGACCAACTCCTGCTGCCGCGCTTAAATCTGCACCAAAAAGGGTTACTTGGGGTAATTTATCTTTATATTTTTCTTTGGCCATATCCATAAGCTCTTGTCTGGCCTTGGCATGACCACTCATGCTAGCTCCATAGAGCAATAAAGTTGCACGCTCATGGTTTTTATCCACACCAATACCATTACGATACAAATGTCCCAAGCGGGCTTGGGCATCTACTTGTTGATTGGCGGCTGCTAGGCTATACCAAGATGCTGCATGTTTATGATTTTTAATAACCCCCTCGCCACGTTCATAAAGAACTCCTAAATTATATTGTGCATCGGCTTGACCAAGGTCTGCGGCCTTTCTAAACCATGCTGCTGCTGTGTCCACATGTCTTGCAGTACCTCGTCCTTGTTCAAGCATGCGCCCTAAGTTGCTCATACCGCCTGCATAACCAGCCTCAGCCGACTTGCGAAACCAAGTTAAAGCTTGCTTGCTATCTTGTGGAACACCTTGACCACCGTCATATAACATACCAAGACTATTCATGGCCGCACCATCGCCAAGCTTAGCAAGGCTAAGCCATAATTCATGAGCCTTAGCATACTTTCCTTGGGCATAGGCTTTTGCAGCTTCTTCTTTGACCTGCGTGGTGGTGGGTGGAGGAGGTACTGGCGGTATGGACGCTAAGGGATCGTTTGTTTTGGCAGCGGGCTTAGTAGTAGATAGTGTGTCAGCTTGGGTGCTAGCAGTTTTAGAGTTTGCAGTAGTCTTGGGTGTAACTATGGCATTGGGATTGGCTTGGTTTACTACTGCTGCTTTTGGCAGTGAGTAAGTCATTAAAACAATGCAAATTGTAAATATAAAATAATTACGCATGACTACCTCGTTATATATTTTAAAGTAAGCTTGGAGCACTATCTTTTGTTTATATAATACTTGTGGCAGTAAAAAGTACCTTTCGTCAAGTAAGTAAAAGGCCTATTCCTTCAAAAAA
>CAYJDF010000211.1:0-2813 GCA_964368845.1 uncultured Desulfovibrionaceae bacterium
GAAAACATAGTGATTTCAAGGGGTTAGAGATAGAATGTGAGATTATTTATATAATGAATGGAGTTTGTTATGAAGAAAATGCAGGTAAATAATAGTGATTTTGGTGGGTTTATAGTATCAAAAAACATACTAAATAATCACAATGTGAGATATAGTTTCAGAGAAAAAAGCTCAAAGCAAGACTTAAATGGATGGACTTTGTATTCTATAATTGATGACGATGAATATATAAGCGATTTTAAAAATTTTTCAATAGTTAATGCACAGACTTTATTCGAACTTGTGCCTGTAATGTTTGAAATTTTTAACGCACCTTATGGAACAGATTTGTTTTGGAAATACGAAAACAATACTCATGTAGGTTTTTATGATTTAACAAAAGAGAAAGACATCGATATAGTAGATATTATGTTAGGTGAATAACAAATAAGCTTATTACGAATTAATTAACGCAAAAATGGATTTTAAAACAAGTAGAGATTATGAGCACACCCTATGGTTAAGTAATTGCTATTATTTCCTGTAGAAAAATAAAATAATCTCGAAATATCAATTTGAGGAGTGATATAAACAAAACTCTTGGAAGAGCTGTACGGAAAGATTAAAGCAGATGTAGCTCAAATATTAAGTGAGCTGTGCAAGAGAAAAGGAATAGAGATAATAGAAGCTGAATGTTGTAGAGACCATATACACATGTTGGTCAGAATACCACCTAAATTTAGCGTTTCAGAAATTATGGGGTATTTAAAAGGTAAAAGTTCGCTGATGATATTTGAACGGCATGCAAATTTAAAGTATCGATATGGTAATAGACATTTTTGGTGTAGAGGATATTATGTTGATACAGTGGGTAAAAATGCAAAGAAGATAGAAGAGTATATAAGAAATCAGATACAACAAGAGGACTATACTTACGATCAAATAACTTTAAAAGAATATTTTGACCCGTTCACGGGTGAGCAGGTAACAGCGACTTATAGTCGCAGAGCAAACCACCAGCTAAGCTGGTGGTCATGATTTTTATTCAAAGAAGAGATAAAAGAGAAGTTGTGTAAAGGTATTTATATATTTAATAGAATTTTTGAGATGAAAAGAGTATAATGAAAAGAGGTTATTTAGCTAATTACGAAGTGAGAGCTAAGTAATGGATGTTACGAGAAATTTATATACCCTTTAGCAGACTTGAAATATAGTTTGCTTTTTATTTTCTTGTAAAGGAAACTTGACAATCATCTTCAATGTGCTATACTTGTGTTGTAAAGGAAACTTGACAATGATTGGAGGTGTTGTTTTTGGAAAACAAAGTTGAAATGTTGCGTAAGCAAAATGGAATTAGTCAGGAAGCATTTGCAAAATCAATGCGAGTTTCTAGACAAACAATCAGCTCTATTGAAAATGGAAAGTATAATCCTTCGCTTGAACTTGCATTTATGATAGCTGAATATTTTGAAATGAGTATTGAAGAAGTTTTTATTTATGAAAGGAAGGTATAATAATGAAAAATTATTTAAGGAACGGTATAATATACTCTTGTTTAGGAGTTATATTTTTAGTGTTAGCATTTATATTTCCTGATATTAGCATATTTGTAGGCTTTGTTGGTGGGTGTTTCGGACCTGCAATAATGATGTTTTATAAATACTTTTATTGGAAAAAAAGACCGACAGAATATAGTGCAAAAATCGAGGATGACAGCATAGAATTACACGACGAAAGAAAAGAAATGATAAGAGGTAAAGCGCTTAGAGTATCGACTTTACTTAATTGGTGTATACTTTCGACTTTTATAATTGTAGTAGCATTTTTAGGTCAATTTGAAGTGATTTCAGAAGAAATTTCAAGACCGATTATTATAATAATAGCTATTTATTGGTTTGTTTCTATCTTAATAATGCAAATTGTATATAAGTATTTAAGTAAAAAATATTAGTACACCAAATGAGCAAACCCTATGGTGTCATAATTATCATCACTTGCCGACGAAAAATAAAATAATCTCAAAGTATTACTTTGAGGAGAGATATAAACTAAAGCTCTTGGAAGAATCAAATCTTTCAAGGGCTTTTTTGTATAAATAAGCAGCCTTAGCAAGGTGTTTTATCGCAAACTACCGAATGATAGAGTTTTTTCATATACTACAACTATCAATAGGTGGAAGGCGTTTTACTATGGAGAATAGTCTTGCGAACAAACATCCTGAGCTCGTAAGCGAATGGTCAGAAAAGAACTTACCTATAACCGCAGATATGGTTATATATGGATCGAATAAGCAGATGTGGTGGAAGGGTATTTGCGGTCACGAATAGAAAACAAGTATTAAAGCAAGATTTCATGGAGAAGGATGCCCTATATGTTCAGGTAGAAGAGTGGCAGTGGGTATTAACGATCTAGCGTTGTAAAAACCAAAGATTGCAGAAGAGTGGTCAAAGAAGAATGAGCCACTGATGCCAGATATGGTTACTGCATTTGCCAACAAAAAAGTATGGTGGAAATGTACATATGGTCACTCTTGGAGAGGAAAGATAGTGGATAGAGTAATAGAGCAAAAAAATGCACAGTATGCGAAAATGAGTATCTACAAGAGTTTCCAAGGTTACTTGTTATGTTCTATTTGAAAATGAAAAAATTGAATGCTTTAATAGATGATGACAAAGAAATTGGGACACCTTTGGAAATGTATATACAAGAAGAGAAAACAGCCATTGAAACATTTAAAGGCTTCTTGTGTAAAGGTTGAGAAAGTTATATAATTATTAAATCGATTATAAATAGCTAGCAAGAAGAGGGGAGTGTATTGCCACAATGGATAATAA
>CAYJDF010000212.1:0-2801 GCA_964368845.1 uncultured Desulfovibrionaceae bacterium
GGAGCACCCACAACCAATCCCATCTACGGTGGCGCAAACTTCACCTTAACAGCGGATGTAACAACCCCGGGCACAAACCCCACCTGGGATTGGGATAGCGATGACGAAAATGTATTAACTGTAACCGACAGCGGTGTAGTCACGATAGTAGGTGTAGGTACAGCAACTATTACGGCCAACTATGCCAGCGATACCGCAAACGGTTCGGATACACTGGATATAACCGTAGACCCCAGGCCCCTTAGCATTACAGGACTAACGGCAACAGCTAGGCAGTATGATGGTACGACCGATGTAACTCTCACCGGCGGTGCATTATCTGGCAAGGTTGGCAATGATGACGTTAGCGCCATCATGCCTACCACAGGTACGGTAATAAGCGCCGATGCCAGCACTGCTGCTAAAGCGGTTACCGTAATCAAGCCCACATTAAGCGGCCTGGATGCGGATAACTACACGCTTTCAGATATAACGGGCGTAACAGTGATGATTAATCCTAAGCAATTAACCCTAAGCACTGCAACGGCTACTAATAGAGATTATGCACCCAACAGCACAGATGTAGCTATAAGTGCCGTAAGCTTTGCAGAATCTGCTCCCTTGCCTACAAATGCCGACTATACTGTAACAGGCAGCATGACAGATGCCCATGCCGGAACAGGCAAAACTGTAACTGCCAGCGTTACGCTTACAGATGCCAACTATACCTTTGCCAATAATCAAGCCACTGCAACAATAAACACAACGGTTGATATCGGCAAAATAGCTTTTAGCGGCACGATAACTCCCGGCACATATTCTACCATAGCCGGCACAAGCGTTAGCTTTACACTTCCCGATATATCAGGGCTTACGGATGAAAGCTTTACCTATAAGTCTAAAACCGAAGGCGAGGCGGTTATTACCGGCGAACCCACCATATCAGCAGATGGCAAGAATCTAAACTTCACCGTTGCCCAAGGAGCTACGATAGGGGATACGGAGAGCATCGTATTAACGGTGTCTTCCAAAAATCATAATAATACGGAATACACGATAAACCTTACGGTATCGGATAAGCTTTCGCCCAGCCTCTCTGCCGACAACATAACAGTAGATTACACCGGCCAAGCCCTTAATATTGACAGCTTCACCGGCAAAACTGCCCTGGCCAGCGACGGCCTAACCCCTCTTACAGGCGGTACTTGGGCCATAGAGGGTGCGCCGGAGTTAATATCTGCCAATCCTAACGGCATAAACGTAACCTTAAAATTCACGCCCTCCCAGGCAGATAGCGCAACTTATGAGGCAGCTACTACCACGGTAACGCTTATTATCAACAAGGCCACACCCAAAGGCGCAGCCACGGTAACAGCTATTGGCGAGGCAGGCAAAACCCTGGCCGATGCCATTTTGGATAAGAGCAGAATTTTAGGTGTAGACGGCAATGCGCTTGACGGCATTGTGGTTTGGGATGATGCCCTGACGGTGGAAGTTGAGGCCAATAAGGCCTATGCCTATACATTTACCCCAACTGATACAACAAACTATACGGAACTTAAAGACACCCTTATCCCGTATAGCTATACTCCGCCATCGGGCGGCGGTGGTGGCGATAGAGGTAATGCCACAACCACTCCGCTAAGCCAAGTTAGCGACGATATATCCCAGCTACCCTCAACGGAGGATATAGCCGATATGTCCGAGCAGGAGGCAACGGAGCAGCTAGAGGCGCTTGAAGAAACCCTGGCCGATATTGCCGAGCTTAGTGATCAAGATAAAGAAAAGCTCTCCGAGGCAGATATAGATGCGCTAAAGCTGGCCTATACCGAGCTAAATAAAAAGACGGATGCAAACAGCGAACACTATATAGACCCCATAACAGGCATCACTGCCGTAGATACAGTGGTAGATGAAACGACAGAAGAAGCTCCCCGCCTGGTAGTAGAGCCGATAATCGATGCCGCTGATATAGAAGAGGCCTTGCAAGGCCTGCCGGATGGTGCGGATACGCAAAATCTTATCGCCTATGATGTTTCCTTACTTTTGGGCGATGTGGAGGTTCAGCCCAATGGCGAGCTTACAATAACCTTGCCCGGTTTTGAGGATTATATCGGCCGCTACATCAGCATATCCCATAAGGTGATGGGGGTAAGCTGGGAATATTATTTAAATATTCCCGTGGAAGATGATGGCACGATAAGCATTACAGTTACAAGCCTATCGCCCTTTGTTTTCGTTGCAACAGATGCTCCCATGATGGCCTTTGACGATGTAGATTCCGACGACTGGTTTTACGATGCGGTAAAATATGTATTTGAAAGCGAGATTATGAACGGTATCGCAACTACCCAGTTTAACCCCGAGGGAGATACCACCCGAGCCATGATGGTAACGGTATTGCATAGATTAGCCCAAGAGCCGATGCCCGAGGATTTAAACAGCTTTACCGATATTGAAGCTGACTCATGGTATGAAACGGCCGTAAGCTGGGCAGCAAAGCAAGGTATTACTTTAGGTGTTAGCGATACCCATTTTGCCCCCGATTTAGAGATTACCAGAGAGCAGTTTGTAGCTATGCTCTATCGCTATCAGGGCGAGCCTACGGCAAGCGGAACAATCAACTTTGCCGATGCCGGCAATATAAGTGGCTATGCCTTAAATGCGATGATTTGGGCAACACAAAATGGCATATTGGCCGGTTTTGAGGACAATACGCTAAGGCCGACAGAAACAGCAACTCGTGCCGAGCTGGCCACGATGTTGATGCGCTATTTAAGCCTCTAGGCGGCAGCGCCGCCAAGCAAAGTCGCGCTCTAGGT
>CAYJDF010000213.1:0-2787 GCA_964368845.1 uncultured Desulfovibrionaceae bacterium
ATGGTATGGAAGTTACTCAATTTACATATTTTCAACAAGTTGGCGGTCTTGATTTGAGCCCTGTTAGTGTGGAGCTAACCTATGGCTTGGAGCGTCTGGCTATGTACTTGCAAGGTGTTGAATCAGTTTATGATTTAATGTGGAATGAGCATGTTACCTATGGGCAGATATATCATCAAAATGAAGTGGAGCAATCGCGCTATAATTTTGAGCAAAGCAATGCCGAAATGCTATTACAGTTTTTTAATTCTTGTGAAGCTGAGTGTAAAAAGTTAATTGAGCTAGGTTTGCCTTGGCCTGCATATGACTATTGTCTAAAATGCTCGCATACCTTTAACTTATTAGATGCACGTGGGGCTATTTCCATAACTGAGCGAACTGGCTATATTGGTAGGGTTCGTTTTCTTGCATCGGGTGTGGCAAAACTTTATGCAGCCCAACGCGAAGAGCTAGGGTATCCTATGTTAAGAACTTAAAAGTAGGTGAATTATATGGCTTTATTTATTTTAGAAATTGGTAGTGAAGAGTTGCCAGCCCGCTTTTTAGCTAATCAAGAGCATGAAATTTATAATAAATTTACTACAGCTTTAGCTGAAAATGCTATTGCACATGGTAAAATTCAAGTTTTTAGTACACCTAGAAGAGCTGTACTTATGATTGAAGATGTACTTGAATTACAGCAAGAAAAGGAAGAAACCATTTCTGGCCCGCCAGTGCGAATAGCATATGATGCAGACAACAATCCAACCAAGGCTTTAGAGGGGTTTTTGCGTACCAATAATGTGTGCCTTGAAGATATTTTTACTGTAGACACAGATAAAGGTGCATATATAGCAGTACAAAAGCGTGTTGGTGGTGCGAAAACCATTGATTTACTAGCACAAATATGTCCAGATATTATTGTAAGTTTGCCCTTTCCTAAAAAAATGCGCTGGGGTTCACATAGTTTACAATATGCCCGTCCATTGCGTTGGATTTTGTCCCTATTTGATAATGACGTAGTTTCCTTTAATGTAGGACCAGTGCAATCTGGGCGTATTAGTTGGGGGCATCGTATTCACGGTTTGCAATCAAATGAATCTATAAATATTAATGTTGATTCTGCTAAAACTTACTTTGACGTAGTGCGTAAACAAGGTGGTATTGAACCAGACGCAAGCAAACGTCGTCAAATAATAATTGATGAAGGTAATAAGCAAGCCTTGGCCCTTGGGGGTAAAATTTTGTGGAAGGATAGCTTACTTGATGAAGTACAAGGTCTTTGTGAGCATCCTGTACCAATTATAGGTAATATTGATCCATCATTTCTTGAAGTTCCACGCGAAGTTTTGTTGACCAGTATGGAGAGTCATCAAAAAAGCTTTGGTATAGAAGATAAGGATGGCAAGCTTTTGCCCCATTTTTTAACCATACTTAATATGACCCCACTAAATAAGGATTTGGTACAAAAAGGCTGGGAGCGTGTTTTACGTGCAAGGCTTGAAGATGCTCGTTTTTTTTGGCGTAGTGATTTAGCGGAAAATTTAGACACTTGGCTTGAGCGTTTAGAAACTGTTATATTCATAGGACCCATTGGCAGTATGGGGGACAAAACAAAACGCTTGGCCTCTCTTTGTGCATGGCTTTGTCCTGACAATGTTGAGCATGCTAGCAGAGCAGGACTACTTGCCAAAGCTGACCTTGTATCAGGTATGGTAGGTGAATTTGATACATTACAAGGTATTATGGGTGGTATTTATGCAAGTCACAAAGGAGAAGATGAAAGTGTTTGCAAAGCCATAGCAGAGCAATATCTACCTGCTGGTCCAGATAGTCCTGTTCCTTCAACCTTACTTGGGGCTTATCTCTCCATGGCGGACAAAGCTGATACATTAGTGGGATGCTTTGGGCTTAATATGATACCAACGGGCACTGCTGATCCACATGCGCTTAGACGTGCTTGCTTAGGCATTACACGCTCTATACTTGAGTTTGGCTTGCGCCTTGATATAAAGGATTTATTTGCCAAAGCATATGAACTATATGGAGATAAAAACTGGAAGCTAAGTCATGAGCAAGCTTTACAAAAACTAGATGAGTTTTTTGCCGCGCGCTTAAAAAATTACTGGCAAGGGCAAGGTGCTGATACTGTCTTAGTTGATGCAATTATTAATGCTGGTAGTAATGACGTTTGGGCAGCTAAAAAACGCCTAGATGCTTTAGAACTTTTTCAAAAAAATGAACGTTATACCGAAGCTGTGCAAACATTTAAGCGTGTTGCCAATATTGTGCGCAAGCAAGGCACAGCACATAAACTAAGTGGTCATTATGAAACTAACCTTTTACAAGAAGATGCTGAAAAAGCTCTTGCAGCAACTCTTGATAAAGCCTTACCGCGTTTTGATGAACTTTGGAAAGCTGATGATTTTGATGCCATACCAAGTTTATTATTAGACCTTAGACCGGCGGTGGATGGATTTTTTAATGATGTAATGGTTATGTGTGATGATGAATTACTACGTATAAATAGATTAAATATGCTCAAAGCTATTATGCATAGAATGAGTAAATTTGCAGACTTTTCTGCCTTGCAAATATAAATTGAAAAAAAATATTGACAAGGATATGAAAAGAGGATACTTACTGTCGTTCGTTAAATCTGTAAGAAACGCTTAGGCCGATGTTATGGTTTAAGTATATTATATTTCAACTATTTGGAGGAAAATGTGGCTAACCATAAGTCTGCCATCAAGCGTCACAAGCAAAGTCTTGTTCGTGCTGAGCGTAATCGTGCTGTTCGTAGTCGTG
>CAYJDF010000214.1:0-2753 GCA_964368845.1 uncultured Desulfovibrionaceae bacterium
GCCTCGCTTTTATGTTCGACAAAGTCAGCATAAGCTATTACTTCTGCACGAATAAATCCGCGCTCAAAATCAGTATGAATAACTCCAGCCGCTTGGGGGGCTTTCCAGCCTTCACGTATGGTCCAAGCTCGTACTTCTTTTTCACCCACAGTGAAGTAACTACATAGCCCAAGAGTGGTATAACCAGTACTAATTATGCGTTCAAGACCACTTTCTTCAATGCCAAATGATTGCAGCATATCTAATTGCTCTTCATCGCTAAGGCCTTGTAGCTCTTCTTCAATTTTCGCACAAACAATGGTAAATCCGGCTTTGCGCTCCTTGGCTAAGTTTTTAACACTTTCAACAAAGGCATTGCCATCAACCAATGCATCTTCATCAACATTAGCACAATAAATAGTTTTTTTTGCAGTAATTAAGCCCATTTCACGCCATTGGGTGGCAAAAGCGTCACCTTCTGGTCTAATAAATGTGCTGGCAGAATTGCCATTATTTAGATGTTTTAATAATTTATCAACTTGGTCGGCCAAAGCTTGAATGCTTTTATCTCCACGTTGTTTACGCAAGCGTTCAAGGCGTCTTTCTGTGGATTGAATATCAGAGAGTAAGAGCTCTGTTTCAATGGTTTCTATATCACGTAATGGGTCAACCTTACCATCAACATGGGTAATGTTTTCGTCCTCAAAGCAACGCACTACATGCACAATGGCAGCGCATTCGCGTATGGTTGCTAAAAATTTATTACCAAGTCCTTCACCAGTGCTTGCTCCGCGCACAAGACCTGCAATATCAATAAAATCAACATTGGCATGCAGGGTTTTTTGTGGTTTAGCAAGGTCGGTTAAGATTTTTAAGCGTGCATCTGGCACTGCCACTGTAGCCTTGTTGGGCTCAATGGTGCAAAAGGGGTAGTTGGCGGCTTGAGCGTTTTGCGCCTTAGTTAATGCATTAAAAAGCGTGGACTTACCAACATTGGGTAGGCCAACAATACCTAAGCTTAAGGACATGGTGAACTCCGTTAAATAATGTGTGAGAGGCATGTAATAATAGGCAAAGCATATTTTGGCAAGTAAGAATTATGGTATATTATTTTGAGTTCATGTGATTTAGGTTCAGTAAGCTTTATTGGGGTAGAGAGCTTTTTGCAAAAAGCTCCCTCCCCCAGAACCCCCCAAAAAAATCTTTATCGGTATTTTTTATTTACTGCGTAAAAAAATACTATTAACATATTGTTTTGAATATTGTTTTAATTGTGTTTTAGTTTTTAGTTTAATTTAGACGTATGCTTTGGGAAACTTTTGGACGAGCAAAAAAAGTATAATGATATGGCTTAGGGTAAGCGTGTTATTAAATGTTAACATTTACATCTAAGAGCGATTTATAAAAAAATCTTTTAATATCTTAGCGCATTCGTCACTACGTAAACCACCCATATGCCAAGTATGATGATTTAAAAAACTATGATTTAATCCATCACAACAAGAGCTTATGGCTCCTGCGCGCTTGTCTTGCGCACCATAAACAAGGCCGTCAAGTCTAGCATGTACAATTGCTCCGGCACACATGAGGCATGGTTCAAGGGTTACAACCATTATGGCATTATTTAGGCGATAGTTATTAAGCTTTTGTCCAGCCCTGCGTAGGGCTAGTATTTCAGCATGGGCTGTGGGGTCATGTAGAGAAATACATTCATTATGGGATGTTGCAAGTATTTCACCCTGTTTGGAAACTACTATAGCCCCCACAGGCACTTCGCCCATTTGATAAGCCTTGTTTGCTTCATTAAGGGCAAGCCCCATTAGTTCATCCCAAGTGTGCCCATTGGGTGCAGTGGGAATGGGGTCAAGTAGGGGTATGTCCACAATGAAATTAGAATTACTTGGCATACTTATGTCAGTATTTAAAAATTCTATTAAAGAATAACAAATTTCTTAATAATATTAACAACCTCTTGAGGTTCATCGCAAACGGTGATGATACTATCCAGTTCTTCCTCTGTAATATATCCTTCGCTAGTCATAGTGGTGCGCAGCCAATCAAGTAATCCGGACCAGTATTTTGAGTCATATAATATGATTGGAAAGGGCTTGATGCGCTTGGTTTGAGCTAGTACAAATGCCTCGGCAAGCTCGTCTATAGTACCCATGCCACCTGGCATGACCACATAGCTTATGGCATACTTTACAAACATTAGCTTACGAACAAAAAAGTATCTAAAATCACAACGGGTTTTTACATATTTATTACAATCTTGCTCATGGGGTAGGTGAATGTGCAAGCCAATGGAAGGACCACCTGCTTCAGTAGCACCTTTATTGCCAGCTTCCATAATACCTGGTCCGCCACCAGTAATAACACCATATCCTTCTTGTACTAGCAGTTTAGCAATTTCTTCTGTAGCTTTGTAATGTGGTGAGTCGGGCTTGGTACGGGCTGAGCCGAAAATGGATATACAATGTTTATCAATGGCGTTTAGGGTATCAAAGGCTGTGGCTGTTTCGGCCAAGATACGTATAATGCGCCAAGATTCTGTACCATTTGATAATTCGTCAATACTATTAAAGTTAGCTGGCATATGTTTTTCCTTAAATAATGACATAAAAAATACACTTTCAATATATATGGTTATGTGTACATCTGCAAGTCATAAATTATTTTATTACGACTTTCTGAGTTAGAATAAAGATTATTTTTAATGAAATAAATCAATGTGTTATAAAGTTATAAATGTAACAAAAATTTTATGGATTGCT
>CAYJDF010000215.1:0-2729 GCA_964368845.1 uncultured Desulfovibrionaceae bacterium
GATAATAGCTACAGAACGGTCGCGCTTAAATGTGCGCATATCAATACATTGTCCGTTTTGTAATTTGCCAATACGTTCCATGATAGTGGGGATAATTGTTGCCTTATTGTTCATAGGTACGAGCATCAAGCCAGTAGTTGAGGGTTCGGTATAAAATGTTTGGAGATATGGGCTTGGTAATATGGTCATTCATGCCATATTTTAAACTTTTTTCCCTGTCTCCTATCATGGCATGGGCAGACATGGCCACAATTGGTAGTTTGGCAAATTGTGGTTTTTCACGTATGGCCTTGGTGGCGGTGAGCCCATCCATAATGGGCATTTGAATATCCATAAGTACAATATCATAATGTTTTTTATCTAACATATCCAAGGCTTCCTGGCCATTATTGGCTATGTCGATGGTATAGCCTACACTTTGTAAAAGTTCCTCAGCAATGATTTGATTTATACTATTATCCTCCACCAACAATATATGACCAGAGTATTTTATTTCTCCATGTATAAGTTCTGTAGTAGTGGCTTGTTCAAGGTTTTTTTCATCTGCCAGTTCAAAGAGTGCGGTGAAAAAAAATGTAGAGCCTTGACCTATTGCACTTTCTACCCAAATATCACCTTGCATCATCTTTACAATACTTTTGCAAATGGCAAGCCCAAGGCCAGTACCACCGTATTTGCGAGTAACCGAGGTATCAGCTTGAGAGAAGGCAGAAAAAAGGTGGTTTATTTGTTCTTGAGTTAGCCCAATGCCGGTATCTTGTATTTTGAACAAAAAGTGCAAAGAGTTATTTTGGTGTTTTGTGCCAGTAATGTGTAGGCTTACTTTGCCTTTCCCAGTAAATTTAATGGCATTGCTCAAAAGATTAAGTAAAACTTGTTTTAAGCGTAATGGATCACCTAAAATAGGGGTAGAAGCGTAATCTCCTTCATGTAGGTGACTTTCAAGACCTTTATCACGCATAGCATGTCCAAAAAGGCTTTCCATTTCGGAGCAAACGTCATGAATGGTAAAAGGAGTTTTTTCCATTTCAAGTTTTCCAGCTTCGATTTTAGAAAAATCTAAAATATCGTTAATAATGCGCAAAAGTTCCTTGGTAGAAAAAAGTGCCTTTTCAACATAGTCGTTTTGCATAGCGTCTAAGGGGGTGCTAGATAAAATATGTAAAAGACCCAGGATGCCATTCATAGGCGTGCGAATTTCATGGCTCATATTTGCTAAAAATTCACTCTTTGCATGCGCACTTTGTTCTGCAGCTTCTCTGGTCATTTCAATTTCTTTGAGCATTTTTTTGGCGTCGCGTAAATCGTGGCAATAGACAATATATATTTCTTCGTCGGCTATGGAGCTGCGTACTACGGTAACACCCATAGGATATTCTTTACCGTCAGCGTCAATAGCATGTATTTCAAAGCACGCTTTCCCGTTAAGAACGGCTTCGGTAAATTTTTCTTGTAGAAAAAGGCTACTTTCTTGTCCATTAGCTTGGATGGGGGGAAATGATTGCATGGCAATAGCTAAAAAGTGTTCTTTGGAACTATAACGCGCCATTCGTAAGGCCTCTGCGTTGCAGTCTATTAACTCCATGCGTGAATTAAGTATATTTATACCCAAGGGTACACCGTCTAAAATGGCATGAGTGCGCTGTTCTGCTACTTGAGCTTTGCGTATATTTTCTTCTACATCGCGCATGTCACGGTAGAAAACAACTACCATATCTTCACCATTATGTTTAGTGCGCACGGCTGTAGCTTCGGTTGGTACGGCTGTACCATCTAAAGAAGTTCCAAGCCAATAACCGCTAGCGTGGCCTTCAGTGAAAGCCTTGTGCAACTGTTCTTGCATTTTTTGCAATGAAGGAACACCATCAGGCTGTATTTCAGGAAAGAGCTTATGCAAATAAGTCATAAAGTCTTTGTTCTTTTCTATACCAAACGCCTTTACCATGGCTGTATTCCAAGCCACAGGTGTGACGTTTTTATCCCAAATGATTGCACCTATGGGGCTAGCATCAAGCATTACTTTACTGTACTCATGAGACTCATTAAGCTTAGCTATAATGGCATTTTTTTCTCGTAAATCCTGAAGAAAAACAAAAATAATTTCTTCATCTTGAATAGTGACTGGGGCAAAGGTTGCCTCGACAGGGATTTCTTCACCAGAGGTGTGAAGATGTGTCCAATGTTTACATACTTTTCCTTTTTCTCGAGCTTCTTCTATATATTTTTGGGCAAGTGTTAAAGAGTTTTCACCGCAGGGCTGTTGGTCAGGTACAGTAAGTATAAAATTATCTATGAACTCTTGTTTATTTTCAAAACCAAACAATTGCGAAGAGACATAACTGGCATCTAAAATTTTGTCTTGCGCTGACCATATTTGTAGGGGCATAGGGATGGACGCAAGCAAAGCATTCATGCACTGTTGAGTCATATGAACTTCTTTAAGTGCGCTTTGCAATTGCTCTTTGGTATGTGCAAGCTCTTGACGTACACTTTCTAATTCTTCCTCAATGGATTCATAATTAGTTACTGTTTGATGGGGTGAAGGATATGATTTGTCCATATATATAATCTCGTGGGCTTTGAATGGTAGAATGTAAGCTATGCCATAATAATGGAAAACTATCTCATAATTATGTGACAGCGTATTTTGGGTAGTGTTTTGAGTGCATTTTTTTTAATAATCTTTAATGGGATGCTTGTCAAAAATAAAGTGTTTTACTAGGTTATCT
>CAYJDF010000216.1:0-2718 GCA_964368845.1 uncultured Desulfovibrionaceae bacterium
AACCAAATTCAGTATAAATTTAGTTTGCAAGGAGATAGAGTATGCAATTAAGTTCTGCCATTCGTCCCATAAGTGAGGTTAAGGCCCAAGCTACGGAGATTATACGTGCATTCAAGGAGGAAGCTGCCCCACCAGTGATTATTACCCAAAATGGTGAGGCCACTGCCGTACTCATGGGCATACAGGAATATGAACGCATGCAAGAAACCATGGCTTTGTTAAAAGCTTTGAGCATATCTAGCAAGAGCATTGAGCAAGGCAAAGGTATTGCTGCTAAGGAAGCTTTTGCCGAAATTCGCGAGCGTGCCAAGGCAAGGCGTAATGATGGCTGAAACAAAATACGCCATCTCCCTCTCTCCAGAAGCTTTGCAGGACTTGGATGATATTCATATTTACATTTCAACAAAAGACGGACAAGACCAAGCCGATGTTATTTTGGATAAACTAGAGGCTGCTATTCTGAGCCTTGAAGAATTACCCAAACGTGGCAATATTCCCCCTGAGCTTAAAGAAACTGGCATTGACCGCTACCATGAGCTACATCTTAAGCCTTGGCGCATCATGTATGAAGTTAGCGAAAAAAACATTTATATCCACTGGATATTTGACTCACGCAGAGATATTGCAAGTCAAATTAGAGAGCGTCTATTGCGCCCCTAGCCATACTGTCTACTAGAGTAATTCCCCTCTCTTTACCTTTTGTATTTGTTGCTTGGGTAAAGCTTCAACCACGTTTAGAATATCATTAAAGATATTACGTATTTCTTTAGTATTTTTTCTATATTTATCAAACAAAAACTCTTTCTTTAAAATACCATCCCTTGCAAAGGCTTTTAATGTTGATAGATAAACATTTGTACCAAGTAGCACTAAGGGCATGGAAAAAAAGCGTTCTTGATTAGCCTTAAATATGTCAAATAAGTGTACGCCTTCTATGACAATTTCACCCTTGGCATAAATCAATTCTTGCAACATATTGTTAAAATTTTGAGCATTATCAGTTTTTAACGCTCCATTTTTTTGTAAATCCCACCAGATATCATCTGTGGAAACTAGCTCTCTATTAAATTTACGTGCAAGGCTTTTGGCAACTGGAGTTTTGCCACTGCCTGAATATCCTAGCACCAGTATGGGTTTATTTTTTATATCTTCAAAATTAACCAATATATCCTTGGAAAAAAATCCGCTTTTGCCTTCAAGGCTTTGCGCAATTTCACTTATTTTATCACTCAGATAAGTCATACAAAGCTCACTCATGTGCAAGGTTTTCAAATGATGTATATTTGGATGTAAAAAGCAGCTCAGCAGTGCCTACAGGCCCATTGCGATGTTTACCAATAATAATCTCCGCTATGCCTTGGGCTGGTCGCTCAGCAGGTGTGGTGAATTTATAAACATCATCACGATAAACAAACATAATAATATCCGCGTCTTGTTCAATGGCACCAGATTCTCGCAAGTCTGAAAGCATGGGGCGCTTGTCACTTCGCTCCTCCACTTTGCGGTTAAGCTGTGAAAGAGCAACCACTGGAATTTGCATCTCCTTTGCTAAAGCCTTTAATGAGCGCGATATTTCTGAAATTTCAAGTTCACGTGAATCACGTCTAGGAGCTCGCATGAGCTGCAAATAATCCACAATAACCATGCCTACACCATGCTCTGCCTTTAGCCTACGCGTCCTAGATTTTAGCTCTAGGGTGTTTAGTGCAGCAGTATCATCTATAAATATTGGAGCATTGCTGATAATATCAACGGCCATGTGCAATCTCGCCCAATCTTCATCTTGAAGCAAATATGGACGACGTAAAAGGGATGCATCAATCTTGGCATAAACCGCAATCATGCGTTGTATAAGTTGTTCCTTGGGCATTTCTAGAGAATATATCACCACGGGGACATTTTGTTTTATGGCAGCATTTAAGGCTAAACACAGCGCAAAAGCTGTCTTACCCATGGATGGACGTGCTGCTAAGATGATTAAATCTGACGCCTGCAAACCACTGGTCATATCATCAAGCTTTGCAAAACCAGTTGTAACACCGGTAATAATTTCTCTGCTATCCATCAACTTTTCAAGTTTATCAAGCTCATTTTTTATGACATCCCCTACCCTAACAATATTTTTACCTGTGACGGATTGCGCAACGGCAAAGACCGCTTGCTCTGATTCCTCAAGCATATCCTTAACCTCTACGCTATAATCATAGCAATTACCAATAATATTAGAACAAACTCCAATAAGGCTACGTTGCAACGATTTATCACGCACAATGCCAGCATAGTGTTCTGCATTGGCCCCGCTCACAATTACTTGCGCAAGCTCACTAAGATATATTGCCCCGCCAGCTTCTTCTAATTGATTGTTATTTTTCATGTGTTCGGCTGCAGATATTAGCTCTATAGTAATGGATTTACGAAAAAGGCTTAAAAATGCACCATAAATTATTTGATGTGCCGGTAAATAGAAATCTTTTTCCTGCAAGATTTCAACAATATTAAACATAAGCTCTGGTCGTAAAATGATACCGCCAAGTACTGCTTGCTCAGCCTCCACACTATGCGGAGGAATTCTTTTTAATAAAAAATCTTGCGCTTGCTGCTCAGTAGTTTTTGAGGGCTTAGGTGAATTAAATTGTTTTTCTTGCATGTTCACACTCCATATTTCAAATTATTTTTCAATTTGATATGGAAGTGTCGTTCCAGATTCCAAAACCTTTG
>CAYJDF010000217.1:0-2606 GCA_964368845.1 uncultured Desulfovibrionaceae bacterium
CTTAATTTATGGAAAATCATTTTCCGATTTTAGCCATTAATGCTATTGGTTTGTATTGTAATAATATTTTTTGCTAAAGTGTATCTTGATAGCCGCCACTTAAAAAACAGCGTAATATATATAAAATTATCAGACAGTTGAATTCCAAACTTTATTTTTGGTTTTTGCTAGTATTGTTTTGACTATTAAATTCTATTACTTAAGATGATTTAAAGTGTCGACTAAAAAAATTATATTTGTATTGACTTTTTCGAGTTGCCTTATATTTTCAAGTTAGTTTAAAACTTAATTATTGCCACGCTGGCAATTGAAATAAAAGGAACAATTAATGAATATTCGTAATATGCAAGCAAAAGACAAAGAGCAAGTCCTTGCCATGATGCAAGTATTTTATCACTCTCCGGCTACACTTGTTAGAGCTTCCATAGAGGTTTTAGAACAAAGTATAGCTGATTGCATCAGCGACATGCCTTTTGTAGAGGGTTATGTTTTTGAAGACGGACAAATGCTTCTAGGATATGCCATGATTTCTAAAAGCTATTCAACAGAATATGGGGGAGTGTGTTTGTGGCTGGAAGATTTATATTTAGAGCCTCATGCGCGTGGAAAAGGCATAGGTACGAAATTTTTTCAATTTATAACAGAAGCATATAAGGACTTGGCAGTGCGTTTGCGCCTTGAGGTAACAGCAGATAATACTCGTGCCATTAAAGCGTATGAAAATCAGGGATTTGCAAGGGTAGGTTATATTTCAATGTCGAAAATGTTTTGATTTGCGCTATGCGACTTACTTTGTATGTTTAAGGGATTAGCTACTTGAGCTAATATATGAATTATGACGAGACTGGAATTATATACTAAGACGACATGCCGTACATAGCTATAGTGATGCGGGCTAATGAAAAATATATATTGCTAAAATTTACTTAGCCTAAGAATCAAAAATAGATTTTTGCTTTCAAATACAAGCTGTGTTTACCAAGTAAGTGTGGGTTGGGCGTAGGGCTTTAGAAAAGTTATAATTGTGTAACAACACCTTAATGAGACGAAAAAAATGATTATTAGTGCTTCGCGGCGAACTGATATTCCATCATATTATGGTGAGTGGTTTATGCGCAGGTTGCGTGAAGGTTTCGTGTTTATTCCAAACCCATATAATGCCAAGCGATATTCTAAAGCAAGTTTAACTCGTGATACTGTTGATATAATAGCATTTTGGACGAAAAATCCTATGCCATTTATGCAATATTTATCAGAAATTAATAAACTTGGTTATGTGTATTTTTTTCAATTTACACTCACCCCTTATGGGCGGGAAACAGAAAGGAACTTGCCAAATAAAAATAAATTATTAGAAGCGTTTATAAATTTGAGTAAGGATATAGGCAAGGAACGACTTGTTTGGCGATATGATCCAATAATTATAAGTAGGCAATATGATATAACTTATCATGCTGAAAGCTTTGCATATATGGTGCAGAAACTGTCAAACTATACCGAAAGGTGCGTTGTAAGCTTTGTTGATAACTATAAAAATGTAACTGCTCGGATGGGAAAAGATTTAGCTTATTCAGCTACCAAGGAAAGTATGTTTACCATAGCCAATATTTTTTCAAAGTTGGCAAAACAAAATGGCCTTGAGCTTTTCTCCTGTTCTGAAGAAATAGAGCTTGGGCAATTTGGCATTCAACATGGTGCATGTCTTGATAAGAAGCATATTGAAAAAATTCTTGGCTCTCAGATAAAAATTCGCAAGGATAAAAACCAACGCCAAAAGTGCCTTTGTGTAGAAAGCATAGACATTGGAACATATAATTGCTGTGCAAATGGCTGTAATTATTGTTATGCTTTAACAACACAGCAATCGTCCATGCAAAATATGGCAAAACATAACCCTAAAAGCCCAGTGCTTATAGGTGAAATGCCCCCAGATGCTATTATTACTGAAAGAGAAAGCTTTAGTATAGTTGAACGGCAATTGTCATTGCTTAGTTAGTTTGCAAGGTGCTAGATGCATCAACGTAAATGTTTTTTGCTTTTAACTGTGTTTTTTTAGTGATGTTATTTACATTTGTAATATGTAAAACATACAATTTATATTATTATTTTAAAAAATATATGCCTTAGGATTTATCGCACCATTTATTACAAGCAAGATAGAAATAGACAGAAAAAAAGTAATAAGTTTTTTACTCATTGCTTTTCAAGTGACTTTCGGGGTAAATCGTTATTGTATGAGGTTTTATAAGGATTTATATGGTGCGCCCGCCAGGAATCGAACCTGGGGCCTACAGCTTAGGAGGCTGTCGCTCTATCCAACTGAGCTACGAGCGCGTTTAAGACAATAAAACATGCGTATTATTTAAATTATAAGTTTATTTGTATGTTTTCTTTTTCACTCAAGGCTTTTGCACGTTTTTTCCTTAACTCTTCTTCTCGGCGGGCTAGTTTTTGGTCTGGGCTTTCAGCATCAAGTACACGTAAATATTCAATATGCTTTAGAGCTTTTTCGTGAGCACTATTTTCTGGGTCAATAATTTGGGCTGTAAGCAAGTGCTGTTCTGCATCATCATAATTACCCATATCCATCAAAACACGAGCAGCAT
>CAYJDF010000218.1:0-2597 GCA_964368845.1 uncultured Desulfovibrionaceae bacterium
GTAAAGTCTGTACCACTTCCAATACCGGAAAATGAAATACCGCCAGATATG
This sequence comes from uncultured Desulfovibrionaceae bacterium, assembly GCA_964368845.1. Classification (GTDB taxonomy): domain Bacteria; phylum Desulfobacterota; class Desulfovibrionia; order Desulfovibrionales; family Desulfovibrionaceae; genus CAYJAD01. The sequence continues at coordinate 52 of CAYJDF010000218.1, forward strand.
CTATTTGACATAAATTTACCCTCATGCGGAAGTTCTTGCCCATTTATATGGGCTATGAAACCTCGTGCAAGAAGCGTGCTAGCGATGTGGGCGACATATTAATTTGCCCCTTCATAAGCCCTGCAAACACTGCGCTTATACAATTTTATTTTATTATTTTGTTTATAATTTTACAATGAAAGTTAAAATAACATAAACAATAATTGTATAAGTTCTTACAACAAGTCTTTTCGGGTAATTTTAAAAAAACTTGAGAGGTAGTAGAGTTTTTTTAGACAAATATTGGAGAGTGATAATTGGTAATTATTTTAACCCGTAAATGATGGATAAAGACAGCCTGTGAACTTTAAAAATCCCATTTAAATTTCATACCCATGCCAACTTCAGATCCTTGTGGTGGACCATCATCGTCAAGTGGCGTGTCAATGCTTTCTTGTAAATGCAATTCAGGGCCAGCGGACATGGTAAAGTTACCATCCTCCACCATATTGGCATAAGCCCCAACTACATTGCGCTGGGAGTTTAGTATAGTTTCATCAATTTTTACCGGTTCTGTAACGGCAGGACGCCATGTGGACTCATCCACAATAGATTCACCACGTATGGTAGTTTTGCCAATGGTTATGGGCTTATCTTTCAAGTTGCGCTCATATTCGGCAATTTGTTTAAGTTGGCTATCAGCACCAGCTTGCGTATGAACACCCGTTTGTTGCTTTGTATTGGCAGTAGTCTTTTGTAGAGTGCGTTTACGATTTAGTTCTTGCATAGATGTACCTTGTTCCCAAAGTGCACCCTTATCACCACGAGGCTCACCTGATGGATACCAAGCTTCGGCCGGTTTGACCTGAGCTTTAACATTAGCGTCTTTAGAAGCCATCATGCCTACTTTAGCAATACTTTCAGTAGCTAAACATTGAGTACCTAACAAACCAAGGATTAAAAAAATCCCTAAAAGACGAAAAATTTTCATAAGATAACCCTACACTGTCAAATTAATTATGGCAAGTATATAAATCAAGGTGTTTTTTTTGCTATGTGCTAACTATTTACCAAGCTGCATACGGCTTAGAATTTCAGTTAACTTAGCTGTTTTAGCTGGGTTGGTATAACTTAAAATCTCACCAGCCTGCTTTGGTTTCATGCTCGACAAAATTTTGACGGCAATGCCCTCATCCATGGTTTCAATAGCTTTGGCAGCTTGTTTGGCCTTCATGTTTACATACATGCTAGTTAATACATCAACCTTGCCGCCTTCAACGGTTTTGGCTTCTTTTAGCATTTCTTGCACTTTGCGCTCAGCAGCTTGTAACTCTTTAAGGCGCTGTTCGGTTTGTTTTTTTAGCATGAGTAGTTCTTGTTCACGCCTAGCTATTTCTTGCTGTTTTTGCATGGGGTCATCAGGTGGAATATAGGCATTAACACTAGGAGCCGGAGGATTTGGATTTGGTACTAATGGGTTAGGTTGTACTACACCCACTTGCGGCCCAGCAGTTCCGGCTGGTAATATAGTAGGTTGAGGAGCAGCTTGAGCTGGATTTTGCTGAGGTGGTGTAAATGGAGAGGGTGCTGCAGAGTTTGGAATAGTAGGTGGAGGTGGTGAATCCAAGGTGGCAGCATAGGCCACTTGATCAAGGCCAAGTCGCGGAAACGGCAATGAAGTTAACGATGCAATATTATTCCACCAAGATGGATTTTCTTCACTTGGTTTTTGAGGCATTATTGTAGCTGTGCTGGCAGTAGTAGTTTCAGGTAAATAGTTAACCTTGCTTGTAGTTTCTGGTTTATTATATTGCTTTGCTGCAAGTACGGCTGCTGAACCTTGAGGGTTTTCAGTGATAGATGCAGCTTGTTGTGGAGTAGCCTGCTCAGTTGGTAAAGGGCTTTGTACTTCACTTGGCAATGCTAAATCTTGCTTAACTTCTTGTATGGCTACTTGTGTAGTTGCGGAAGTTTCAAAAAGCTTAAGCTCAGGCAAAGAATATCCAGAAGCAAGGGCTATTAGTAGTCCTACTTTTACTATGCCAAAGCATATGAGCAGGCGACAAACCCTAGAAAGTTGTGAGCCCGTGGCGGAGGGTTGCTGTTTCGTCATTGATTTTTCTTTCATGTTCTTTTTCGGCAACATAATAACGCTCCTGCTGCTTTTCTTTAAGCTTTTCCAAAATTTTACTATCTTTTGCACGCATAATGACTAGGGTGCGACATTGCTCAACAAGTGTTATTAAGTGTTTAATATTCATTGAAACTTGTGCAATGTCTTCTCTTAAACCTCGAATATAATTTTCCAATAACCAACGCGAGGCAGCATCTCCTTCAATACTTTTATACAAATCCATTTCTTTTTCTGCAAGTTGTTCTTGTAAGCCTTGCATGCGACTTTCCTCGTGTAATAACATACGCTGAGCTTCAGCCAATTTTACCTTGGCCTCTTCTTCTAGTTGTTCTCTGTAGTCGAGGACTTTTTGCATATTAAACTTAAAAGCCATATTTATGTTCCCGTCGTTGAAGTGACACTATGTCTTTCGTTTTGCAAAACTTGCGCCAAG
>CAYJDF010000219.1:0-2592 GCA_964368845.1 uncultured Desulfovibrionaceae bacterium
GCTTTGGCACAAAATGGAAGTATGCTTAAAGTGGCTAAAAGCCATCTGCCAAAATTTGCTTGCAAGGGAGGTACACTGTCTGCCAAAATAGCTGAAGCTGCATAAATGCCTGACCACAAGATGATAGCTGAAATGGCATATATATATCCGATATAATGTTTTTGCATATGAAATTACTGGCAGTATAATTTTTACTTCATATAGTATTGGACAGCCTACTGGATGTATAGGCTGTCCAATATCATGAGGTGGTTGTTAATTTCTTGGATTCTTGCATCTTCTTTATGATAAACACTATAGATTTTTCCGTATTAGTGCATCATGGGGACTTTTTCACCTTGGCTTGTTTCTGGTGCCCATAATTGGCAAACTATGCCACCAATCATAAGAGCTGCCACACAACCAGCAAGAGCTGCACTTGTACCAAATTTTTCCATGACAATGGGCAACAAGAATGTTCCTCCAGCTCCACCAACACGGCTACAAGCAACAGCAAAGCCCACACCAGAGCCACGTAACTCTGTTGGGAATAGTTCTGGTGGGTATACAAATTCCAGAACAGATGCTGCTGATATGGAAAAACTAAATACTGAGATACACACAAGTACCCAGAGAGTGGGTATACCAGTCCACACTGTCATGATGCCCAAGGCTATGGCACAAATATAAAAACTACCAGATAGGAATAACCGACGAGAAATATTGTCAATTAACCATGTACCCAGCAATACACCAAGAAAGAGGAAGAGATTAAAAACAATACCTGAGGCGTATGGGTCTTCCATGCCAAGCTCTTTGAAAACTTGTGGTAAAAATATACTTAAAGAGAAGTAAGGGATGACCTGACAAGCAAAAAAAACGCCTCCAACCATAGTATTTTTGCGCCAGCGTGGGCTGAATAGCTCACTATATCTGGCAGAAGGCACTTGCTCTGACATAGGAGGTAGGCAATATTGTTCACCGATAAAACGCTTTACAAGTGCTGCTGCCTCAGAAGCACGCCCCTTACCTATAAGCCAAGATGGAGATTCTGGCGTACCCATTCTAATGATCATGGCAAAGGCAGAAGGCACAGCACAACTAAGTAAAATCCAACGCCATGCATCAGGACCTATACCTTGCATTAGGTAGCCTGCAATATAAGCAGAAACATATCCTGCAACCCACATAATCATTAAAAAACTCAATACTCGAGGGCGAAGTTTTGCTGGCGTCCACTCACTAACAATAGTTAAACCCACTGCGTAATCAGCACCAATAGCTAAACCAAGAATAAGACGTAACATAAAAAGCTCTGAAGCATTGGTTACAAAGAATTGCAAAATGGATGTAAGAAAGAAAATAACCATGGTTGAACAAAAAATTCGCTTGCGCCCAATGCGGTCAGCAACTAATCCCATAAATAAGGAACCAATCATAAGACCAACCAAGGATGCTGCTCCAATTAATCCTAACCACCATGCATCAAGTTGTAATGGTTCTGTGGCAAGACTCATAGAAATACCGATGGAGCCCAAAATGTATCCATCCCCATATTGTCCAAACATGCCACCGCCAATAACCTTTTTATGCAATCCACAAAAGGGTGCTTCTTCATAGCAAATTGGTTTTGTGCTTTGGGACATAATCACCTCACTTTATGTAAAACTTATATAATAATTACTTACCCAAGATAAACAACAGCATTCATTTCAACATCAAGCTCTGCATACATGCCAGCACAAGCAACGGTCATTCTTGCAGGATATGGGGCAGAAAAATACTCTCTATAAACGGATTCAAATTCAGCAAAATGTTTCATGTCAGACAGAAATGCTTGACAATTAACCACATTATCCATAGTACCGCCTGCGGCCTCCACAACGGCTTTTATATTTTCCATAATCCTACGTGTTTGAGTGGTGACACTTTCACGCTCAAGTTCACCCGTTGCGGGATGAACACAAATCTGACCTGATAAGTAAAGAAATGGGCCAGCCTTAACCGCTTGTGAATAGCTTCCTACTGCTTCTGGTGCATTTTTAGTAGCAATAACATCTCTCATAAATCCTCCAAACTAGATGAAATAATAAAATAATAAAATAATAAAAATGGGTGCTTTTATAAAAAAACACCCAAACAAGGACTAATATACAAATCCGTTATCTGGTAAAAGTCTTTCGGTGTATAATTTACTATTAATATCTTCACCGGCAATGAAACCTGTTTGAATGGCGGTTTCAGTATACCAAGAGCCAAGATAATCGCCAGCAAGGTAAACACGATTAGGCATGCGCATAAGGGCTGGTTGCAACTTATTACGTCCAGGGAAGCAGTAGGCAAGACCATTGTGGAATTTTTGAACTTCTTGTTCCACAACAATTTTACCAAAACCAGGGAATAGTTCCTCAAGGTCTTTACGATAAATGTCTAAAACTTCTTCGTCAGGCAAATTAATAAGCCTTTTTGCTAGTGCCGCTGGCGAAAAAACCATGAAGGAAGAACCGTCAGAGCGTTGCCCAGCTTCCATTGTTCTGATAAGGTTAGACTGATTGAAAGCAATATTAAATGAACGCTGTGGACAGGCGTAGGCATAAACATCATCCCAAGACT
>CAYJDF010000220.1:0-2574 GCA_964368845.1 uncultured Desulfovibrionaceae bacterium
TGCAACAATTAGTACGTACCATCTTTGGAGCTCAAGGTGTAAATGTTGAAGCACCGTCATTTCTAAATGGAGGCCTTGAGCTTATAGGCATGACTTTTTCGTATAATAGACTGTTTATAATAGGCCTAGTTATTTTTAGCCTTTTCATGTTATGGTTTGTCATGTTTAAAATGAATTTTGGTAAGCAAATGCGCGCTGTTATGCAACATCGAGCTATGGCAAAATGTATGGGTATTAATTCACGAAAAGTTGATAATATTACATTTTCACTAGGTTCTGGCCTAGCAGGTATCGCAGGGTGCTCTATAGCTTTGCTTGGCTCCATAGATTCAACAGTTGGACAAAGTTATATTGTTAATTCTTTTATGGCTGTAGTACTTGGTGGGGTTGGTAAAATTATAGGTACTATCCTTGCTTCTTTAATGATTGGTTTTACCAGTATTTTTACAGAAAATTATACTTCATCATCTATTGCTAAAGCTATTGTACTCTTACTTGTAGTAGGTATATTACAAAAACGCCCTCAAGGTCTATTTGTAATTAAAAGCCGAAGCTTAGATGAATAGGGGCTCATATGAAAATTCTTACAAATATGTATGATAAATGCTTTGCTTTAATTTTAATTATTCTTTGTAGCGTTCCTGTGCTTTTGCAGTTGGATATTATTCAAAGTACGTCCACTGTATTGTTTATAGGAAAATGTATTTCATTTTGTATACTTGTCATTGGGCTTGATTTAATTTGGGGCTATACAGGTATTTTAAGCCTTGGGCATGGTTTATACTTTGCACTAGGTGGCTATGCTATGGCTATGTATTTGAAATTACAAGCTACTGGTGGGAAAATAACCGACTTCATGTTCATTGGTGGGCTTACAGAACTTCCTGCCATTTGGAAGCCCTTTCTTTCTCCTATGGCAACTGGCCTACTTATAATGTTTATTCCAGCACTAGTTGCTGGTATTATAGGTTTTTTTATCTTTACCAATAGGGTTAAAGGTGTATATTTTTCTATCATTTCACAAGCTCTTACTTGGGCCGCTTATTCAATATTTATTGCTCTTTCACCCTACACTAACGGCAATACTGGAATTAATGAAATAAAATCTATCTTCGGCAACATTAAAGGTAGTGCTAATTTTGATAAAATGATGTTTTTATTTTATAGCTCAATATTCATACTAGCTCTAGTATATTTTGTGGCTAGGTTTCTAGTGAATAGTAAGTTTGGTAAAGTGCTTGTGGCTATTCGCGATGGTGAAAATAGAACATATTTTTCTGGCTATCAAGTCAGTCGCTATAAGAATTTTATTTATGTGCTTTCAGCCATTTTTGCAGGCATTGGTGGGGCTGTATTTGTAAACTTTAATGGTAGTATTACCCCATCACAAATGACCATATCATATTCCATTATGATGGTGATTTGGATTGCCATTGGCGGGCGTGGTAGTATTCTTGGTGCAGTGTGCGGTGTATTTTTGATTAATTTATGCGAATACAACATTAGCTCAGGAAAAATGGTTGAAATTTGGCAATATATTATTGGAACGGTTTTTTGTGTAACCATAATATACTTTAAGGGTGGTATAGTTGGAACTATAAGCCACTACTTCCAAAGTAAAAAATCTATAGCTCAATAAGTAGGCCCATGACCATGAACACTATGCAAGATATTGTCCTAGATATAAAAAATATTTCTGTAAGCTTTGATGGATTCTATGCTTTAACTGATGTTAAGGCCCAAGTAAAACGGCATAACATACATTTTTTTATTGGGCCAAATGGGGCTGGAAAAACTACCTTACTAGATATTATTTGTTCCAAAACTAAGCCTACCATGGGCAATGTATTCTTTTACCCCAAGGATAAGAAAAGTCTGCGTATAACTGACCTTAAGGAATATGAAATTGTGCAGCATGGTATTGGACGCAAATTTCAAGTGCCATCTGTTTTTAGTAATTTATCTGTTGAAGATAATATGATTTTATCCTTAAGGGGTAACAAGGGAGTTTGGCAGTCAATTTTCTACAAAACAAGTCAAGATGAGTGGGATAAAATTGCAACAATACTTAAAGATGTGGATTTAGAGCATAGAAGGTATGTAAGAGCCGGTTCACTTTCACATGGTGAAAAACAATGGCTTGAAATTGCAATGCAGTTGGTGCAAGACCCAGAAATAATTATGCTTGATGAACCAGCCGCAGGTATGGGTAAAACAGAAACTTTTAAAACTGGTGCTATTTTGCGCCAGGTGAAAGATAGATGCACCATCATTGTTATTGAACACGATATGGAATTTGTGAAGCAAGTTGCAGATGTTGTAACGGTTTTACATGAAGGACGTGTACTTATGGAAGGCAGTATTGATGATGTACTAGCCGACCAAACGGTGCAATCCGTGTACCTTGGGCGTGGAAAAAGCGAGAATTAGCATTATGTTAGAGTTGAAAAATGTATCCTCCTATTACGGGGAGAGTTGTGTCATTGAGAACTTAAATTTTTATGTACCGCAGGGTAAGGTTGTAAGTCTCATGGGTAGGAATGGTGTTGGTAAAAGTACAACGCTAAAAAGCAT
>CAYJDF010000221.1:0-2539 GCA_964368845.1 uncultured Desulfovibrionaceae bacterium
CGCCAGTAATGGTTACGTTAACCACTTGTGAGGTCCACGCACCAGCAGCATCTTTTACATAGATAGTATAGCTTAAATTGTGTACACCACCCCCACCAAGGGCTTGTACCAAGGCACTATTATTATCTACAGTAAAGGTATATTGACCATAAGTAGCTGACAAAGGATCATTATCAATACTAAATGTTCCCCAATCAGTTGTGGTAACACTTTGTCCTAGACCAGCAGTATTTAGGGCCGGACCAGTTTCATCGTCAGTATCACCAGCACTACCTTCAGCCACATAAAAGGTATGTGTGTCACCAACGTCTGCATCTAATATGTTTGCAGTACCGGTAACGGCTGCACCATCTTCGGAAGGTCCTAATGTGGCATCGCTTAATGTTAAACTTGGCTTATCATTAGTACCGTTAATGGTTATGGTAATGGTGCTGGTAACGGTACCGCCGTGGGGGTCAGCTGCAGTTATAGTAAATTCCTTAGTAATGGAGTCACCTTGCTTTAATTTACTTACCGCGGTGTTAGCTAACTGGTTTAATGTATATTCATATTCACCTGTGGTAGGATCAAAAGTAAATGTGCCAAAATCATCTTCAATATAATGTTTTCCACTTGATGTACCACTTCCTGTCATGGAGTCGCCAATCGTATCACCAGTGACACCTGCATCATCGGCTATATTAGAAGCAACAGTTTCAAGACCTAAAGTATAGGTAAGAGCATCACCATCTACATCAGAAAATACCAATGTACCAGTAATATTATCTACACCACCATAGCTAACATTAGGCTCATCTGGGTCAATAGCATTGGCCGCATCACGCCCAACACCTTCTTCAAATAAGGCATGGCTTGCGGCTGCAATGTTCACCGCTGGCGCATCGTTTGCTCCGGTTACGGTTACGGTAACCACTTGTGAAGTCCATGCTCCAGCATTATCCTTTACATAAACGGTGAAGTAAATGTCTTGAGAATCACCAGCACCAAGGCCTTGCACGGCACCATTATTATCAAGAGTAAAGGTATATTGACCAACATTATCAATGGCAAATGTTCCCCAAGCGTCATTTACACTTTTAGTTGTGACAGTTAAATCTGGACCTGTTTCAACGTCACTATTACCACCAGCACCAAGAGCTACAAAGAAGTCATGACTGTCAAGGTTATCTGGATCCACAATATTTATAACATTACCACTTGCAGTAATAGCCTCGGCATTGTCAATGATACCATTGCCATCAGCATCAAACGCTAAATCATCTTCAGTAACACCCAAGCTAGCTTGGTTTAGGGTAAAGGTTGGTTTATCATTAGTGCCATGAATATTTACTAAAATTGTATCAGTATGAACAGCAGTGCCATCACTAACTTGCACAGTATATACAAGGTCAACACGGTCGCCTTCCGCTAAAGCATTAACAATGGAATTATCTTTTAAGGTGAAAGTATAGGTATACACACCACCAGCACCAGCAGTAATAACTAAGTCACCATATTGTTCAAATGCACTTTGATTGGAAGGATTGCTATTGAGTGAATATCCAGTGACTGATACGGTTAAAGTATCAGTAGGGTCGGCATCAGAAACGGTTAAAGTACCGCTTGCTTGAAAGTCTCCACCATATTCAGTATTTTCAAAAACACCAAGAGCACCTGCCGGAGAACGCCCAACCCCAGCCTCAACAACTTGGCTATCAATGGAGTTAGCAGTAATTGTTGGAGCCTGATTTTGTCCGGTTACGGTAACCTCAATGGTTTGCTCAGCCCATGCACCATCCGCATCTTTAACATAGATGGTAAAGCTATCGGTCTCTGGGCTACCCTTGGGTATACTTGCTGCACGATTGTCTGCAGTATAGGTATATACACCATTGGCGTTAATAGTAACACTACCCCAACTTAAGGTAAGAGATCCTGCATCTTCTAGAGTAAGTGGATCATTATTTGGGTCAAGTCCACTATTTGCTCCAATATAGAAAGTATGACTATCTCCATCATCTATATCAGTAACCGTAGCCGTACCGGAAACAGCACCAGAACTAAAAGCAGCACCTAAATCACCATCAGTTGGGTCAGTAGCACTGCTGGCACTTAAAGTGGGTTTATCGTTGGTGCCATTAATGGTAATGCTAACATTGGCATTAGTTGACACACCAGCATCATCGGTTACGGTTATGGTGTAATTTAGCGTTACACTGTCACCAGCACCTAAAGCATTGGCAACACCATTTTCATTGAGGGTAAAACTATACCCACCATTTTGATCAAGCGTAAATGTACCATAATCACTATTAAGATTTGCCCCTGTCCCAACTCCTTGTGCATCAGCAAAAGTATAGCGCAAGGTAGCTCCAGTATCAATATCACTTGCGCCCACATTACCGGATATTATCCCCCCAGAGTAAGTTAAGTTGGGTTGGGTATTACTCACATCAACACCAGATGCATCACGACCCACACCGGACTCAAAAACACTGGTGACAATATCACTAATGATTGGGGCATTATTAGTACCACTAATGGTTATATTCACTTGATT
>CAYJDF010000222.1:0-2520 GCA_964368845.1 uncultured Desulfovibrionaceae bacterium
CCTTCGGGTTATGAGCCCGACGAGCTACCGAACTGCTCCACCCCGCGTCACGTTTGCTTGTGCAAGAAGAGTAGAATATTCTTGTGGTGTATTATTGTCAAGCAAAATAGTAAGATTTTTATTTATTAGTCTTGCATTAAATGTTTATTGTTGTAAAATTCTTAATAATTCAAATGAATACATTGTTTGTTGTTGTATAATTATTTTCCCTAGTAGCAAGCAAGTAGAGCTTAAAATAAAATTCTACCTCTTTGAGGTAAGTTCAAGGGCATTAAGCATTTGGTTTGTCATAATGCTTTAATGACAATGGGTCTATGTTTACGTGTTCATCTTGTTTTTTTGAAAATTTGCTTGCTATCCAGCTGTTTACATCATCCAGTATAAGATATACTGCTGGTACTAGTAGTAAGCAAATAAAGGTAGCAAATAGAATGCCAAATCCTAGAGACAGAGCCACAGGGATTAGGAACTTTGCCTGCCTTGATGTTTCAAAAATAATGGGCATTAGTCCAAGGAAGGTTGTAAGTGTTGTTAATAATATAGGTCTTGCTCTTTGTATGGCTGCTTGCTGCACGGCTTCAAAAGCTGGCATGCCGCTACGGTGGGCTTTATTGGCAAAGTCTATGAGTACGAGAGAGTCGTTTACCACAACGCCAGACAGTGCAACTATACCAAATAGCGAAATAACACTTAAGCTATACCCCATAATCAAGTGTCCGGCAACAGCACCTACTATGCCAAAGGGTATGGAGAACATAATTATAAGTGGTTGTGAATAGCTTTTGAATGGAATAGCGAGTAGGGCGTATATGCCTAAAAGTGCCATGACAAGGCCAAGCATCATAGCCATGGTGCTATCAGCCATATCGCTTTGTCTCCCGCCAAATTCCCACGAAAGTCCTTCATAATTTGACATTATTTGGGGCATTACTTCCATTGAAATAACAGTCATCATAGCGCCCGTGGCAGAAGGTGGATTAATATTTGCTGTAACAGTTGCTGTACGCCGGCTGTTGGTATGTCTAATAGTTGAGTCTGCCTGACCGTCTTCTGTGGACACAATATCGCGCAAAAGTACTTCTTGACCTGATGGAGAGCGCAAGATTAATTCTTCAAAGGATGATTCACTCATACGATCTTTTTCTGGTAGACGCACACGCACGGTTAGTTCACTATTGCCGCGCTGTTGGCGTAGTGCAGTAACGCCTTCAAATGCATAGCGTAATTGGCGTGAAACTTCTTGAGATGTAAAGCCGAGTTGTTCAGCAAGAGGAGTTAAGCGCACGTCAAATTGGCGCATAGTGCGGCTTGTGCCAAGGTCAACATCGCCCACGCCACCATAAGTTGAGAGTATACTTCCAAGCTCTGCCGCAGCCGTTTCGAGTACGCTAGTATCACGATGTGAAAGGCGTACAGTCAAGCCACTTCCGCTACCTGGTCCACCTCTATCTGCTTGTAAGACAAGGCTTTCTATGCCATGTATAACTCCAATAGCTTCGCGCCACTGATTGGTAACTTCTTCGGTGCTCATGGGGCGAATGTCAGGATCTACTAAATGTACAAAAACATAAATTGTTGTATCGCGTACTTCGGCTTGTATGCCTGTTGTAAGTGCGTCTCCACCGTTAGCATCGGTTACTTTTCTGGCTGCATTAACCATCTGATTTTTAACGCGATGTAGCTCCTGTCTTGACATGCCTGAAGGCACGGTAGCTTGAGCAAAGGCATAGTCTGATTCAACGCGCGGCATAAGGTCAAAGCCAAGGCGGCCCGATGCAACATAGCTCGCTGTAATCATTAATATAGCAACACCTATGGCAACGGTGACATAGCGTTTTTCTAAGACCTTTCCAACAAAGGGGCCAAATTTATCTTTTACAAAATTAAGAAAATTTTCACTAAAGCGGCTTTGCCACGCACTAAAAGCTCGGAAAGGTGCAGTGATGGGGGAGCCATTTGGGTCATAAATTTTAGCAGCTTCTTTATCGCGTTTTTTTAGATGGCTAAGGTGCGCTGGCAAAACATAAACACTTTCAATGAGCGAGCAGGTAAAGACTGCAATAACAATAAGTGGAAGAACCATCCATACTTTGCCCATGGTGCCTGGTATAAAGAGCATGGGCATAAATGCAATCATATTGGTTAGAACAGAAAATGTTACTGGGCCTGCTACTTCTTTTGTGCCTTTGATAGCTGCCTCTAGTGGTGTTGCGCCACGTTCAAGCCAGGCATTAACATTTTCGCCTACTACAATGGCATCGTCAACCACAATACCAAGGGTAATAATGAAGGCAAACATGGAGATAACATTAAGGCTTATGCCAAAGGGCATAAAAAACCAAAAAGCCCCTAGTATAGAGACAGGGATGCCAAGGCTTACCCAAAATGCAAGAGAAGTACGCAAAAATATTGCCAAACACAAAAATACTAGGACAACACCCATGAGGGAATTTTCTGTCATTAGTTCTTTACGTTGTTCGTAAACATCAGCCATATTTTTTTGTTCATAAACGCGCAAAT
>CAYJDF010000223.1:0-2419 GCA_964368845.1 uncultured Desulfovibrionaceae bacterium
ATACCGTTCTGATTATTATAAATACTATACCAATGGATTATCCTGGACTGATCCAGTTGCTTATCACATGACCCTTAATACAGGTAAGATAGATATAGCACACTGTGCTAATATAATTACTAGTTATTTGAAGATGAAAGAGCTTATAGTTTAGTATCAGCAAAGTGTTTACATATTGTGGTGTAAATAGTTTGTTAATATATATCGTAAACAATTTTAGGAGATGAAAAAATGGAAAGTATGATGTTCAAGAGGGTTAAATGCTCATGCGTAACGCTTACAGTGCTTTGTGTTATGCTTTTAACTTCTAATGCTGCTATTGCTGCTGAAACTGTTAAGGTTGGCCTTTTACATTCTTTAACTGGTGCTATGGCCATTAGTGAAAAAGCCGTACGAGATGCTGAAGTTCTTGCTATCAAAGAAATTAATGCTAAAGGCGGAGTTTTAGGCAAGCAAATTGAGTATGTAGAAGAAGACGGTGCATCTGAACCTTCAGTTTTTGCAACTAAGGCGGAAAAACTTGTGGATAGTGAAAAGGTTGCCACAGTGTTTGGTTGCTGGACATCTTCTTCCAGAAAGGCAGTCAAGCCTATATTTGAAGATTATGAGGCTCTTTTATGGTATCCTGTGCAATATGAAGGTATGGAAACATCTAAAAACATTATTTATACAGGTGCAGCACCGAACCAACAAATTGTACCTGCCATCGATTATTTGCTGTCTAAAGGCTATAAGAAGTTTTTCTTACTAGGTTCTGATTATGTATTCCCACGAACTGCTAATATGGTCATCAAAACACAGCTTGCCGCCAAGGGTGGTACTACAGTTGGTGAAGAGTATGCAAGTATGGACCAAACTGACTTTGCAGCAATCATAGCCAAAATTGAAGAAGCCAAGCCTGAAGTTATTATTAATACTTTAAATGGCACAGGCAATGTATCATTTTTTAAGCAAATGGCTGAGAAAAATTACACAAGTAAAGACTATATGACCATGTCTTTCTCTATTGCTGAAGAAGAAGTAGCTACCATTGGTGCAGACATATTAAAGGATCACCTTGTTTCTTGGAACTACTATCAAACTACAGACACTCCAGAAAATGCTGCTTTTGTGAAAGCTTACAAAACTGCTTTTGGAGAAAAGCGCGTAACATCCGATCCAGCTGAAGCTGCTTATAATGCTGTATATCTTTGGAAAGCAGCAGTGGAAAAGGCAGAAAGCTTTGATGTAGATAAGGTGCTTGCTGCCATTCGTGCTGGTGGAATTTCTTTTAAAGCTCCAGAAGGCATGGTGACCATTAATCCTAAAAATCAACATCTTGCAAAGCCAGTTCGTGTTGGCAAAGTTGCTGAAGACGGTCTGATTTACGAAGTATATGCCACCAAAGAACCAGTTGAGCCAGACCCATATTTAACCACATACGATTGGGCTAAGTCTATTCAAATACAATAACCCTTTAACGTGCAGAGCTAGGATACTCGGTTCTAGCTCTGCAAAATCTAGGACCATTAGTTGAGGCGATGATAAATCGTCTTAATAAAATGCATCTAGATTGGCATATTAAATCTTCTTTTATTAAGGATTGTTATGGAACAGCTTCTTACCACGGCATTTAATAGCTTAAGCTTGAGTTCTATTATACTACTCACATCCATAGGACTTGCCATTACTTTTGGGCTTATGAAAGTCATTAATATGGCTCATGGTGAGTTTGTAATGATAGGGGCTTACATTACTTTTGTAACCCAGCAATTTTTTAAAGCCTACCTTCCATTAGATTTATTGTATCTATATTATTTAGCCGCAATTCCCACAGCTTTTCTAGTAGCATTTTGCTTAGGAAGTTTTTTAGAGAAATTTGTTATTTCAAATTTATATGGCAGGGAGATTGATAGTTTACTAGCGACGTTTGGAGTTAGTATTATTTTGCAACAATTAGTACGTACCATCTTTGGAGCTCAAGGTGTAAATGTTGAAGCACCTTCATTTCTTAATGGAGGCCTTGAGCTTATGGGAATGACTTTTTCATATAACAGACTGTTTATAATAGCTCTAGTGATTTTAAGCCTATTCATGTTATGGTTTGTCATGTTTAAAATGAACTTTGGCAAGCAAATGCGTGCTGTTATGCAACATCGAGCTATGGCAAAATGTATAGGCATTAATTCACGAAAAGTTGATAATATAACATTTTCACTAGGTTCTGGCCTAGCAGGTATAGCAGGGTGCTCTATAGCTTTGCTTGGTTCGATAGATTCAACAGTTGGGCAAAGCTATATTGTTAATTCTTTTATGGCTGTAGTTCTTGGTGGGGTTGGTAAAATTATAGGCACTATCCTTGCCTCTTTAATGATTGGCTTTACGAGTATTTTTACAGAAAATTATACTTCATCATCTATTGCTAAAGCTATTGTACTCT
>CAYJDF010000224.1:0-2387 GCA_964368845.1 uncultured Desulfovibrionaceae bacterium
TTAATTTCCATGTGCAGTATAAGCCTATCTAGTCCTGACTTTAGGGATGTTTTAGTTATTTCTTCAATGCGAGTAAGCCTGTAATATAGAGTTGAGCGGTGAATATTTAGTTTTTTTGCAGTGTGTGATATATTGCCAGCATTATCTAAATATGCCTCTAAAGTATCCAATAATTCTTGTCCATATTCCCACAAAAGATGTACATTTGGGGTTAAAAATTGGGTAGATGCGGTATTTTTTTTGTCCATAAAAGCAAAAGCAAGCTTACCGTAAATTCCCAAATCTCTTTGTTGCGCAATAGGTCGCAAATTATTAAAAACACATAATACTTTAGCTACATCTGAAGCAGCCAAATATGAATCACGCAAATGAAAAAGGTCTTGCCTTGAACCCACTCCTATACGAGCATGGTTTATCCCTATTTTTTTCAAGAAATCTTCTAAAAGATTCATATTTTCCAATAAATTATGTGCGGGAATAATTCCTAATAGTTCAGTATTATATTTTGTTGTAAGTATTTGAAATTTTTTATGCCCCATATTGTTCATAAGTAGCAAGCTCTTAACATGTTCTTCAATAAATGCTAACTCTGCATATTTATCATCTTTTGTTGAGAGTGAAACATTAATGCAAATAACACGATAGCGAAGTTTAGGGGAAAGCCTTTGGTGTTGTTCAAAGAAAAAAACTGCTTGCGAGGCTTGATTTATATTTTTGAAAAGTAAATCATGTACAAAATCTTCGTGAACTATAAGTTTATTCTTGCGTGCTTGAATAAGGCCATAGAGTGAAAAAGCAATGGCTTTGGCTGTGGCTATCGCTGCGGCATCAGTGGCACTATCTGTTTCTCCAAGTAGCCATAAAAAACCAATAATTTCATTTTCCCAACGCACGGGATAGCATTGCCGTCTTAAAATATTCAAGCTTGTATGAGCTTGGACAGTTAAGGTTTCTTTATCTGTATCTAATATTCCAAAAGAATACAAATAATCTACAAAACTTTGCTCTACCTTACGCTCAATGAGGGCTTGCATGCGCAAATCATCCAATGCAGTAAAATGCTTAGATACGGCTATCAAGTTTATTTCAGTATCATCTACTGCCACAGAGCGTTGCAAATGCTCTGAAAGTGTATCAATATACCCTTGAATACTATGTTCTAACATAAGCTATTCCCCATGCTTTCATGCAAAGTGTCATACAACAGATGCACGTCATTTACAACATATCAAGGGCTATTGCTTCCTACATTTGTAGGAAAATAGTTTTCATTTTTAGACTTTCGTTTGAAGACAAATAATCAAAAGCCGCATTAATTAGCTCAAACAGGTTTGAGAATATTTCCACAACATGAAGGCAGCAAGAGATTTTCACTTGCTACGGTCTTAGGGCTAATTAGAGAATTTTAACTTTGAGGTAATTATGAGAGACGCAATTGTTATTGGTGGTGGGATTGCTGGCATGTCGGCTGCTTGGCGTTTAAGACACAGCGATATTTTAGTACTTGAAGCTAGCACAAGAATTGGCGGGCGTTTACGTTCTGAGCGTAGGGGTAAATATTGGCTAAACTGGGGCGGTCACGTTTTTGGTGGTCCTGGTTCTTATGCACATAAGTTGATGTCAGAAATAGGTGTTGATTCGCTAGATTTACAAGGCACACTTTCAGCTGTTAAATTTAAGGGCAAAACCTTAAATGGCGGCAATGTAAATCTATATCCATTTAGATTACCCATGTCATGGGCTTCTCGTTTTGAAATTGCTACAAAAGGCTTAAAGCTCATGGCAAAAGTAAAGGAATATGCCAAAGTTTGTAAGGCTCGTCCCGGTGAAGATTACCGTGTGCGCCAACAACGTATCTATGATTATGAAGCTGACAGAACCTTTTCTGATTTTACAGGTCCACTATCATCAGATGTTGATGCTTTTTTCCGACCAACCGTTTCACGTTCTTCCGGTGACCCTGAGGAGGTTTCAGCTGGTGCAGGAATCGGTTATTTCCTTTTAGTTTGGGATAAAAGTGGTGGTCTTGCACGTAATATTGTGGGTGGACCTTCAACAATTCCATTGAGCATTGCAGAAAAACTTGGTGATAAAGTTCAACGTGGTGCGAAGGTAACAAAGGTCATTCATCATGATGATCATGTTGAAGTTATCTATACCCAAGATGGCAAAGAAATAACAGAAAAAGCACGTTATTGTGTCATGACAGCACCTGCAACCATTGCCCATCAAGTATTGGAAGGCATTGACCCTGTAACCCATGATGCTCTTGGCAAAATCCGTTATGGACATTATGTTTCAGCCGCCTTTTTAACCAATGAAGTAGGTCGGCAGTCTTGGGATGATGTTTATGCCTACGCCTGTCCACAGCGTTCATTTAATATTGC
>CAYJDF010000225.1:0-2368 GCA_964368845.1 uncultured Desulfovibrionaceae bacterium
TGGTGGCCTTATGGGTATGGTTCTTAACCTTGAAGAGGACAACGTGGGTGTGGCCTTACTTGGCCCAGATACGGACATTAAAGAAGGCGACCCTGTAAAGCGTACTGGAAAAATCTTCTCAGTACCTGTGGGTGATGCTGTTATGGGCCGTGTACTTAACCCACTTGGGCAACCCATTGACGGACTTGGCCCCATTGATGCCAAAGAAGTTCGTCCTGTGGAATTAAAAGCTCCAGGCATCATTGCTCGTAAGTCAGTACATGAGCCTATGCCCACAGGCATTAAGGCCATTGACGGTATGACACCCATTGGGCGCGGTCAACGCGAGCTCATCATTGGTGACCGCCAAACCGGAAAAACTGCTGTTTGTATTGACGCAATACTTGCTCAAAAAGAAACAGGTATTCACTGCTTCTATGTTGCCATTGGTCAAAAGAAGGCCACTGTTGCACTTGTGGCAGAAACCTTACGCAAATATGGTGCACTTGAATACACCACCATTATTTCAGCCACAGCTTCTGAACCTGCTCCATTGCAGTTCATTTCAGCTTATACTGGCTGTACCATGGCAGAATACTACCGTGATGGTGGCAAGCATGCCCTAATTATTTATGATGACTTATCAAAGCAAGCTGTTGCATATCGTCAGATGTCTCTCTTGCTACGCCGTCCTCCAGGACGTGAAGCATATCCTGGTGACGTTTTCTACTTGCACTCACGCTTGCTTGAGCGTGCGGCAAAGGTTAATGATGAATTAGGTGCTGGTTCCTTAACCGCTCTACCTATCATTGAAACCCAAGCTGGTGACGTTTCGGCCTACATTCCAACCAACGTAATTTCCATTACCGATGGTCAGGTGTATCTTGAGCCAAACCTCTTTAACTCCGGTATTCGTCCAGCCATTAACGTTGGTCTTTCTGTATCGCGCGTTGGTGGTGCTGCTCAAATTAAAGCTATGAAGCAAGTGGCAGGTACTATGCGCCTTGATCTTGCACAGTATCGTGAGCTTGCAGCTTTTGCTCAGTTTGGTTCTGACCTTGATAAGGCTACCAAGGCCAAGCTTGATCGCGGTGCTCGCTTAGTTGAACTTTTAAAACAAGTTCAATACGCACCCATGCCGGTAGAAGAGCAAGTTGCTTCCATGTATGCTGCTACTCGTGGCTATATGGATGACGTTCCGGTAGAAGAGATTCGCCGTTTTGAAAGTGAAATGCTCACCTACTTGCGTGAAACAAAGAAAGAAGTTTTGGTGTCCATTAAAGAAGTGAAGGCCCTTGATGACAAGGTTGAGTCTGGGCTTAAATCTGCCATTGAGGCGTTCAAGCAAGGCTTCCAGGCCTAAGGCCGGGGGTGATATATGGCTTCATTAAAAGATGTCAAAATGAAAATTGTTGGGGTTGGTAAGACCAAGCAAATTACCAAGGCCATGAATATGGTGGCCTCTGCTAAGTTGCGCGGTGCACAATCTCGCATTGAGCGTTTTCGCCCTTATGCATCTAAGTTCCAAGCTATGCTTAGTGACTTAGCTGCCAAGGCCGAAGGCAGTGCTCACCCTCTGCTTGAAACTCACGCAGAAAAAAGCGTTTGTACCATTATCATTGTGACCTCAGACCGTGGACTTTGCGGTAGCTTTAACGGCAATCTAATCACGGCAGCAACCAAGCTTGCCAGAGAAAAGACTGCAGAAGGCATGACTGTTAAGTTTATTTGTGTGGGCAAAAAAGGCCGTGATACATTTGCCAAGACAGAATATGAAACCCTACTCTCCTTTGGAGATAAAATGGGTAGTTTTGACTTTTCCTTGGCAGGCCAAGTGGGTAATGAAGTAATACACGGTTACCAAAGCCTTGCAATGGATGAAGTTTACCTAATCTTTGGTGAATTTATTTCCATGGCCAGACAAGTACCTGTGGTTCAACCACTTCTACCCATTGCACCACCTGAAGTTCACGCACATGATAAAACTATGGAAGAAGAAACAGCAGGGATTGGGCAACAATACCTTTATGAACCGCAAGAAGAAGAGCTTCTTGCCGAGCTTTTGCCCCGCTATGTAAAAGTACAAATATATCGTGGACTGCTTGATACTTCTTGCAGTGAACATGCAGCACGTATGGCAGCTATGGATAATGCCACACGTAACTGCGACGAAATGACTCGTGTACTAACATTGCTATACAATAAGACTCGTCAAGCCGCCATTACCAGTGACCTTATGGACATTGTAAGCGGCGCAGAAGCATTGAATGGCTAAAAGGGAGCGTAATTAATATGAGTGCAAATATAGGCAAAATTGTTCAGGTCATCGGTGCAGTCGTTGACGTGGAGTTTGCGGGCGGTAACTTGCCCAACATTCTCAATGCTCTTG
>CAYJDF010000226.1:0-2298 GCA_964368845.1 uncultured Desulfovibrionaceae bacterium
ATAAATTTGAATATCAACGCGGATATAAATTCTCAACATATGCCACATGGTGGATACGTCAAGCTATAACACGTGCCATTGCAGACCAAGCACGTACCATTCGTATTCCTGTACATATGATTGAAACTATTAATAAATTAATTCGTACTTCACGCTATCTTGTGCAAGAGCTTGGACGCGATCCAACACCAGAAGAAATTGCCGAACGTATGGACTATCCTGTTGATAAGGTAAAGAAAGTACTTAAAATTGCCAAAGAGCCAATCTCACTTGAAACCCCCATTGGCGACGAAGAAGATTCAAGCCTTGGTGATTTCATTGAAGACAAAAAGGCTGTGGCCCCCTCTGAGGAAGTTATTAATACTAAACTTTCTGAACAATTAGCTACGGTACTTGCAGACCTTACCCCACGTGAAGAACAAGTTTTGCGCAAACGCTTCGGTATAGCAGAAAAAAGCGACCATACCCTTGAAGAAGTCGGTAAACTTTTTAACGTAACTCGTGAGCGCATACGCCAAATTGAAGCCAAGGCTTTGCGCAAATTGCGTCACCCCATCCGTAGTCAAGTTTTAAGATCTTACTATGAAAATTAGTATTAGTAGTCCTGCATAAACTATTGTGCAGGACTACTATTTTCTCTGTGTCCAAATAGTGCAACATAGTATTAATTTTTCAAATCTTTTGGTTTAGATATAGAAAGTAAACCCCCTCTTATCGCATCAACATAGCAAACATAGTTTGCTTGACTCTTCACACAAACTATGCTAGGTGTTTTCCTGCACATAAATTGTCAATTTTTCTATTTTCATAAGGTTTTATATGGACAACGCAACTATTATAAGCACCATCAATCAAGCTTTGGCTGAAGAGTTTGAACTTGAAATTGAAGGGCTAAATCCTGAAGCTCACATTCGCGAAGACCTTGGCTTAGATAGCCTTGATATTGTAGACATGGTCATTGTGCTAGAAAAAGCTTTTAACTTTAAGCTTAATAACAAAGAACCACTAACCCACATTCAAACCTTGGGGGATATTCATGGCTTTATCTGTTCCTTGCGGGATGCAGGCACAATTCAAGCATAAAGCCTATCTTTTCCTAGCCAATGTATGGATTTTTACCATGTTTTTTGGCTGGACTTTTCTTTTTTTACCCTTTGGCCTTGCCCTAGTCTTTTTTACAAAAATTTTTAATTTATCTTGTGGACCACATCTAACACGTTTAGCCATACATTTTTACGGCCGCGTCACTTGGATTTTATTGCACCCCGTAGTACCGGTTAACTTGCATAATACCATAAAATCTAAGCCATACGAACCAGCTATCTTTATTGTTAATCATCAGTCATTTCTAGATTTATTTTTATTTGGAGCTCAACACACACCACGTGTTGTATTTGTTAGTAAGTCTTGGCCATATAAAAAGCTGTTTTTCTTTGCTCCCATGATGCGTCATGCAGAATATATTGATATTGAAGCTAATTCCCCAGAAGAAATTGAAGAAAAATGCCGTAAATTAATCAAAGAAAATGTTTCCATTGCCATTTTTCCCGAAGGTAAACGTACTCGTAATGGACAATTAGGGCGCTTTCACGTGGGGGCCTTTCAGCTTGCTCACAGCCTCAATGTACCTGCCATACCCTTAGTTATAAAAAACAGTGGTGCTGTATTTCCTGTAGGGGCAAAGTATTTCACTCCTAATATGATACATTTAACCATGCTTACACCCATTATACCCACAAACTTTGCTAGCGAAACATTGCCCCACAGAGCCATGATGCGCACAGCAAGGATGGAATATGTCAACTATTTTAACACAGAAACGGAGGTTTATAATGCGTAAAATAGCTATTTTGGTGTTACTACTACTTGTGGCAATACCTGCCCATGTCAATGCCAACCCTGCAATTGGTGCTAATCCTGTCTTTGCCAGCGTTACCACTATAAAGCCACTCAAGCAAGCAGACGTTCGAGCAGGCATTCTCTCAGCCTGTTCCAGAAGAGGATGGTACCCCAAAGAAATTAAACCTGGTCTTATAGAAGCCTCTATACAAGTTAGGTCGCACACTGTTGTAGTAGACATTCCCTACACTGCTAAAGAGTTTCAAATCAAATATAAAAACAGTGTTAACTTAATAACCAGAAGTGGAAAAATACACCGCAATTATAATAAATGGGTTGCAACTTTACGTAAAGATATTGACTTAGAACTTAACAGAATAGCTATTACTAAATAAGCTTCAACTTCTTTATGGGGAGGATTAAACCTCCCCATAAAAAATTGCCATGAAAAATAATTAC
>CAYJDF010000227.1:0-2215 GCA_964368845.1 uncultured Desulfovibrionaceae bacterium
TTGGTGCAGCACTTGGTGATATTGATAATGATGGTATTTATGACCTCGTGGTAGGCCTTAATACTCACCCAGGTGCTCTTGGAGTGAATAGACGTAAGGGTATTATTACTGCGTATCCTTTGGATGTTGGGCAAACAAACCCCAATACTGCTCCTGACATGAGTGAATTTGAACCTAATAAATAGTTTATATTAAATATTAAATTAAAAGCCTCTGCATCAATCATATGATGTAGAGGCTTTTTTGTGTATGGCACTCTTACTTAGCACTAAGGTGCTGTGACTTTTTACAGCGGTTGCTAATAAGCGATCTTTATGTAAAGGCCCTAAAAATTTAATAGCATACCAAAAGAAAAGTAGGGCTACAGGGATAAACAATTTCAAAAATTTTGCGTTGTGTTATTTTATCAAAATCTGCAATATCAAATTGGACATAGGACCTGATTGTGGTTTGTGAAAGACATTTTGTCCCATAGCAATATCAATACATGATACAATAAGTAACAATGCCTCCAGTATTCCTACTCCGCGGGCAAGGTAAAGCGTAAATTTTTAAATAAATAAAAATTATCCTTTTATCATGGGGCTGTTAAGGTGTAATGTAATAATAATTAAAAAAATCAACATCTTACCAGTGGTAAAAGCTCACCTAAGCCTATGCCTTGAGCACCTATATGTGCTCTATATGGGTACACTTCAACCCCTAGGCGCACCGCCTCCCAAAATAGTTTGGCATAAGTTTGATCTATCATATCAGCCGGGCCAAAGCACTTTGCGTCAGGTCTTTGGACAAGGTAAAACATGGCAGCACGTTCTTTTTTTTCTACAATATCCATAAGTTCTAATAGGTGTTTTTGTCCACGCTCAGTGCTTGCATCGGGAAAGAGTGCCACTTCATCTTCTACCATGGTTACATTTTTACATTCCACCCAAAGTGGAGGGAGCCCATCACCGCTAAGGCAAGCATCAAGCCTACTTGCACCGCGCTTTGCTTCACGCTGTAACTTGGTATAGCCTTTGGCAAAACTAAGAAGTTGCTGTTCAAAGGCAGCTTGTAATATTTTATTGGGTACTGAAGTATTTACACCTACCCAAAAGTTATTTTGATCTTGGTTATATTCTGTTGGACTTGTGGGACAAGAATTAGGTCTGCTTGGGGCTAGCCAAACGCATTCTTGAGTAAAAGGGAGTTTTCTTGCTTGGTTAGCTGCAGGAGAGAGTAATATGGGCATGCCTTTACGCATGAGCCCAAGCATAGAGCCTGAATTATTGCTATGTACCCAAACTTCATTACCATCAAGTTCAACAGCTACACTAAAACGCTTTTGACGGCGTAAAAAACGCCCTACAACACAATGGCTTGGAAAATGAAATAGAGGATACTGCATGATGTCTACCTAGGGTGATTTACAATGTGTATAAAATTTGATATAAATTGCAATCTTTATACAAAATGCTTTGCTGTTTGAGTAAGTGCATTACTATGCAGAAGTATTTTGTTTGGATTGCACTTGCATTAGGAGTCACAATGAAACTTGCAGATAAATTCTCTCTTGTCAAACCGTCAGCTACCTTAGCTATCAATGCCAAAACCCTAGAACTTAAAGCACAAGGCAAAGAAATCATAAGCTTAGCAGTAGGTGAACCAGATTTTGACACCCCAAAACACATCTGTGATGCTGCTAAAGCTGCTATAGATGCTAGTTTTACGCGCTATACCGCCGTTGGCGGGATTATGGATTTGCGTAAAGCCGTGGCTAATTATTATAATACCGAATATGCTGGGTCTATCTTAGCTGAGCATGTGGTTATATCTAATGGTGGTAAGCAACCACTCTATAATATTATGCAAGCATTGCTTAATCCCAATGATGAGGTACTTATTCCCACCCCATATTGGGTGAGCTACCCTGATATGGCTGCTCTTGCAGGGGCGGTATCAGTGGAAATAAAGGCCTCTGTGGAGCTTGATTTTAAGATTAATCCACAATTACTTGAAAAGTATATTAGCCCCAAAAGTCGTGTTCTTATTATGAACTCTCCATCTAATCCTACGGGCGCGGTATACAGCCAAGATGAATTTGACGCCATTATGGAACTTGCCATAAATAAAGGGCTTTTTGTTATTTCTGATGAAATATATGACCAACTTGTTTATGACGGGCATAAATGCGCAACCGCCACTCACTGGTTTGCCAAATACCCAGAGCAAGTAG
>CAYJDF010000228.1:0-2140 GCA_964368845.1 uncultured Desulfovibrionaceae bacterium
TGTAAGGGCGCTGTCTGTATACCAACCGACGAATGTATAGTTTGTTGCCTCGGGGTTTGCCGGCCTGCCTGTTGGGCTGCCGCCTACCGCGCCTTGAGCAGGCGGCATGTAGGTGGTGGTTATGCCCGTGTCGCTTATAAAGGTAACCGTGTGGTCGGGGGTGCCGCCGCCGCCGCCAAAACTTGTGGGGATGAGTGCATAATCGGAAAATGCGACATCTTGACCCGAAAATGTAGCGTATGTCTGGGGGAGCCCTGGCAGAAATTGGTTTGGGGTGAGGTTGCCGTTTATTATAGACTGTGCGCTTCTGCTTTGGCCCGTCGCTAAGCCTGCGCCATTAAATGTGCCAAAAAACATGAAGGTATTCACTTGTTCTTGCGTTACTTTGGGAAAGCGAAAAACCTCGTTTATCATAAGATTGTCCCCGGCACTTTGAAACATCAGGATACCCAAAGAACCTCCTATGGAAGTGAGTGCGGCACTCTGCGGCAGGTTGAAGTTTGCGCTCATGTTTTGGAGTTCCGTGCAATTTGCAAACATAGAGTTTGCAAAATTGTTTCCTACGGAAGCAAGTGCGGCGCTTTGCGGCAGGGTGAAGTTTGCACTCATGCTTGTGAGTTTTACGCAACTTGAAAACATAGAGTATGCAAAGTCATCTCCTATGCTCGCCAGTGCGGCACTCTGCGGCAGGTTAAAGTTTGCGCCCATGCTTGTAAGTTTTGCGCAACCTCCAAACATAGAGTATGCAAACTCATTTCCTATGCTCGCCAGTGCGGCACTCTGCGGCAGGTTAAAGTTTGCGCCCATGCTTGTAAGTTTTGCGCAACTTCCAAACATAGAGTATGCAAACCCATTTCCGATGCGAGTAAGTTTGGCACTCTGCGGCAGGTTGAAGTTTGCGCCCATGCTTGTAAGTTCTGTGCAACCGTTAAACATTGAGTATGCAAAGCCATCTCCTATGCTCTCCAGTGCGGCACTCTGCGGCAGGGTGAAGTTTGTGCCCATGCTTGTAAGTTCTATGCAACCGCTGAACATTTGGCTTGCAAAATTATTTCCAATGGAAGAAAGTACGTCACTCTGCGGCAGGTTAAAGTTTGCGCCCATGCTTTGGAGTTTTTCGCAAATGTTGAACATTTGGCTTGCAAAACCTTCTCCTATGGAAGCAAGTACATCACTCTGCGGCAGGGTGAAGTTTGCGCCCATGCTTTGGAGTTCTGAGCAATTGAAAAACATACTCCTTGCAAAGTTGTTTCCGATGATAGTAAGTGCGTCACTCTGCGGCAGGTTAAAGTTTGCGCCCATGCTTTGGAGTTTTATGCACTGATTAAACATAGAGTATGCAAAATCATCTCCAATAGAAGCAAGCACGGCACTCTGCGGCAGGGTGAAGTTTGCGCCCATGCTTTCGAGGTTTGTGCAACCGTAAAACATACTCTTTGCAAAGTTGTTTCCGATGATAGTAAGTGCGTCACTCTGCGGCAGGGTAAAGCGGTCGTCTATGCTTACAAGTGAGGTGCTTTCCTTAAACATCTCGTCTGCAAAACTGTTTCCGATTGCCTTGACACTCTCCCAGCCGGAAGAAAAGCCGAGGCCGATGCCTGTTAAATTTGTGCACCTTTCAAAGGCATTTGTCCATTCGTAGTGTATCTGCGCTGTGTCGCTTGTTATTTGCGCCTGTGTGCGTGTCATCAGGGGGGTGAAGCCCGAAATAATGGCCGTTACTTTGGCTTTGTTTGCGGATTTATTGGCCACGCTCGCCAAATCCTCTGCGATAGAGATGAAAGCAAAAGCCGCCAGCCATGCATCGTTTGTTGCCGCATTGTTTGTGATGGTGATGGTGTAGGTGCCTGCGTCAGGGTAGTTGTGAGAGATGCCATCGGAATCAGCGGCGTTTGGGTTGCCCAGGTTTGCACTGCCCGGGTCGGCAACACCGTTGTACCATACTTCAGGGGTATCTGTTGTGTCTGCGGTATCCCAATCTATGCTCCAGTTGTAGGGTTTGCCGTAGGTGGGGGCATCCGGAGTTGTCCCCGAGCCACCCGAAAGGGGAATGGAGAAGCTTAAATCGTCGGTGGTCAAGGCATTTCCATCGTCCGCTACGGTCACTTGAAAGCTAAAGCTTTCCGGTGCGGGGTTGCTT
>CAYJDF010000229.1:0-2140 GCA_964368845.1 uncultured Desulfovibrionaceae bacterium
TTTCCTGCTGTGTAGTAGCCGCCATTAACTATATCCCCATCATCCGATACGTTCCACATAACTACCTCGTTTGCGGAATTTAGCTCGTAGCTAATGGTGGACAGCTTATTGTTGTTATGCCAAGCCGCTCCTACTCCTAATTGGCTAATAACTCTATCAAGTGGCGAGTCGTCGTATGATATCTCGGAATAGGCATACTCCCGTTGGGTTAAGCCATACTCCGTATAGTTACCCTCGAAAAATGGATTAGGGATATAAGCACCATTATTATACTTACTAAACGGAAGATAATCTTTCTCTTTACGTCCGAAAGAGCCGTAATGGTGAACCTTAACGATATCGCGTTCGGTGGGGGTTGCTTTTATGGCAATCTCCTGATAAGGCTTACCGTAG
Organism: uncultured Desulfovibrionaceae bacterium; assembly: GCA_964368845.1. GTDB lineage: Bacteria > Desulfobacterota > Desulfovibrionia > Desulfovibrionales > Desulfovibrionaceae > CAYJAD01. Next base: position 394 of record CAYJDF010000229.1, read on the forward strand.
CCATCGTGGTAGACGATATCCCTAACACTCGAAGTACTACTAACTCCCGTGTAGGTGGTGGTAAGGGTATAGTTGCGTAGGGTGTCAACGGCATCATCGGATAGAAGAAGAGCTGACAAGGTTATGATGTTAGAATATAGAACCGTTTCGCCTAAGATAGAGGCTCGGCGATACATGCTACCGTTTACAACATCTGTGACGATTAAGTCTAAATTCGTTTCGCCTTGCAACGACGTCCATGAACCATTAATCTGCTGCTCCCATTGGTATGTGCATCCTGTTAACGTTGATAATGCGGTGGAGGATATAAGGATATTATCTCCCTCGGTGAGAGTTGATGACGGTGCTACGACCGTTCCGCCATTGCTATTAAACAGCTCGTTAGAGACATATTCAACACTACCATACTTAATTATTCGTCGATATGCATATCCGTCAACTATGTTATATAGCTCCAACTCGTTAGCATCGGCTATTGTCTCCCATGTTGTCGTGCCGTTGGCTTTACGCTCCCATCTGATAGCGCTAATGCGATATTGACTAAGTATGTTTTCTGTTCCAGTATAGTCAAGAGCGAACGGGGTATCAATTAATTCAGGAATACTGGTATCAATTCTACTGCCATTATGGTATATAACACCTCCTTTATCCGCATCTGTTACTATTTCGAATGTTATAAATCCAATGTACACCTCTGCATTATTACTATTGAAAATAGAGAAGTATAGATTATGTGAATTTTCGGGTGTGACACCTGAAAGCCGATAGTGGCTGTATCGTTCTGCTTCTGTATCATCGGTCTCATAGTATACATTAAGTGTTTCTGTGGCGGTTATTTCGCTATTGTGTATCACTAATCGTAAGCCTTCAATATATTCAAAGTTGTCTTTTAGGCCAATAAAGCTAATGCCAAATTCGAAATTATCGCCTATCTTGACGGCTTTTGCAATTCCATCATGTCGATAACCAAGATATGGTGAGTAGGTCATTGTTATGAAATGGCTTACTTGGGAATGGGATTGATAAACAAAGCCAAACATCATACAACAGATAATACTAAACTGTAGTAATATATTTCTTATTTCTGTTCTCATAATATTATAATTTATTGATTGGGGGTTATAACAACATTATATTCTTTCTCGGTGAGTAGATTTCCGTTACCGTCATATACCGCAGTAACGCGTTGTAACGAATCATATTCGTAGAATTCAATCTGACAGTTTTGATTAAATTTGCAAAAAACAGTTCCGTCAATATCATATACTGTCGCCTCGAACTCGGCATCGACTGGCACCGCTACCACTGATTTAACATATTCAGGCAAAGATATTATCTCAAATTTAGTGACACCTTGATATGAAGATAAATCGATATCAAAAACTTGTAGGTTAGAGCGACCCATAGAGATAGTAGATACACCACCACTTGACACCCCTCCCGAATGCGTGATTCTATATTGAACATTTTTAGATATATCCGATAATACATATAGTCGTAATTTGTTGCCTGAGAAATTTGTGACTGATAATTTACGGTCTTCGTTAAAATGTGGTAGTTGGTGATTAATTGAAAGGTAATAAAACATTCTTTCTGCTGTTCCTGCATGATATAAGAAATATGAAACTGTATTATTAAAATAATCTTCTAAATGCATTTCAATATGAACAATACAATCTCTTAATGCATCCATATTAGTAAGCAATGCATCACGATTTTCGGTATATTCTTCAATATTATCATTATT
>CAYJDF010000230.1:0-2135 GCA_964368845.1 uncultured Desulfovibrionaceae bacterium
GACTTTTCCGTCAAGTCGTCGTTAATCTCTTTTCTGAAACGGTCTTGCTCATTACCTTTCAGCGGCATCAAAACATTTTGCTCAAAATGCTCCTTGTTCATGCGATGGTTGTTGAGCGAGATTTTTGTGGTTGCGCCGCTGTCGAGGGAATTTAACAAGTCGCAGTAGGAAAAAAACATGGTCTCTCTTTCGTCCTTGCCTGCGATGTGGTAGTTAATGTCCTCAAATCGGTATGTTTTGGAAAACTTATTGCCCACCTTGAAAATGCCGTCTTTCCATATCGTCTGAATGGGTATGATGCTTTGAATGGTGCGTGGGATTTTATACTTTTCTTTATCTTGTGCGAACAGGTTTTTTAATGTTTTAGTCAATGGTTTTCCCTTTCCTGTGAATATTGGTTTTTGTTTTTTTCTTTTGCTTGCTCGGCTTTTCCTGCATGGCGGTGTAATATAGATTTTCCGGCAGGAATATGATTTTTCTTGGAGTTAAAACTTCGCTTTTCACCCATGCCCACGCAAACTGCTCTGCGGTCATGCCGTGATAAGTGATAAAGCCGAGGGCGGCGAACGGCACCGTGCCGAGTACGCACACCCATGACACCATCTCGGTGCCGAGTGTAGCACGCAACAAAAAGTACAGCGCCACCGCCGTGCCAATTCCGAGCAGTGAAAAAATGAACTGTCGTAAAGACAGCCCAAAGAAAATTGACTCCGTGTAGGAGCGGATTTCACGGTTGATTTTTATTTCCAATTTGTTCCTCCTGAATTTTTGCACAAAAAAATCGCTACACTTTTGTGTAACGATTCTAATGTTAGGATTTATTTTGTGCTATTTTACACATCTTTCGTATCTTCGGGTGCTTTGTGATTTTCAAGCGAGTTTCCAAACAGGATTTTCACATAATCTCTTTTACCGTATATCACCCTTGAAACATATACATTTGTCTTATCTACATAATAAAACACCAAATATTTTTTACAAACCAAATATCTGTAATTCGTTTCAATGTTAATTCGTGCGGAAAGCGGGCCTCCAATTAGCGGATTTCTTTCCAATATACGGATTTGCTTGACAATCAATTTTACTATATTTTCTGCGGCGGTCTCATTTTGAAGTTCCTCACCGATATACGCTCGTATATCCTCCAAGTCCTCAAAAGCAAGCGGAGATATGTTGATTTTATACATCTGCTATCTTCAAACCTTTCTCAAGTTCATCAACAGACAGCCACCCGTTTTCATTGCCGCTCTTTTCACCCTTTCCGAGCTCGGATAAAAGCCGTATAGTAGCCATGTTTTTTTCGTATTCTTCAATATCCAGTATGGCATATCGGCCTCTACCGTTTTTAGTCAAAAAAACAGGCTCGTTTACAGCAACCGATTTTAAGATTTCATTGTAGTTACGTAAGTCTGACACCGGCTTAATGTTTGGCATAATAAAAAACTCCTTTCAAACACAACATGGATTTGCTGTAATTATTATACCAATATTTTAAGTAAAATACAACACCAAACTTACAGCCCCATCATCTCTTTCACCACCCTATCCGCAAGCTTCACCGTGCCCACAAGCACCAGCATGTTGAAAATCAGCTCGCCAATATATGTCCACACCTGTGTCACCGCAGACACATTTGGGTCTACCTGTGGGGGCGAGCTTGCAAACACCGAGAATATCACGCAAGCGAGCAATATGATAGCTCCTTCCAAGCACACCGAGGCATAACCTTTCAAAAAGTTTTTGCCCACATTTTGTGTCGGCTCACCGCCAAAGGTAGATAGCGGTACAGGGGCGATTGCGGCATATAGGTAAAGCTTAAAAAAGCGCCCATATACCGTCATAATCATAACGAACGACAGCACTGTCACGAACAGCCCACCGATGAGTGTCACCGCCCAAAGTGGAATGCTGTCCCAAAAACTTATGGAGTTTATGGCATCTACAATTTCCTGCGGCAGCACCGTTGCCTCTGTAGTGCTGAAGCCGGATGCGGACATGATGGTTTGTATCACGCCTTGCACGATTTGGAATAGGGCGATAAGCAGGTCGAGCCCGTAGGTGATTACCCCCCTTGCAATGGCAAAGCGTATGAATAGTTTTGCCGCCTGCTCGGGGCGCTTTGCCTCGGCAAAACT
>CAYJDF010000231.1:0-2132 GCA_964368845.1 uncultured Desulfovibrionaceae bacterium
GTTATTTTTTATTGCGTGAGATGAATTTTGGTTCTGATGCATCATTTAGTGAAGATGCACTGATAACACGTATTAATGCTGATTTGTCTAATAGTTTTGGCAATTTGTTTAGCCGTGTTCTATCCATGAACGCCAAGTATTTTTCAAGTCTTGTACCAACTCCCTTGGCTGAATTTGAGGAAGACGCCACTATACGCGCTTTGGGCACGGAAGCTATGCAAAACTTTGTACAGTTATTTGGGCAAGCACGTTTTTCACAGGCCATTGATGCTCTGTGGGAATTTGTGCGCGCATTGAATAAATATGTGGATACCGAAGCACCGTGGGCTCTTGCCAAGCAAGGTAATATGGAGCGGCTTTCGGCTGTAATGTATACCCTAATTGAAAGTTTGCATAAGATAGCACTTTATATTTGGCCTATTATGCCAAAGACTTCAGCTATCTTGCTTGCCCAATTAGGTACTGAGGCCAGCGAAGATATACCACCATGCATGGATTTGACTGCAGAGGCTTTGAATTGGGGTGTGTTTAAGTCTGGTACTAGCATTGCTGCAGTGTCTAATGCTTTCCCGCGCGTCGAAGCCCATAAAGATACGCAAAAAGCTAAGAGCAATACCCAGAAAAATACGAATAAAACTGAACAAGGCCAAGCGAAACAAGATCAAGTGAGTAAGCCTTTTCCCAATGAAGCTGCTACAAAAAATGTTCAAGATGAAACGGTTGAGCCAGAGCTTGATTTCAATGATTTTAAGAAAGTGGATATGCGGGTTGGAACTATTGTTCTAGCAGAAAAACATCCCAATGCTGATAAATTATTGCGCCTTGAAATTGACCTTGGTGAAGATAACCCAAGGCAGATTTTATCCGGTTTGGCAGAGTTTTTTGAACCAGAAAGCTTAATAGGTAAGCAGGTATGTGTGGTGGCAAATTTAGCTCCGCGCAAAATTCGCGGTTTAATATCTCATGGTATGGTGCTTACAGCAGAAAAGGATGGCAAACTAGAATTATTAGGAGTGCATGCATCTGTACCCAATGGTAGCTATATTAGTTAAATAGACTGCAACTATTTACTGTTTTTCCGTATTGGTGAACAGGCGTCTTAAAGCCTCGCTATCTATGGGGCTAAGATTAAAACGCATGCCAGCTTCGTCTAAAATACTTTGTAATGTTTTTTTTGGATGCTCTTTGATGCTTTCGGCAATATATGTCGCTGCACGTTTAAGCAATTCACTGGGTGGAATGATATTAGTCATATTTATTCCTTTAATTATTTATTTTTTTGTTCGAAATTGGATTTTATATGGATAATTGGATTATTGCAATAGTTTTAAGTATTGTTGAGGGTTTAACAGAATTTTTGCCAGTATCGTCCACTGGTCACCTTATTTTAGCCAGTGAATTATTGGGCTTTACTGGCGAAAAGGCCGCCACATTTAATGTGGTAATTCAGCTAGGTGCCATTTTGGCTGTGGTGGTGCTTTATTGGCCACGTTTTTGGGGGCTACTAAGACCAGACCCTAGTATGAAATTCTCTGGCTTGCGCGGTATATATCTATTAATTATAACGTCAATACCAGCTTGTGTTTTGGGGCTTGTAGCACACTCTAGTATTAAACAATATCTCTTTACACCAGAAACTGTACTTATGGCTCTAATTGTGGGAGCTATATGTATGATTTTGGTGGAAAAACGCGAAAGCAACGCTAAGTTTATAACTCTTGATGATATGAACCCAAGACTTGCACTAGGTATTGGTTTTTTTCAATGTTTGGCTTTGTGGCCTGGCTTTTCGCGCTCCGCCGCTACAATCATGGGTGGTATGTTGCTTGGGGCACAACGAAAACTAGCGGCAGAATACTCCTTTATTGCTGCAGTACCTATCATGGTGGCGGCAACAGGTTATGATTTATTAAAGAGCTGGCATCTATTCAGTGCAGATGATATTAGCTTTTTTGCCCTTGGCATTGTGGGATCATTTTTGGCGGCACTGGCTGCAGTAAAGGTGTTTGTTTCTTTGATTTCTCATATGACACTAGTGCCTTTTGCCATTTATAGATTACTACTAGCACCATTGGTGTACTTTTTTATGCTCACATAAAATCTCACGTCATTGATTCTGATTTAAAAAACGT
>CAYJDF010000232.1:0-2125 GCA_964368845.1 uncultured Desulfovibrionaceae bacterium
TAATGCTCGTTACATTAGTTGTTTAGTTTCAAAAGTTCATTACAACGTGATGTAAATAGTTTTTATAATCTTATATTCTATGAATGATGCAGCCAAGAATATAAAAAATTATAGAAAACATTTTCAACCACTCAACTTTGAGCATAATTTAGTATTATAGTAGAAAACCCTGCCGTAATGGTGGTACAAACTGCTACATAGTAAGAAAGTGACTTAAGGATTTATCACTAAATCTTTAAAATTTCAGATTGAGGTGGAAGAAGTTGAGCTCGCGTTATGTTGAATGTCACGTTCTGCAAATATGGAAAAAACTAAAACAAGTTACAAAATCAACGCTTAAATTATCAATTAAAATAATTAATTAAAATTAATATAAGATTGTTTGCCATGTCAATGCTTTTTTTCTTTGGGGTATGGCGTTTATGAATTTTAGTTATAGCAGCTACCTTAGCTAATTTATACTTTTGAAAATCACTACTCAAAAGTCTCATTTTGCCAGCACCAGCTTATTAATATTTAGCAAACATCGCACGTATTTTTTGTGGGTCTTTAGTAGTTAATAAGGCTAAGGTAAGCAATATTCTTGCTTTTTGTGGATTTAAATTGTCAGACGCTATAAAACCATTATCCATATCTTCAGGAATAGGAGTTATCACTCCAGACCCAGTTCTAGAAGAGCGCACAACAACAATTTTTTGTTTGCTTGCAATGCCAAAGAGTAAAGCGGCTTTATCAGAAATACAACCATTACCAGTTGCAGCAATAATAATACCGTCTGGTTTGCTGGCAATAATCGCTTCATGCATAGCTGTTGATGCGTCAAGGTATTCATATACTATATCTACACGCGGCAAGCTTGTTACTTGCATAATATCAAATTCGGTTTTCCTTGTATGTAAACGTATAACATCTCGGTAATATATAGCCTTAAAGCCAATTACATAACCAAGAATACCAACTTCATGCGCTTTGAATGTTTCCGTAGAAAGAGTATTTGATTTTGTACCTTCGCGAGCTGCAACAATATGGCCATCTAGTACTATTAGTACACCTTTTCCATAAGATTCCTTAGTGGCGGCAACCCCTACGGCATCAAGAAGATTTAAGGGGCCATCAGAACCTATGGCTGTAGCAGGACGCATGGAGCCAACTATAACAACAGGCTTTTCACTTTTTACTACTAAGTTAAGAAAATATGCTGTTTCTTCTAGTGTATCAGTGCCATGCGTAACAACTATTCCATGACAAGTATCATCTTGTAAAAGGGTGTTTACTCTTTTTGCTAGTTTTAATAATAATTCAAAAGTGAAATTTTCACTGGGGACGTTGGCGATTTGCTCTGTGCAAATATTGGCAAGCTCAGAAATAGAAGGTACAGCCTCAATAAGCTGCTTGGCAGATAAAGTACCTACTTTATAACTTGTTAAGCTCGTTGGCGATTCAGCTGAGCCAGCTATGGTTCCTCCCGTAGCCAGCACAGTGACATTTGGTATCTTCGTCACTGTAACACCATATTAATTATCTAAATGTGTTTTGTTATTTCTTTAATTATTCAAATATTTAAGCAAGTGCATTATTAAATAAGGTTAATTATACAAATAATAAATGCTTATAATTTTATCTTATTTCCTTATTACTCAATGCTTTGACTCCAGTCAAGTATAAAGGATATTTATGATGACACAAAACTATAGAATGAAAAGGACTTAAAGGTTTTTTTAAAATCATTGAAATTCTGGGCGGAGTGGGGGGAGGTTTGAACCTACAACACTTTCTAGCAAAACTTTATATGTTCCACAAAGTAATGCTAGCACAGAACAAATTACAAAATTATATCAAGGACATCTTTTGCTGGTTGGAAATAATCAACTAAAGTTAATTTTAGCTAAATTTTACCAGTGCCATGACAGTCTGGACAGGGATAGCTGTTATCGCATTTAGGGCAGCTTGGAGGAATGAATTTTTTTCTACCCTCACAATGCGTACATATTTGTGTTTCGCCACTTTCAAGCTTAATAAAACCACGCCCACTGCAATTCATACAAAGGATTTGTGTTTGCCCACCCCAGCAAATTCCGCAAGACTCTCTTGTAGAACCATTACACCTTGTACAAATTGTCATATC
>CAYJDF010000233.1:0-2074 GCA_964368845.1 uncultured Desulfovibrionaceae bacterium
CTTCTGATAAAAACGAATGCGAACTACCTATCAATAGTACTATCAATAGCTATGAACGTATGGAGCTCTTACTTAAACACCTTCCCATCGGTGTAGATTTGTGGAATAAAGACCTAGAATTGTTTGATTGCAATGAGGCAACGTTGCATCTTTTTGGGGCTGAAAACAAGGAAGAATACATCAAAAACTTCCAGTCCTTTTTTCCAGAGTTCCAACCCAATGGCATGCGCTCCGAAGACCTAGTTCCTATGTATTTACAAGAAGCTTTTGAGCGTGGTGAAACACATTTTGAATGGATGCTAGTAGATGCTAACGGAGAAGAGCTCCCCATAGAAACCAAAATAATACATGCAAAAAATGGGGACGAAGACATTGTTGTGGTCTACTATAAAGATTTACGAGAAGTACGAAAAGGCATTAGAAAAGCAGAACAAAGACTTGCCGATATCAATAATATTCTAGACTCTGCTCCTTATGCAATTAATATTTGGGACAAAACACTTAGACCAGTTGAATGTAATTTAGCCACGCTTTCGTTGTATGGCTTTGAATCTAGAAAAGACTACTTAGAAAACTTCCATAAAGTTATGCCAGAAAAACAAAAAGATGGGCGAATTATGGCGCATGTCTTTCATCAACGCTTTACTGAGGCCTTTGAAACAGGCTATGCTTATGATGAAGGCGAACTCTTAAACGTTAAACATAATAGGCCTTTTCCTGTAGAAATCACCTTAAAAAAACTTATTATTAACGGTGAAGCAAAAATCATAAGCTACCTAAATGATGTAAGCGTACAAAAAGCTATGATGGCAGAAATTGCCGATAGTCACCTTGAGCTTACCATCGCACGTGATGAAGCAGAAAAAAACTCACGCATTAAAGGTGAATTTTTGGCTAATATGAGCCATGAAATTCGTACGCCCATGAATGGTATTTTAGGCTTATTACACCTACTTGCCCCTACTCAAATGGAAGAACAACAAAGGTTCTATGTAGATAAAATTATCTATTCTGCTGAAAGCCTTTTACGTATCATTAACGATATTTTAGATTTTTCTAAAATTGAAGCCGGCAAGCTTGAAATGGAAAATGTTGTCTTCTCTTTGGCTGATTTACAAGAAGAATTACGCACGTTATTTACCCCTAAATTCATTGAAAAAAATATTCGCGGTGAAATTTTTAGCGAAAATATTTTAGACACAAAACTTATTGGGGATCCTTTACGCTTAAAACAAGTACTTCTTAATCTTATAGGTAATGCAGTTAAATTTACAGAAAATGGTAGAGTAGACGTGTCCATAGACAATGTGTCCTATGAAGGTGTTAATAAAGTGTGCTACCACTTTTCTGTAGAAGATACAGGGATTGGACTTTCTGAAGAACAATGCTCACGCCTTTTTAAAGCCTTCACTCAAGCAGACACTTCTACCACAAGAAAATACGGTGGCACGGGGCTTGGACTTGCCATTTCCAAGCGCATTGTAGAAATGATGCAAGGATCCATTGGAGTAGAAAGTACCGTAGGTAAAGGTTCACGCTTTTTCTTTAATGCTGTCTTCGAGTTAAGTTTAGAGGCTCAAAACCCCATCAAAGAAAATATTCAACTAGATAGTGTTGAATCACCTAATCACCTTAGTAAGACTGGAAATATTTTACTTGTAGAAGATAATGAAATTAATCAGCTTATTGCCGTAGAACTCATCAGCTCTCAAGGGCACACTGTAGATGTGGCTCACAACGGGCAAGAAGCAGTACAAATGGTAACTAGCGGCAATTATGATATCGTTTTTATGGATATACAAATGCCTGTTATGGATGGACTTACTGCCGCACGTAAAATACGTGAAAATGAAAAGTTTGCAGAACTTCCCATCATTGCCATGTCTGCTCACGCTATGACAGGCGATAAAGAAATTAGCTTAAGCCATGGCATGCATGACCATTTATCTAAACCCATAGATCCTGATTTATTATACAAAACTATAGAACTATGGCTAAACGCCCCCAAAACTACATTATTACATAAGAAATAATATAGAAAATTCTTATGAAATTGATACTGAAATAAACCAAA
>CAYJDF010000234.1:0-2065 GCA_964368845.1 uncultured Desulfovibrionaceae bacterium
TAGAATAATGCCCAAACATGGCAAAAAATTTCGTGCTGCTCTTGAGGGAGTAGATTTGCAACAACGCTACTCCATTGAGGAAGCGGTGGAAAAGTCATTGGCAACAGCATTTGCCAAATTTGATGAAACTGTTGATGTAGCTGTTCGTCTTGGTGTTGACCCCAAGTATTCTGACCAAATGGTACGTGGTGCTGTAACCTTACCCAATGGTCTTGGTAAAACAGTTCGCGTTGCAGTTTTCTGTAAAGGTGAAAAAGAAGCTGAAGCTAAGGAAGCCGGTGCAGATTATGCAGGTGCTGAAGAGCTTGTTGCTAAAATTAAAGACGGTTGGCTTGATTTTGATGCTGCCGTTGCAACTCCTGATGCTATGGCATTGGTTGGCCAAATTGGTCGCGTGCTTGGACCTCGTGGCCTTATGCCCAATGCTAAAACTGGCTCAGTAACCTTTGATGTGGCCCAAGCTGTTAAAGAACTAAAGGCTGGTCGTGTTGACTTTAAGGTTGATAAAGCTGGTGTTTTGCATGCTCCACTTGGTAAAGCATCATTTGGAACAGAAAAAATCCTTGGTAACTTGAAAGCCTTGCTTGATACGATTAACCGTCTAAAGCCAGCTTCTGCTAAGGGTCAATATATGCTTTCCTTGACTGTTTCAACCACCATGGGCTTAGGCTTCAAGGCGGATGTAAGTCAAATTAAGAAATTTTTAGAAGGCTAATACCTTCTAATATGGGGATTTAATCCCCTTGGCTAAGGACTAGGAATTCCAGTCGAAGAAAGTAGGTAGTTCTGTGAATGTAAAGCCTACTGAGACATTTGTATTAATTACAATAAATCTTTGGCTCGGCAATTTCATTTGGCAACCCACAACGTGAGGAGAATCACGTGAACAGGTCCGAAAAAACCGCTCTTATCGAAGCTATTAAAGCTAAAACTGAAAAAGCTTCCATTACAGTGGTTACAGACTTCAAGGGCATGCCGGTGGAAGAGCTGACGAACTTAAGAGTGGCCTTGCGTAATGCAGGCTGTGACTACCTTGTAGTTAAAAACACTCTAGCTCGTATAGCATTCACCGATACAGCGCATGATTCCATTAAGGATGACTTTAAGGAAAACTGCGCCATTGCCTTTGGGTATGATGACCCTGTGGCGGTGGCCAAGGCGCTCAGCGACTTTGCAAAAGGTAGTAAAATCTTCAAAATACGTCATGGTAGTCTTGAAGGTCAGCTCCTAACTGCTGAACAAGTTGATAATTTAGCTAAGTTACCAAGTAAGGAACAACTCCTTGCTCAAACACTTGGCACCATGAACGCTGTACCCACCAATTTTGTGTCACTATTTGCCAATGTGATTCGCGGCATGCTCTACGCGCTTAAAGCAATCGAAGAGAAAAAAGCTGCTTAAATTAGGCAATAGTTTTAACCATTTTATTGAAAGCTAAAGATTTTTTAGGAGAATACCATGTCTGTAACCAAAGAACAAGTTGTTGAATTTATTTCCAACATGACTGTTTTGGAACTTTCTACATTCATCAAAGAGTTAGAAGAAATTTTTGGAGTATCCGCCGCTGCACCTGCTGCTGCTATGGTTGTGGCTGGCCCAGTTGCTGGCGATACTGGTGGTGCTGAAGAAAAGACCGAATTTGACGTAATACTCAAAGAGCCAGGTGCTAACAAGATTGGCGTTATTAAGGTTGTTCGTGCTCTTACTAGCCTTGGTCTAAAAGAAGCTAAGGACAAAGTTGACGGCACACCTACTGCCATTAAAGAAGGCGTATCTAAGGAAGAAGCAGAAGATGCTCAAAAGCAACTTGTTGAAGCCGGCGCTGTTGTTGAAATTAAGTAATTTTTAATTATTTATTTCTAATATAAAAAAGGGCGATGCTTGCATCGCCTTTTTTTATGACATAAATATTATTGAGTTATCACCATGAGAACGTAAAATTATTGGTAAAAACGGATAAATTTGACCGGTCTACATTGTAATCTCAAAGCACTTTTAGAAAAATTTTCACAACCACTTATTGCAATATGGTCAAAAATAAATTCCTTTGTCTGTTATAATTGGG
>CAYJDF010000235.1:0-2055 GCA_964368845.1 uncultured Desulfovibrionaceae bacterium
CCACGCTGTATAGGTTTTTCGTATCGGTCTTGACAATTGAATTATTGCGAATAATAGCTTTAATTAGCCAGTGAGTAAGCAAACCTTATATGAATAAGTTTACAGCACAATATACTAAGAGTAAGGCCATAATACCATTGGTCATTTTAGCGTGTTTTGAAAAAAGCACTGTAAAGAGTGAGCCAAAGCCAGACCAAAGTACGGTACACACAAAGCCTATGAAAGCAAGTAAGAATGAAAATCCCATAAGGACTGGGATATTTTCGCCATAGTGTGGTAGTATGTATGCATCCATGGAAACGATGCTATAAACATAAATTTTAGGGTTGATAAATTGTAAGGATAGTCCTGTGAAAAACGAGGCAGTTACGTGACGCTCTTCGATAACATTGCTACTGTTCCATGTTTTCCATGCAAGATATAATATATACGAAGCTCCCATAATAAGCATGGGTAATTCTATGACTGGAATTAGTGTTTCTAGTAGTGAAGTAAAAAGGGTGCATAATGATACCACAATGCAAAAACCTGCCAAGATACCAAAGTTAAACGGAAGAGAACGCGAAAACCCTACGCGAGAGGCATTGGACATGGACATAATATTGTTGGGTCCGGGGGTGATGGCAGTAATGCCAGCATATGTTAAAAAGCTTAACCAACTAAACATTTGACTTGATTACCTCTATAATATTATTTTATCTTTCTGTGTGTGTCTTTATGTTAGACGATAAGTCTATTATAATGATATAAGCTTTTGTCTGTCAAGTGGGAAAAGATTTGTGTTCATAAAGGGGTAGTTGAAATGAGTAATATAAACTCTACCATTTCGCAAAATATTAAAAATATACGTGAAAGAAAAAAATTGACCTTGGATAGTGCTGCGCAGCTTACAGGTGTTTCGCGCTCCATGCTTGCGCAAATTGAAAGAGGCGATGCTAATCCAACAATCTCTATTCTTTGGAAAATTGCCAATGGTTATAAGGTTTCTTTTACAACCCTTGTGGAACAAGTGTCTGAATTTGCAACTATTATACGTCAAGATAATGTGAAAGGAATAGAGGCAGATGAGGGGAGGTATATTAACTTTCCGGCCTTTGCTTTTGATGAGCAGCGTTGTTTTGAAACTTACAGGATTTGTATTGCAGTAGGTGGGCATTTACAAGCTAAGCCGCACATGCTTGGCACTGAAGAGTATATTACTGTTTTCTCTGGTAATGTGGAAATTACAGTTCAAGATGATGTATTTGTATTGCATGCTGGAGATTCAGTGCGTTTTAGAGCGCATGTGAGTCATGCCTATAAAAATATTGGTGAGGAGAATGTACAATTAAGTATGCTTTTGTATTATGCTAAATAGGTGATGCTTAAAAAAATTTTCAAGTTTTATTAAGCATCGACCTACTACAACGTGTTATAATTATATTTATTTTTTATAATTTTTATAAGGCACTTACTTCCACTTTTCTTGTTTAATACGCTCAGGTTTAAAGTGATCTTTTTGTTCAGGCTTAGATTTTGGATAGCCTAATAGTACAAAAGCAAAAGGAATAATATTTTCTGGTAGGTTAAACTCTTTACTAAAAGATGGAACTAGTTCCTCATTGGGGTAGACCCCTGTCCAAACTGTTCCAATACCCATGCCATGCGCAGCTAGCAAAATACTCAAGGTGGCGTTGGCAACATCAATGGCACCATAGCCTTGTTGGTGTTTAATTCTTTGCGTATTAATACAAGTTAAAATACCAAGTGGTGCATTTTTAGCCATGCGGGCATATTTATTAATTTTTGAAATATTGTTCAAGGTTTGTTTATCCCTCACAACAATAAACTCCCATGGTTGTTCATTATAGGCACTGGGTGCTTGCATGGCGGCTTTTAAGATGGTGCTGACTTGCTCATCGCTAATGGCTTGATCTGTATAAGCTCGCACGCTACGACGTGTCATTAATGCTTCAATGACATCTATACTAGATGCTGGCGCGGCTAAGGCATTATTGGGTATAATAGCTGCACCAGCAGCCATAAGAGCACTTAGTTGTAAGAAGTTTCTTCTTG
>CAYJDF010000236.1:0-2036 GCA_964368845.1 uncultured Desulfovibrionaceae bacterium
AGCAGAAGCTAATGATTGGTATAGAAATGGTGGGGGCAAACCTTTGTTTGTGGATATTAATAAAATAGATATAGGAAATTTATATTCTTTAGGCGAAAGTTATGTTGGACAAGAAAAAGTTATAAGTTTATTTATTGCAAGTCAAAATAGCCTTCAGGACCCTTTAGTTTATGGTAGCATTAGGCTTAAAAGGTATCCTAATAATGGCGTAAGAGCATATGCAGATGTATATGACTTCGAGATGCATGATTCAAAAAGCTTTTTTAGTCATGTTAGGAATATCGCGACAAAGATTGGTAAGAAAGTTGCCGGAGATGGAAAACCATATGAAATTAACATATATGGAGATAAAATAATAACAAATTCAGTAATAATATGAAGAATACAATAATTATAATATTTTCCATATTGTTTATAATATTACAAACAATATATAATTTGGGTGGCAATAATGATGTAAGATTGGGGGCAGATTACTATTATTGTAAATATAGAAAAGATATTTTATGTAATAATAATAAAGATGGGAGTGTTGATATTCCTCCGACTGTATTAAGTTATGCATTCGACAGGAATTATATACTTGTGAAACAGAAAATGGATACTTCAATAGATGTCATTTATGATAAAATTGTTTACCCACATAGTGTCGACTCTATATACTACTGGGTCATTAATAAAAAAATACCAAAGGTATATGGTCCAATTAATAAAAATGAATTTGATGAAATATTAAATGATAATAATATCAAACTGAGGCTGCCGTAAAAAAATCTATTATGGAAAAATGTAAAAAAAATCTGCGTAGACATTGGTTTGTGAGTTTCTGGCTCTATTCAGTTGCTTTAATTAATGTATATGACATATCTGATATCATTCTGGAAATGATTAATAAATCATTAAATGATATTCGAAGTGAATGGGCATTATGGCAACTGTTGATAGCATTTATTATTCTTGGTGCAACACTCTTAATGCTAATACGCAAAAGGTTTGGATTTTACCTATTGATTGGTGTCGCTATTATGAAAATAATAATGAGCTTTGCAATGGGAGAAATTATTATATTTCATATACTAAATATAATAATAGTTTTTGAAATATTACAGATAACCAAAAATGGTGTATCATATTGGAAACTTATGAAATAACATAAATTAAATCTTAATTAATATGGTTACAGTTATTTAGAAATGTAATAGACTGTAACCATATTTTTATACTTACTACACAGCAGGAAAGCTAACGAAGAGCACCGTCACCGACGAAGATGGAGGTATCGCTATAGAGTTCAAGGATAACCAAGATAGGGTAGTGTTGGTTCAATCCGTAAACGGAGAGGATAAACTATGCACCTACTCTGTCTACGACGCCAAGGGTCTCCTCCGTTATGTTCTAACTCCCGAAGCAATAAACCAAGGGATAGACACCACTACACTATCAAAATATTGCTATAATTATATCTACGACCCCCGAGGGCGTATGATAGAGAAACATATGCCTGGAGTAGAGCCACAATATTTTATCTACGACAGCCACGATAGACTTGTTCTAAGTCAAGATGGCAACCAACGTAACCGTGCAGGTGGTGCGGTGTGGAGCTACTCCCTCTACGACACCAAAAGTCGCGTTAAGGAGATTGGCGAGACTACCGACACCCCTAACCGTGAAGTTATAGCGCAGTCAGCCGTCTACACCCCAACCAACAGGTCTCCTTTGCAGTATTTCTACTTTGATAACTACGGCTACATAGGGAAACATGATTTTAGCGCAGTAAATCATGTAGCTGGAGATATAGAACTCCCTTTTGAATATGTTACGGGATTGGCAACAGGCGTAAAGACCAAGGTTTTAGGGTCTCATCATTGGATAACCACAACAACATACTACAATGATAAACTACTCCCTATGCAGGTTATTTCCACCATTTTTGATGAGAATATGATTGAGTTAAAGTCGTATGTTAGTAGCAAGTATGACTTTGTTGGTAATGTTCTACAAACGAAAGAGGTTCATAACACGACCACCACACATTC
>CAYJDF010000237.1:0-2032 GCA_964368845.1 uncultured Desulfovibrionaceae bacterium
TCTTGTACAGTACGTTCGGCCTCTTGGTCTAGTGTTAAGACAGCCAAACCTCCGGTACTGTCAACATATGGGCGTACAATGGCGCGGGCTAAGCGTTCGCGCACATATTCGGCTAACATGTCTGGCTGCTTAATATTGGGACCAAAGTCACCTAAAGTCTCAACAATAGTTAACATATCACGTATGGTAACATTTTCACGCACCAAGATTTGCAGTACTTTTTGTACCACACCAAGTGGCAAAATGCTAGGTACTAAATCTTCAACAGCCTTTGGAGAATGCTTGCCCAAGGTGTCCAAAAGTCCCTGTACGGCTTGGCGGTCAAGAAATTCTGCCAAATACTTGCGGAATACTTCGGTTAAATGTGTTGCAATAACTGTTGCGGGGTCAACTACAGTATAACCTGCAAGCATGGCTTCTTCACGTTGAGCTTCTGGTATCCAAAGAGCTGGCAAGTTAAAGGCAGGCTCACGAGTGGCAATACCGTTAATTTGCGTAGTAACATTACCTGGATCCATGGCTAAGAAGTGGTCCACCAAAATCTCTGCCGATGCTACTTGATTACCTTTAATAAGCAATGCATACTGACCTGGCTTTAGTTGCAGATTATCACGTAAATGTAAAGCCGGAATAATTACTCCCATATCCAGTGCAAATTGACGGCGAATAGAGCGAATACGTGAAAGCAAATTACCGCTTTGTTCTTCATCCACAAGGGGTATCAAACCATAACCCACTTCAAGTTCTAAGGAGTCTAGAGGTAGTAGAGCTTGTACTTCTTCTGGAGTATCAGCAGTACCAGAACCAGCTTGGCCCTTTTTAGCTTTAGCATTGGCCTTTTGGGTTTCTTCATCCTCATCCTTAGCGGTCATACGAGCAGCACCAAAGCAAACAGCAGAAAGGATTAAGAATGGAACTGTTGGTAAACCAGGCACAAGAGCAAATATTAGAAGCACAAGGGAAACCATTTGTAAGGCACGAGTATTAAAGGTTAATTGTGCTAAGAATTCTTCACCCATCTTGGCTTCAGCAGCAGCACGTGATACTAATATACCAGTACCAGTTGATACTAAGATTGAAGGAATAGTAGATACAAGACCATCACCAATTGTTAATAGAGAATAGGTGGTTAGAGCGCTGCTCCATTCCATGTCTTTTTGAACCACACCAATGATTATACCACCGATAAGGTTAACCATGGTAATTAGCATACCAGCATTAACGTCACCAGATACAAACTTACAAGCACCGTCCATGGCTCCGTAGAAGTCTGCTTCTTTGCGTAGCGCGTGGCGGCGGTCTGTAGCTTCTGATTCATCAATAAGTCCAGCATTTAGGTCTGCTTCAATGGCCATTTGTTTACCTGGCATAGCATCCAAGGTAAAACGAGCTGCAACTTCAGCAATACGTGAAGTACCAGCAGTGATAACGGTTTTATTCAAAATGAATAAAATCATGAAAATAACAGCACCAACCACATAACTACCACCAACCACAAATTCACCAAAGGCGCGAATTACCGAGCCTGCAGCTTCAACACCTTTCTCACCATTTAAGAGAATAAGTCTTGTGGATGATACGTTTAGGGCCAGACGTAACAAGGTTGTTACAAGCAAAAGAGATGGAAATATAGAAAATTCTAAAGGAGATGTCATAAACATGGTGGTTATAAGCACTAATAATGACAGAGAAATACTAACAGATAGCATGATGTCCAACATAAATGTTGGTAGGGGAATAAGCATCATAAATAAAATTAAGACTACGCCACCAGCAAGTAATAAATCACCTTGCTTGGCAAATCGTTCGTAGTTCATTTCTGGTAGTGCTGCCATAATACTGACACCTCTTATTTGTAGCCCACATTAAATTTTTTAATGTGGACCAATTAAATTTCCCTATCTTCCTGGCATCTTACCTTTCATGCGCCAGATGCTTGCAAGGATTGATGCTGTGGCCTTATACAGTTCTTCAGGGATCATATCCCCCACTTCCACACTCTTATACAAAGCCCGTGCCAAAGGTACATTTT
>CAYJDF010000238.1:0-2009 GCA_964368845.1 uncultured Desulfovibrionaceae bacterium
CCGAACTTTTTAAGGCTCTCGATAATCTCATAATCGCCGTCATAAGAATACTGCTCCTGCTGTTTGTCACGGATTTTTTTGAGCGTATCGACAACGATGAGCTTCGTTTGGGGATATTCTTTCATGTACGTTTCAAGTTGTTCACGAAGTCCGCTTGCGAGCGTTTTTGCCAAAATGCCAAGCCTAAAGTTCGGTGCACTGTCTGTTCCGTACATCGTGGATAAGCGCCTTTGCAGTCTCCCATAATTGTCCTCTAATGCAAGATAGAGCACATCAGCCTTGTTGACTTTGTAGTCCCACAGCGCCGTTCCCGTGCTGACGGAATAGCCAAGTTGCGCCATAAAGAACGATTTGCCCACTTTTGGGGCACCTACGAATAGGTAAGTGCCCTCATAAAGTAGATTTTCGATAATCGGGATGCGTGGTGGGTACACATTGTCAAACAATTCCGACATAGAAATTGTGTCCAAACCGTTGCAATTATGCTTTTTTTCGGGTATAATAGCTTCAGTATAAATTTTGGATGACTGCTCATTATCTGCGCCAACAGATAAGTTACGAGCGGTCATTTTTTCGTTTTCTGCCATGTATCAAGCCCTCCATTCTGTGTTTAATCCGTCTAGAGTCGTTGTGATAAGGTTTATTGTCTCAAGCAGTTCATCTATCCTTTCCATTCCGTTCCCTTCCGATGTTTGCAGCGCTTGCAATTCTACAAGCACTGCGGCAAGTTCGTTGCGGAGGGCTTTATACACCCTCGGATTGCCTTGTACGGTGATTTCACGCTCCTGTATACGTCTGATAAGATAATCTTGCTTTGACAGTCCCGACAGCCGCACAGCGGTTTCAAACTGCGCCCATTCTTCGGGGGATACTCTGAAAGCGACGGTCTTGTTGCGCCAACGGTTTTTGTTGTCTTTATTCTTCGCTGACATGGAATACCACCCCCTCATCATTGAGCCTGTCTGCCATTTCTGTCTGCTTCGATGGAAAAAGATGTGTATAATTCATCGTGACAATTATGCTCTCATGACCCACTCGATCGGCGATGGCGGTGGGGCTGAAACCCATGTCGATTAAAAGAGATATGTGCGAATGTCTGAGACAATGAAGCGCTATGCGCTTGACACCCGTCTCTTTTGCACCTCTCGTCATCTCGTTGTGGAGATAACTTTTGGTAAACGGGAATATTCTTGCATCGTCAGCGACCTTATAGAGTGACTTTAAGTAATCTTGCATTTCATCGCACAAAAACTGCGGCATTTTGATGGTTCGATTGCCTTTTTCCGTCTTTGGCGGTGTGATAATGTCCTTGCGCCCCAAGCGTTGGTATGACTTCGAGATTGTGACCGTAGAGCGGTTGAAATCGAAGTCTTTCGGCGTGAGTGCCATAAGTTCGCCGATTCTCAGCCCAAGCCAGTATAGGCACTGGAACGAGAAGTAGGAAACAGGCTTGTCCATCATGGCATCGATGAATTGCAGATATTCTTGCTTTGTCCAAAAGTCCTTTTCTTTGTTTTTCGCCTTGCCCATGTTGCCGACCTTAGCGGCAGGGTTCTCACGAAGTCCGTAAAACTTGACCGCATGGTTAAATATAGCCGAAAGTTGATTGTGCAAGGTTTTGAGATATACGGGGGAATACGGCTCGCCATCCTCGCCACGATAGTCAATCATCTTGTTTTGCCAAGTGATGACATCTTTGGCGGTGATTTCGTTCATGCGCTTTTTCCCGAAATAGGGAAGAAGTTTGTCACGGATGATATATTCTTTGGTGCGCCATGTGTTCTCACGCAAGCGGCTTTTGAGGTCGGTTTCATAGTTGCCAATAAAAGCGGAGAATGTCATGTCCAAATCGGACATGATTTTCTGCTGTTGCTCTCGCTCCCACGCCTGTGCTTCTCGTTTGGTCTCAAAACCTCGCTTACTGGTCTGCTTTTTCTCGCCCGTCCAATCGGTATAGCGGTAGATGACACGCCATGTGCCTTTGCCTTCTTCTTTGTAAACTGCCATTA
>CAYJDF010000239.1:0-2002 GCA_964368845.1 uncultured Desulfovibrionaceae bacterium
TCTAAAATGGCGGGAATACTGTCACTACTACCAAAGGTATCGGAAGCTATAAGCGCGTAGCCATCAACACTTGAACGATTGAAGGATGGTACATATTCGGTGGCAAAAATATCCTTAGCAAATTGTCTACCTTTAGCTTCAAGTAGGGGGACATCTTCGCAATCACTTTGGAGTAAGGAAAAGTTTTTAGCTATAATATCAAATGCTTCTTGCAATGTTTTTAATGCTAGCATCTAACACTCCTCTATTAAAGTTTAATCATAATTCTACCTTATCTACAAATTGTAGCACGTGGTCAAGTTCTCCGGAGGCAATAATTTGCCCCTTGCGCATATAGTGGTACTCATCACAAACTTTTTTAAGTTGGCTAAACTGATGGCTAATAATAATCCAAGTAGCTTGTAAGTCTGCTTGCCACTCCAAAATCCAGTCTAAGAAAACACTCAGACTATCAATATCAAGGTTTGAGAGTGTTTCGTCAATCATTATTAATTTCGGTTTAAAAATTAACGCCCTAATAAATGATATTTTTTGTTGCTCTCCGCTAGAAAGTGTTCGCGCATATTGATTTTTTTTATGCAGCAAATTTGTTCTTTGCAAATATGTGTCAATTTTTTTGGCATCTATAGGTAAGTTACGAATTTGTAAAGGATATATAATATTTTCAAAAACAGTGCGTTGCAGTAAATATGGTCGCTGAGGCATTAGCGTCATTTGACTTGGTGCTATACCTGCGTAGTCAATGTGCCCACTATCTGGCATAATATCGCCAATTAATAGTTTAGAAAGGCTTGATTTACCACAGCCATTACCACCAAAAAGACCATGAATGCGGCCTTGGGTAAGACTAAGGTGTGGAATTGAAATTTCAAGCTCACCACGCATTTTTTTTAAATCAGTAATTATCAAGCTCATCTCTTTCTTTTCTTAAAATATCGGCCACTAATTGTAAAATAAAGGAAAGTATCAATAGGGTTAAACCAAGCATAATGCCCTCGGTGTAAATGCCTTGACTTTTAAGTAAGGAAATGGCCGTAGTCATGGTACGCGTGTCACCCTTAATATTGCCACCCACAAGCATTACTGCACCAATTTCGCTTAAAGAACGGCCAAAACCCGTTACTATGGCAAAATATATTTCTTTGCCCATCTCTCTATAAATAAGACTACGAGTTTGAGACTGATTTGCCCCAATACATTTGGCAAAAAAACGCACCGATGGAGCAAGACGTTGTGCACTAGTATAGATAAGCCCTGTCACAATTGGTATGATAATAATACATTGCGCAAGTATCATGCCCTTAATGGTAAATAGCATTTCAAAAGCACCTAATGGACCACGGCGCATTATGAGTAAGTATACCACAAGACCTACCACCACCGGTGGTACACCCATAAGTGTTCTGATAATACGAATTACAAAACGCTTACCCTTAAATTCATTGCGCTCAAGACATAAGCCCAGTTGTATGCCTACTATAGCTGATATGATAGTTGAACAAAACGCCAAAGTCAGACTTACCTGCACTGCATGAAAAGCACCAGATGCTGTAAGTAAATCCATATATTCGCGTATTGCTTCCACAATATAACCTTATTTTGCTAAAAATCCGCCTTATGTTGTCCAAGCAATACAAGGCGGATTTTTGTTATTAACAAATTAAACTCATTAGCAATTAATTGTCAGTACCGGCATTAGGCACAAATAAAGGCTGTCCATATTTATCAACACCAAATTCACCAATAAGCTTTTGTACTTTAGGAGAAACTACCCAGTCAATAAAAGCATTGGCAGCTTTAATGTTTGCGTCTGGATATTTAGCTGGATTTACAGCAATAATACCATATTGGTTAAAGAGGCTTTTGCTACCTTCACAAACCACCACAAGCTCCATTTTTATATTGGAATCAGTTGAAACTTTTAACCATGTCCCACGGTCAGTTAAAGTATAAGCCTTTTTTTCATCAGCCATGCTAAGAGTAGCTCCCATACCTTGGCCGG
>CAYJDF010000240.1:0-1989 GCA_964368845.1 uncultured Desulfovibrionaceae bacterium
TACATAAACTGCAAAGCTTTGTAAAGTAACTATCAAAAAAAAATAATGGTAGTATAGAATAGAGAAAAATAATTCTTTTATTTAATATTTAAATAGTTAAATGCAATCGTGAAAAAGAATAGCTTATCAATAAAAAGCATAAATTTTTTTAACTGCTGCATTATGTATAAAGAATTTAATAAAAATTATTTTAATGAAAATTTTACAGATCAACAATTTTGCTGAATTTTATGATGAAAGAGCAAGATAGCTATGGTTAATTGGCTATTTTCTGGGGGGTAGTTGATAACTTAATAGCTATTATATGATGTATGTGTAATAATGTGTAATTTTATCTGGCATATTATGCGCTTTTTGATGTTGCGTAACTTGTATGATACAATGATTTTTTGCATATTTGTATTAATGCAAGCATGTTAATATAATATTTTTTTGCCAGTAGATTGAATAGAGTTATTTAAATTAAAACCGCCTCGACTTTTAAGTCGAGGCGGCTAGTTTGAATTTATTTTACATCCACTACAGTGACCTTGCCAGTTTCTGCGTGCAACACGTGCACAGCACAACCTAGTCATGGATCAAAGGAGCGAATTAAACGCCCCACGTTAACTGGATTTTCTACATCTGGTACTTCAACACCAATAAGTGCTTCTTCAGCAGGTCCGCGAACGCCTTTGTCGTCACGCGGGCCGCAGTTCCAAATAGTAGCTGCAACAATTTGATAGGCATCGATCTTTTGATCTTTAACCTTTAGGTAGTGGATTAGAGAACCGCGTGGAGCTTCTGCACAAGCAAAGCCTTCAGCAGTCATGGGGATTTCAAATGTAGTCCAAGTTTCATCCCCAGGCTTAATTTCTTTAAGCCATTTTTCAACTTGATCAGCGATGAGAGCTGTTTCTTCAACACGTGCCACGTGACGGCCCATGATGGAGAATACAAGGTCTTCACCAAGATCGCGGAAGTTTTTGACATCAACGCCAAAGTGCTTTTTAAGTAAGTCACGACCAACTTGCGATACAGGTGGATTGGTAATCCACATGCGAGCAGCAGGACCAGCTTCTACAGGAGCACCATCATAACGAGGAGCTTTTACGAAGCTATAAGCGTCTTTTTTGTCAACTTCAGGTATGGTAACACCATCAGCAAAGTGTTTGCCAGTGCCCTTATTGTCAAACCAAGAGTATTTTACATCTTCGGTGACTTTTTTAGGTTCAAATGGCATGTCCTTACCCTTAATATATACACCTGGCTTTAAGAGGAAGTCCTTGCCCTCAGTGTCTAGTTGGAAGACACCAAAGCAAGCACAGTTCTTATGCCCTTGGCCTTGTGCAAAGAGATCTTTGTACAAGGAGCCTACAGTGTAGGTAATGGGTAGGTACTTGTTATAAACAAAGTCTTTAACTTTCTTGAAGCGAGCAGCGTATTCTACCAAGGCTTCCTTAGTTGGAATTTCGGTAGTACCACCGGCTACAATACCTTGAATGTGTGGCATTTTACCACCGAAAAGGGCAACCATTTCGTGGGCAATGCGGCGAACTTCAAGGGCTTCTAGGTATTGATCCACACCCATTTTATTAGCAGCTTCCGGTAGGCGAAGATCTGGCTTTGCCATGCGCGGAATAAACGGAGAGGTCTCCGGTCCTTTAACATAGTCAAGAGCTGCCAAATGATAAAAGTGTAAGATATGTGATTGTAAGTAGTTTGCTGCAAGAATAAGGTTACGCGTTAAGCGTGCATTATTGGTAACTTTTACCTTAAATGCTTGTTCTTGAGCAGCTACAGAAACCATGGCATGCGATGTAGGGCAAACCCCACAAAGACGCTGCACGATTTGAGTAGCATCGCGCGGGTCACGTCCTTTGAGAATGGTCTCAAAGCCGCGATACATACCGCCGTAAATATGCGCGTCAACTACCTTTCCATTTTCTACGACTACCTCAGCTTTGAGGTGTCCTTCAATCCTGGTGACAGGATCGATGGCTATGGTTG
>CAYJDF010000241.1:0-1989 GCA_964368845.1 uncultured Desulfovibrionaceae bacterium
CATCGTCAGAGATAGTTGCATTTAAGTTGCTGCTCACTTTATCTCCGTTGCCATCCTCTAATAAGAATTCAACGTCAACGTCTATTGGTGCTTCAACATATACATTATCTTTAGCTTCAATGGTATAATCACCATTCTTATCGAAGGTCATTATGCCATGTTCTGATTCAAGAGTTACACCATTTTCTGGTATGTATGACCAGCCATCACCATCAGCAGTTATAGCAGGACTAGCAGTCCAGCCAGCTGGCACTTTAATGGCTACGAGAGGACCATTTGCACTCCAGCCATCGGTGGAGGTAGAATTATCAGTCACATTACCAGTAACACTAAATTCACCTGTAACACCACCATCATTGCCTTCAACTAAATCGTGATCAATTGCACCAACAGTTGGTGTGGCATTGAATGAATCTATTACAACATCTATGTCTGCAAAGTCACCGTCTCGGTCTGTGGCCTTGAAGGTAAGCTCCACATCACCTAACATAGACTCATATTGATGCATGGTCCATTCACCGCTAGTGCTGCTAAGGGAAACTGTAAAGTATAGTTCGCCTGTGCCGTCAGCATTAGTGGTTGCTTTAAGCATACCATTTGCATCAACGTTGAGGTGTAAAGTTACACCATCAACTGTAATTGTTTTTTCAACAAATTGAATACCACCAGCAATGCCATCTGCACCGTCACCAGCGGAAACTGTGCCAGATGTAGTTGCAATAAAGCCATCACTAGGTTGATTAAATTCAACACTGCTTACATAAAACTCTGAATTTTCACTATTGCTACCAGTTTCACCGTTATTTGTAGGTACAAAAACTACAGTATCAAAGCCAGCAGTTACAGCAGAACTTGAAACATCTTCATTACCACCGGGGACATATGCACCACCAAATGGCTCTTGATGAACTAATTCACCGTTTTTATAGAAATAAGCTGTACCTTGGTCTGCACCAATATTGCTACTTTCTGAACCGTTATATAAGCAACTTACAGTGAACTCTAAACCATAAGCAAGCTCACCATTGGGAACTTTAATAATTATAGCTTCTTGCGCGCTATAGCTAATTTCGGTGTCACCATCGGTAGTGTCATGTTTTACACCCATACCTGGGCTGTAATTAGCTGGGTCACTTGGTATACCCCAAACGAGCTCGCCAGCATTATTAGTTGAAAAAGCACTAAATCCATCTGCCGGATCGCCAGTAACTTGAGCTGCCTCAAAAATAATACCATCTATAGTAACACTATCACTTGGTTTTCCTTGAAGTGCTGCTTGCATATCACTAGCACTTGCCGAACCACCAAAATAGTCATCACCTGGAACAACAGCAGTTGCAGTGTAACTAGAGGCATCTGCTTCTAGTTCAAGGATATCGTCCTCAATTGTAACGTCAACTGAACCAGGAGTGCTTACTGTGCCGTCGCTTACAGTAAAGCCTAGGTTAAGAGTTGGGTTAGTGTCAGTTGGATTAGTTGCATCCTTATCATCATTCAATACATTATCTTTATCAAGATCGGTATTGAAATCTGAAAGATTGCCGTCACCATCATGGTCTTCGTTTGGTGCATCATGGAACACAGACTCATGCAATGTTACAGTGTAATCATTAGGATTAGCAGCATCAGCACCCCTTACAGCGGTGATAATTTCTGTATAAACACCATCAATATCACCAATATAACCGATAAGAGTAGAACCACCATCAGTTACATGCCATTCAACCTTCACACCTTCACTTGTATAAAGATCTTGTTGGTCGCTATCCCATGCAAAAGTTAAAGCATCACCATCAGCGTCTGAGTATTCGATTGTACCAGTTGCGGTAGATTTACCATCGGGATTGCCGTCAGTATCATTAGCTTTATCTGTACCATCATCAAGATACTTTTCATATACAGTTACGTCATCAGAAGTAACATGAACTGGGCCATCGTTAGAGCCTTCAATTTTAACTTTAATAGTTTCAGAACGCCATGCGCCATGCT
>CAYJDF010000242.1:0-1986 GCA_964368845.1 uncultured Desulfovibrionaceae bacterium
CTTTTGTTCATTTTTTAAACGCCATATTTGTGCATTTTTTGAACGTTGTTGACATTCCTTGTTATGTTGGGGTGGGTCTTGTTGCGAACAGTGTTGTGGAACTGCACCAATCATATCTCGACAGTTTGATAGCAGTTGCGAATTGCGGCGTTAAAAACATAGTTTTTTCCGCTAAAAAATACAACCCAAAGCAACAAGTGCAGCAAACAGAAAGCAACAAATATGTGCGCATGGCGAAAAACTATGTTAAAATACACTATAAAGAGGATATCTCACTCGAAAGTATTTCGGACGAAATCGGTATAAGCATGTATTATTTAAGCAGGTTGTTTAAAGAAGAATTGGGTATAAATTTTTTAGAGTATCTAACCGATGTGCGAATTAACAGAGCTATCGAGCTTTTGAATCTTGGGGAATATTCCATTAAAGAATTGGCGTTGCAGGTGGGCTATCAAAACCACACATATTTTTGCAAAATTTTTAAAAAGAAAACAGGAAAAACCGTGGGTGAATTCCGCCGAAAGTCTAATGGCGAATAAATATAGAGAGGTGTTTTGAAAAATGAAACGTTATGGGCGAGTTGTGAAGGTTAAACCCGAAAAACTGGAGCGATATATAGAACTGCATAAAAATCCTTGGCCGGAGGTAACCGCTGCAATCCAAGAGTACAACATAAGGAACTTTTCCATATTCCATATGAGGAACCTACTTTTTTCCTATTTTGAATATATAGGAGACGATTTTGAAAACGATATGGAAAAACTGGCAGTTGCAACAGCAGAGTGGCTGACCGAAACCGATGCTTGTCAAGAGCCGATAGAGGGTGCAAAACAAGGTGATCTTTGGAGCATTATGGACGAAGTTTTTTATCAACAATAAGAAAAGAGGAATTGAACAAATGAAACGTTCGGAAATTAATCAAGCTATTAACAAAGCAAAAAAATCTATGGCAGAGGTAAACTT
Organism: uncultured Desulfovibrionaceae bacterium; assembly: GCA_964368845.1. GTDB lineage: Bacteria > Desulfobacterota > Desulfovibrionia > Desulfovibrionales > Desulfovibrionaceae > CAYJAD01. The sequence goes on from CAYJDF010000242.1 coordinate 964, forward strand.
TATGTTGCCTGATTTTTCAAACTGGAATATAGAACAATGGAAACAAAACAAAGACAAACTCGACACAATCAAAAGTGTAATGCTAGGTTGGGATGTGACAGATTTCGGTACAGACGATTTCAAAAAAGTTGGGGCTGTTTTGTTCACAATCCGAAACGGAAATTTATATGATGAAAATATAGGTGTGCCATACTGCGAAAAACTAATAGTTTTCGACGACGCCGAAGGACAAGAACTCCCGCTTCATTTTCATGTGCACAAAACAGAGGATATCATAAACAGGGGCAACGGCATAATGGAGATTGTTCTCTATCAGTCCAATCAAGACGGAACGGTTAACTATGAAAAAGATGTCGAAGTATATATGGACGGTATAAAAAAAGTTTTTAAAGCCGGTCAAACTTATGAGGTCACCCCGGGAAACAGCATAACGTTAACCCCCGGAATGTATCATCGTTTCGGTTGTAAAAAAGGCGGGGGCAACCTCATTGTCGGCGAAGTTTCAAAGATTAATGACGACAACAAAGACAACATCTTTGCCGAGGTGGAACTTCGGTTTTCGGTCATTGAAGAAGACGAGGTCGCACAGTTCGTTCTTTGCAACGAATACGATAAAATAAACTAAAGATTTTTTAAGAAGGGATTAGTATAAGATATTACTTCTGGGTTGAACCTAAAATTAAAAAGGAGTTGTTACTATGATTAAAAATACACCCGAACTTAAACTAGGAATAGTTGCGGTTTCCCGCGGATGTTTTCCGGCATCGCTGTCCCGCACACGCATGCAAAATATAGCGAGCAACTATCAAAAAGAGCTTTACCAATGTTCCGTTGTTGTGGAAACAGAAACCGATGCGCATGTGGCTGCAAATGAACTGAAATAGCAAGGTGTTAACGCTTTGATTTAAACTTAACTTATTTGCAATGTAAAAGAGGCAGTAGCGAAATGTTGATTTCGTTACTGTCTCTTTTTAGCGCCGAATAGGCATGACAAAACCCCCGGTTAAACCGGGGGTCGGTAAA
>CAYJDF010000243.1:0-1985 GCA_964368845.1 uncultured Desulfovibrionaceae bacterium
GTGGTATTGATAAAGGTGTTGAAGCTTTAGTTGAAGAGCTTGCTAACCTTGCTAAGCCTACCCGCGATCAAAAAGAAATTGCCCAAGTAGGTACAATTTCTGCTAACTCTGATGCTACCATCGGTAATATTATTGCCGAAGCCATGGCTAAGGTTGGCAAAGAAGGCATTATCACCGTTGAAGAAGCAAAAGGCCTTGAAACTACCATGGATGTAGTTGAAGGTATGCGTTTTGATCGTGGTTACCTTTCTCCTTATTTTGTAACCAATGCCGAAAAAATGATTTGCGAAATGGATAATCCATACATCCTTTGCACTGAGAAAAAGATTTCCAACATGAAGGATATGCTTCCTGTACTTGAGCAAATTGCTAAAGTTAATCGCCCATTAGTTATTATATCTGAAGATGTTGAAGGCGAAGCCTTGGCAACTTTAGTAGTGAACAGACTACGTGGTGCTTTACAAGTTGTAGCTGTTAAAGCTCCAGGATTTGGCGATCGTCGCAAAGCCATGCTTCAAGACATTGCCATCCTTACCGGTGGTCAAGTAGCTTCGGAAGAAATTGGTGTACAACTTGAAAACCTAACCCTTGCAGAACTTGGCACAGCTAAGCGTGTAGTTATTGATAAAGATAACACCACCATAGTAGACGGTGCTGGTAAGGGTGATGATATTAAAGCTCGTGTAAAACAAATCCGTGCTCAAATTGAAGACTCCACCTCTGACTATGACCGCGAAAAATTACAAGAACGCCTTGCTAAATTAGTTGGTGGTGTTGCTGTTGTTCACGTTGGTGCAGCCACTGAAATAGAAATGAAAGAAAAGAAAGACCGCGTTGAAGATGCTCTTAATGCAACTCGCGCTGCTGTTGAAGAAGGTATCGTTCCTGGTGGTGGTACTGCTTTCATTCGTGTATCTAAAGTGCTAAACGACATTAAGCCTGCTGATGATGATGAACTTGCTGGTGTAAACATCATTCGTCGCGCTATTGAAGAGCCACTACGTCAAATTGCTCACAATGCTGGCTTTGAAGGCTCCATTGTTGTAGAAAAAGTACGTGACGGTAAGGATGGCTATGGCTTTAATGCTGCCACTGGCGAATATGAAGACCTTATCAAAGCTGGTGTTATTGATCCTAAAAAGGTTTCTCGTACAGCCCTACAAAATGCTGCTTCTGTAGCCTCGCTTCTACTCACCACTGAGTGCGCCATTGCCGATGCTCCAGAACCAAAGAAAGACGCACCTGCTATGCCTGATATGGGCGGCATGGGTGGCATGGGTGGCATGGGTGGCATGTACTAGGAAGTTTGCTGACAAAGCATTATCTGCTTTTTCAGTTTAACAATCCAAACTGCTTATGTATGACTATATACACTGCACACCCTGGATTATTAAACTTCATCGCATCTAATATTTTTGAGCAAACGTCTAATACAATAGTGTAGCTCAAAGTAATTTGCGAAATACCATTTATACAATTAGAGGCTAAGACTTTTTGTCTTAGCCTCTTCTATTTGCCTAGTTTATTTTAGCCATTTTTTAATTACCCACAGCAATCTAATTTTGTGAATTCACACACTCCATTGTTGACATAGAATTTTTTGTAAATAAATTTAAAATTAGATTAATGCCGTGTTTAATTGCTAAAATCCTTAAATATATATTAATAAGTTTGATTGCCGTACATGTATTATTGTTCACAATAGTTCACCTTGACAAAATTTCCTACTTAAGTGTATAAAAAAACATTAGTGCGCTTATCACAGTACATAAATATTTTTTTTATTATTTTGAAAATGAGTTCTTTTTTTACCCAAAAAACGTTATACATACTTTTCTATTAAGGAGCTTTTATGCAAAGCAAAAATGCCTTAGGTAATCTTACCAATCGTTATAAGGCTGTTCTTAAAAAATGTAATTTTTTAAACAAGTTTTCTAGCTCCATACGTACTGGACTCATGACTGCAGGGCTTTGTGCCTGCTTTA
>CAYJDF010000244.1:0-1977 GCA_964368845.1 uncultured Desulfovibrionaceae bacterium
GAGAGCAGAGGTAAGAGCTAAAGCCATCGCCCTGCGCTTTGCGTTCAACGGATTCTCAAGGCCGCCGGCCTTGGGATCGAGTAGGGGGCTTGCGCCCCCTCTCACACCACCGTACGTGCCAATTACGGCATACGGCGGTTTCCTAGACCTCTTTCTATGAAGAAAGAAAGCTGACCATTGGCTTTAACCCAAGGTTTCTAAACCACTCTATTCCCATGCATGCTTGTGCGAGTTGTGTTCTCGAGATGAGCCACCACCTTTCCCCCATTCCTGTTACTTTCCTTCGGGTGTATTGCTGTGCTCCTAGTTCCAGAAACAGCTTCTCCATCCCTTTGGAATGTTTACATTGTCGAAGTCGCATACATCGCAACTTCCTTCTTATCCATCCATCCAACGCTCTATAGGTTCTCCTAGAGGAGCTTAGCTTAAAATAATGCGCCCAGCCTCTTAGTACTGGCATGAGCTCCACATTTATCACGTATCCTATCGGGGTTGGTCGATTTCTTCGTACAATTAACCTGACTTTGTCTTTCAGTTTATTTATACTCTGGGGGGCAATGTCTAGTTTTCCTTCGGCATCTATGGTGTAGCCTAGGTACGTGCATTGCTCTACTGGAGCTACTTTACTTTTTGCTTGGTTGACTTTCAGCTTAAGCTTACCTTCCAAGAATTGGGTTATGCTCGCCAATACGCGTATGGCTGCTTTCTGCGTCTTTACGAATATAATGCAGTCGTCCGCGTAGCGGCAAAACTTGTGCCCGCGCTTTTCTAGTTCCTTGTCTAAGTCATCTAAGAGGACGTTGGCTAGCAATGGCGAGAGCGGTCCGCCCTGTGGCGTTCCTTGCTCCCTCTTTTGACATATGCCTTTCTCGTCCATCATCCCCGCCGTGAGCATGGCGCGAATGTAGTAGAGTAACCTTTTGTCTTTGATGCGCCGTGCCATGCGATTCATGAGCACGTCATGGTTTACCTTATCGAAGAATTTCTCTAAGTCGAGGTCAACCGCCCATTTGCGGCCTTCCTCCACATAGCCACTTGCTGCTATGAGAGCATCGTGCGCTCTTCGACGAGGGCGAAACCCATAGCTAGATTCGCTCATTTGCTCGTCTAGTTGTGGGGTGATGACCTGTACTATTGCCTGTTGCACCATTCGGTCTATTACCGTTGGTATTCCCAGTTGGCGTTCGCCTCCGTTGGGTTTGGGGATGTTTACTCCTTTTACTCTCTGAGGGACATATCTGCCTTGCAGTAGGTCTTTTATTAGACTTTCCATATTGTATATAAGCCACTTGCCCAGTTCTTCGACAGTCATCCCGTCCTCTCCTGCGCTCCCTTTGTTGCTTCTTACTCTACGGTATGCTTCACGGAGGTTCTCGCGGTCTGCGATTTTCTCCATCAGCTTTTCTTGCCAGTTTAGTTCTCCTTTCCATGCCTCAAACCTTTGCCGCTCCCGCTCTGAGGCGTTGAAGGGACTTGCACCCCCTTCTTCCTCGGGCAGGCTCACCCATGCAGGAGTTTGACTAAAGTCAAACTCCCCTTGTATTAGGGTTTCTTTGTTCTGCTGCTTCATGTTTGTGAATTTTTGGCTAACTGACTGTTTAGGATTCGCGCCTTCCTTGTAAGGGTCAAGTACTATGCGCTCTGCTGACTCCCTGTCAGTGAGGGATTTCTCCTTCACCGCCCTTTCAGGCTTAGACAGGGTCTCCCAGAATAAGACATATTGCTTTCACCCCGCGCCAGCCACATCTACTCGATTCGCTCTTGATGAAGTATTGGACTTTAAGTATACCCGGCTACCTTGTCCTGCTCCTCAAGCCTCATGTGATTTTTGTACATCTGGTCGGAGATTCGCCTCGGACTTCCTTTCCCACCCCACATTACTGTGGCGCAGTTGTCTTTCAGCTCTCTGATTCCGCTTCATCGCGGTTCGTTGAGGACTTTCACCTCAGCGAATATGTCATGTCTGGCGTACCGGGT
>CAYJDF010000245.1:0-1964 GCA_964368845.1 uncultured Desulfovibrionaceae bacterium
TTACCTGTGCGTAGGGCAATGCGCTCTCTATTTTCTTCCTGCATATCTAAGAGGCGCAGGAACATGAGGTAGGTAATTTGCTCAATGACCGTTAGGGGGTTGGTTATGCCGCCTGTGTAAAATGTAAGCCAAAGGGCATCAAGTTCTGAGCGTAATTGTCTATAGGTCATTATATTTTACTCCAGCAGGGTCAAAAGTTTTTATTATGGCAAAGAGGTCGTCCAATTGTTCATCATTAAAAATACCGTCAGGGCCAGCACTACTAAAGGCTGTAAATGGTGCATCATAGAGCTTTTCGGCTTGAATTATACCATATTGCAAAATATGTTGCTTGAGCATGGAAATAAATTTTTGCTGATTGGGTTTAAGTTCAGGCCAGCGTTTGGCAAAACTTGCAAAGCGAGCTTCAATTATATCTGGACTTAGGCCCACAATGCTACGCAAGGCAAGGGTTAAATCTTCGGTAACGGGGTAAAATTCTTTTAATACTTTTACATCCACATCGGGGCGATGCGTAAGCACAAGAGATACTAGGGCCTCAAAGTCAGCATTGGTAAATTCTTCAGCATTGCGGATTTTTTGCACAACGCTTTCATGCATGAGCGGCTCTAAAACCTCATGCACTTGTTGTCTGTAGGCTTGCATATCCCAGCCTGAGACGTAGGGACTATCTTCACGGGTGCGAGTAATGTCACGGTCATCAATGTCAATTTCAATGTTAAGTGTGGGCGGTGGGGTCAATTTTTCTTGATAGCGCATAAGGCCACGCATATCTTTGCGCATGGTTTCCATGTCATTTATGCTAGCATTTTCTTGAAAGGATTCTTGCTTATATGCATTTAATAAATCAAGCTTTTCCTTAACAGGATTAAGGTTTACTCTTAAGGCGGTTAAGCGGAGGTTGACCTCCTCCCATAAATCAGCAAGTAAGGCGGTTTGATTTAGTTTTTCTAGTTGCAGGCGTGAAACTAAGTCGTCAAAAGACCATGCGTCTTGTTCCTTACCAATATTTACTTGGCGCATGAGTGGAGAGAGTTCTTTTTTTATGGCGGTGATGGTTTCTGCCTTAAATTGCTCAAGCACACCTTCTTGAATGGCAATGCTTTTTTGACGGAACTTATCCTTAACGCTTGGTGAGTCGTTTGGTAAGGATTTAATCATCTCACGCACAAGTTTTGCTGTGTACTTAAAAAAGTCTGCATCTTGAGTTTTTAAGGCTGCCTCCATAAGTTGCAGTCTGGTTAAGAATACACGCTCAACTATGGATTTATTCTCTGAGGGCGTGACTTCCTTATAATTCATGCCAAAGAAATTAAAATTATCCCAATGGTCGAAGATGTAAAATTTATTCTTATGTTGGCCTTGCCCAAATAAATTTTGACATAGGCGAGTACCACGGCCAATCATTTGCCAAAATTTTACTAGCGACTTAATGGGACGAGCAAAAACAAGATTGACCACCTCCGGCACGTCAATGCCTGTGTCTAGCATATCTACAGATATGGCAATGTGTGGGGCTTTGTCTGCTTGCTTAAAATCTATAATAAGCTGTTCAGCGCGAGGATTGTAATTGTCAATAACAGCGCAAAAGTCACCACCATATTGGGGGTATAGCTCGTAAAAAAGGCGGCCCAGATACATGGCGTGTTCGTGATTACGAGCAAAGATGATGCTCTTGCCAGGCTTTTGACCTGAAGCATCACGAAGCCCATGCTCCATGACATCATGCAAAATTTCGGCATTGGTGGGCTTATTGAAAATGACTTTATCCATGGCACTGGCGTCATAGTCTAAATCTTGAGGGTCAATATTATTTTCCTCAAGTTGGCGGCGTTGCTCTTCATCAAGGTCTTGATAGCGTAGGCCCTGCCTACGGAATTTAGTTCGCACACGCACAAGCTCAAAAGTTGCTAGGTATGGCGGAGTGTGGTTAATGGCATCTTCATATGAATAGAACATGGTGG
>CAYJDF010000246.1:0-1936 GCA_964368845.1 uncultured Desulfovibrionaceae bacterium
GCTCATCTGCCATATCAACTTCAGGCTCAGCCCCTAACCCTGCCTCAGGCTCTGGTATCAGATCTTCTTCAGGCGTTTTTTCCAATGTTGGCTCTGGGTTTGATTCCTTATTAAACTCATCCTCTGACTCTAATGCAGGTTCTTCTCCAAGCAAAGCATCCACCTCTGCACTTATCTGGTCATCCAAATCCGTCTTAATATCCAAGTCATTGTTCGTGCAAGAAGTTAAATTATCACCCAGTTCATCTATATTATCCGGAATAAAATCAAGTTTGTCTGACATAGCATCCACGGCATCCATAATATTACCCGCAAGGGACTCAGAAGTCTTTGCGCCCTTAGCTCCAGGCAATAAACTCTCTGCAATATCATCTGCTTGGACAGGTGCATCCAAACCAACTTCATCTAAAACTTTATCTACATCAGCTAAATCTAAATCATCTTGGGCATGACTACCGGCCATTTGCACCTTGTCTTCATCATCAACAGAACGTAATAATTCATCTAAATCATTTAATATATCTTCACTATCTGCTGGAGAGGATGACTCAGATTCCTCAGGCTGGACTTTGGATAATTCTTCAGCCTTGGGAGCTTCTTTAGTGTCAGACACAATATCATTTAACATAGCATCTAAATCTGCCAAATCATCAGCCTGCGCACTAGGAGCTTGTTCTTCCACTGGCTTAGACTCACCAGTAATATCTTCAAGCATGGCGTCTAAGTCTGCCAAATCATCGGCTGGTGGACTGGGAGCTTTTTCTGCCGCTGGTGCTGCTGGTGCAGGTTTGCTAGTAATATCATCAAGCATGGCGTCTAAATCTGCCAAGTCATCGGCTGGTGGGCTGGGGGATTTTTCTGCAACTGGTGCAGCTTCAGCCTTGGGGCTTTTTGCTGGTGGTCCATCCAAAATACTTTCAAGCAGAGCGTCCATATCGGCAGCACTATCATTAGTAGCTGTATCTGCTGGAGACGCTTTAACAGGGTCAGGCTGTGGGGGCATGTCCATACTTTCAAGTAATGCGTCCACATCACTGGTATCCGGTAAATCATCTTCTGCGGAAACTGAACTAAAGTCAGCATCGGGGTCTTCACTGGGAGTTTGAGGCGCACTTGGTGACGGAGCGGCTGTTATGTCAACACCTGCATCCATTTGAGCAAGCAAGGCATCAATATCAGCTTCAGCATCACTGGGTATGTCTAAGTTACTGGTATTACCAAGATCACTGACAAGATTATCAATGTCTTCATTTAGGGCTGCGGGGTCTGCTTTAGCCTGTGGGCCCTTTTCAATAATGTCAGTAAGATCTATGATCTCTTCATCATCTTTTGGAGGAGCTTTCACATCTAAGTCCATATGAGCCTCGGAATATTATGTAATTTGTATAAAAAACACTGATTGCCGCCACTTTACCCAGTAAACAAATTATGGTTATATACTTGAAATTGTATACAGTTTAAAAATATACTTCTTACACAACCTTAATTATTCTCAAAATATATCAGATATTATTTATTTTTGCAAATATACATATGCCCTTTTGCCCATGAACAATTTATAATACAGAAATACATGACTACACTGTTTCTAAAGTTTAGATAGAGGTACGTTCACTAACCTTGCTTTGGCGTCCTTTGTGCCCTCTTCGCCATAGGATGCATAACTACAAATCACATTTTTGCTCCATGCTAACGCACTCACAAAAATTGTTCGCTTTGCGCTTTAAGGTGGTTGTGTATGTCAGTTCTTGCAGGGGGCACAGCATCTTCTTTGCATATATTGATATATGCAGCCAAGTAGACTGATACTATTCTCACACCTCACCTCATTTACAAGCCTTGCAGTAATTTTATAACTTTTGCAAAACACCCTAAAGCCAGTTATTAACCCTAAGCGTATGCACAATGGCCTTGGCACAATCGTCAGGTTCTAAAA
>CAYJDF010000247.1:0-1929 GCA_964368845.1 uncultured Desulfovibrionaceae bacterium
TTATAAAATTATTGAAAATAATATATAATAAATCTGCAAAAAAGTTTTTCGATTATTTGCGATAGCAAATATTTTAGTTTTAAATATATACTAAAAAGAAAAACTTTAATTTATAAAATTATTGAAAATAATTTTATAATATAGATATGGGGGCGTATTGGTTTCGACGGGGAGTATGCAGCGAGAGCAGCGAGTAGTGGCGGGGCCCCACTTTAAAAGCTACCAAAAATATAAACGCTAATAATAAAACATTAGTAGCTGCTTAATTAAGTAGCCGTCTTGCCCGATTTTCTATCGGTCGGAATCAAGGCGTCATGAAGATAGAGCCCGTGAATCTGCTAAAGCTTTGAGGCAGGTCATGATTTTATGAAGCTACTGAGTATATAGCCTGTTTATCGGCTTATATATAAGGGAATATTATAGATAAACTACACTCGTAGATACTGTCGTGAACTATTTTTCGGACACGGGTTCGACTCCCGTCGCCTCCACCAAAAGCAGATAATCCGAACTTTTACCCGATTGGGGAAGGGTTCGGATTTATTTTATATTTAGATAGATAAATAGTCTTTAGCTACTATAAATAAAATAACAATGATACATAACGGAACTGGAGGTATAATATGGGTTCATATGCAGCTTTATCAATAAATAATTTTGATTTCATCACATGTAAAAATTCCATTGGTGATCTAACATTGTTTTTCAGTGATTCTGATTATAAAGAGTATAAAGATAATGACGGATGCACTCGACTGCAATATAGTACATCTGTAAAGAGAGCCAAACTTGCCCTAGATACACTTGGATATACGACTAAAAGTATGAACAAGTTATTCAATGAATACATAGAAAATGATTTAGAGCTAATTGCTGAATATGACGATTCTTCTTATGAAGAGATTAAAGCACAATTTACTTTTGAAGAGTGGAGAAAAGCCGTTATAAAATACAGTAGAGTGCTTAGTAAGGATACATTTGATGAAGAAACGTGCAACTATGTATTAATTGAAATTGAAAAAGAAAAGCAGAATTCATGGGCTGAGCGTAAAGTGCTTAAATCGCTTCCATTTTCTTTTGATGAGGATTATTTTGGTGTTCCATATTATCAGGATTGGCACGTGTTTAGAATTATTTTAGATGCTTTTGATGATGATGACATAGTTACACTTGATTATTCAGATTTATACGCAGGAGGCTGGATCGAGGAAAAATTCCAAACAACCAATAATGACTGTTTTGACAAAACAATCATTTTAACTGAAGGTAAAACCGATGCGCTTATACTTTCGGAATCTATTAAAATATTATATCCTTATATGTCTAAATTTTATTCATTCATAGACTTCTCAGATCCAAAAGTACAAGGAAGCACAAATTTTCTAACGCACTATGTTAAAGTTTTTATAGGTGCAGGAATTAAGAATAATATTATTGCATTATACGATAATGATTCTGCTGCTATAAATGAATTACGAAATTTACAATCTATCAAAATCCCATCCAATGTTAAAATACTTACTTTGCCAAATGTGAGTTTAGGAGAATCTTATCCTACAATCGGTCCTACTAGTAATGAGTGCGTAAATATAAATGGTTTAGCTACTTCGATTGAACTTTTTTTAGGTCGCGATATTTTATCTGATAATGATGGGAATTTGTATCCTATAATGTGGACATCATATATTAAAGGAATAAATAAGTATCAAGGTGAAATAACACAAAAAGATTTAATACAAGATAAGTTTTTCAAAAAAGCAAAAATTATTAATACGGATAGTGTCATATCCGATGAAAATTGGCTTGAAATGGACTTGTTACTTAATCAAATTTTTGGAGCGTTTAATTAAAGGGTAATTATGTTCTAACAAAACTGGCAAGCAGGGCAAGGTTGTACACACCCTTGCATTTTGCTTGTTGGGAAGTTTC
>CAYJDF010000248.1:0-1928 GCA_964368845.1 uncultured Desulfovibrionaceae bacterium
ATTAGATTTCTTGCGAATAAAGAATGTATGCTACATTTCATTTGCTAGCTGTTTTTTTACTGACTCAGCAATGAAGCTATTTATGCTTACATTATTTGCTTTGGCAAAGGCCACTACCTCAGCATACAGGTCAGGCTCAAGGCGCAGGGCAAACTTGCTTTCTTTCTTCTTCGGTTCAATATTACGGGCTTTGCATTCATCAAGAAAAATGGCAAGAGATGTTGTACCTTCTTTTTTAAGTCCGTCAATGTCAGAAGCATAAAAGTCAGCTCCACCATTTAAGCCTACAAACTCCCCTCTAAACATTTCGATTTCAGGGTCATATACAATGACAGCCTTATAACCACCATTAAATTCTAAAATATTATTCATGTGTAACTCCATTATCTTCAAGCCATTTTCGTATGGATTTTACTGCACCCTTGTCTGTAGTGGGCTTGGGGTGAGGTCTATGAAACACACGCACTTGCCCAAATAAGACAACACATATACGTGAACCTTCACGTTCTGTTATTTCTGCCCCAAGAGCTATGAATACGGCTTCAATATCCTTAAAATTGATATTGGCAGATATGGGGCGCAAAAAGATTTTGCGTAGGGTTTCACGGTGTTTTTTGTTCATGGGGTTATGATATTATTTTATGATGTTATGTCAAGAGGGTTTTTAGGCTGTCGTGGCGTAGATAGAATTTTCGTACAGTTCATGCGGTGCTATATCTTGTCCATCTGCCCATGCGATGGAAGAGCCGCATATAAGCGCCGTTTTAAAATATTGAGGGCCTTGTAATTTTACAAACCATTCCCCATAAATGTATAGGGTTACGTCAAAACCTTCTCTTCCTTGGTTTCATAGGTAAGTAAGAGCTTATAATTATCTATGGCTTGCACTTGCAATATTCTTGGTTGGAACATGAGATAGTCCTGTATGTTTTATTTTTAAATAATTCCCATCTCATCAATCATTTCATCAAAACAGTTGATATTCTCTAATTGAGTACAAAAAGTTATTATATTTTCTAAATATTTATTTGGTGAAATTTTTTCATCATATAAATCTCTGTATGTCTTTTCAAAGCCTTCTGAGATATCTTCAAGATAGTTTGTGTTTGTATCATTTAATGTGAATAGCAAATGCATTTGCTCTATTTTTTCGGTTGCTTTTAACATCTCAATATGCAGCAAGCGGACATAGTATGTATATTCTTTTTGTCGCCTTTCAATCAAAATATCTAAATCACGTCCTGAAATTGGCTTCCTTTCAACTTCGACTGATAGGTATTTTTTGTGAAATTTCGTTTCAACTTCTTTGTTTAAATCTGGTGCTTTTGTAAAAATAAGAATAGTGGCAAGTGTATCTTTCCAAATGTTTTTTTTCTTATCTAAATCATTGACTCCATGTATTTTATAATCATCCTGCAAAATAAGTTTTTGTTTTGACCCAAACCAGCGTAGTTGTTTTGCTATGGTGTATAATTCATACTTTTTATTAAACAAAGCAATTTTGTTTTGCTGTTTTATCAAAGTGCTTTGACGACAAAATACGAAAATTGAAATTCCTACGGGAACAAGAGCCAAAAAAACATATAACCAGAGAGGAAGAGTATTTTGTTTTAGGAAGCAAAATAGAGTTTCAAGCATAACTACGCCTCATATATACCCCCTTGTAATAAGTAGCTACCCCCAAACTCATGAAAAATCTTATTATTTCAAATAGTGACGCATTGGGGGTATGACTTTCAAAACATCTGAACTACCCCCATAACTACCCCCAAAAGGGTTAGATGTCTAGGGGGTGTCTTGGAGTACATAGGACACTCAGAACACCAAAAAAGCTAAGCCCCATAAGGCTTTATATACCTTATGGGGCTTAGTCGGACTATTAAATGGTGGGTCGTGCGGGGTTCGAACCTGCGACTCTCTGCTTAAAA
>CAYJDF010000249.1:0-1903 GCA_964368845.1 uncultured Desulfovibrionaceae bacterium
TTTTGAGGACTGAAAATCCTCGTGTCGGCAGTTCAATTCTGTCCCGCGGCACCATTAAAATTTCAAGGGCTTAGATGTAAAAATCTAAGCCCATTTTTTATGCCTATTTTTCAATTTCCAACCTTGAGAGTGCATAATAGTGGAGCTTGCATAAGGAGGTTTATACGCGCTTTACAAATTTGGAAAGTAATGGTATTGAGAATAACATTGTGCTTTTTAGTACAAACTATTATTACCCTTTTACCAACTACTTAAGGGAACACATTATGCCATCATTCTCATTTATTATCAAAGATACACAAGGTATCCACGCAAGACCTGCGGGACTTTTTGTAAAAGAATTACAAAAATTTTCTTCACAAATATCCATTCAAAAAGGCGAAAAAAAAGCTGACGGAAAAAAACTTTTTACGGTTATGGCTTTAGCAGCCAAAATGGGAGACGAAATCATCATTACCGCTGAAGGTGACGATGCTGATGCCGTATGCGCCATGGCCAAAGAATTTTTAGAAAAAAATTTATAAAAGCAAACAAAAGCCAACAAAAAAATGCTTTCACTATCCATGTTTAATTACTTAACGGATAGGAGGTAAAATGGTAATATTACAAGGTAAAGGCGTTTCAAAAGGAATTGCCATAGGAAAAATATATTTCCCTTCACAATTGGATTTAGATGTAAAATTTTATGCTATAGAAAATGTTGAAGAAGAACTCGCTTCCTTTGAAAAAGCTAGAGAAAAAGCCATAGAGCAACTGGGCATCATAGCCAAAAAAACAGCAGAAAAACTTGGCGAAGAAAATGCTGCGCTTTTTGAAGTACATCAAATGATGCTGGATGATTTGGATTATCGTGAAGCTATCACACATGAAATTATAACCAACAAAGCCAATGCAACTTATGCCGTAAGTCAGGCTGCTAAACAATTTTCACAAATGTTTGCAGAAATGGATGATGAATACATGCAGGCAAGAGCCTTAGATGTGTTAGACATTTCGCGCCGAGTTATGGAAATTCTCCTAAATAAGCAAAGCTTAGACAGCCATGAAGGTGCTTACATCTATGCCGGCGTGGACTTTGTACCAAGCGAAACCGCGCAATTTGACAGAAACAAAGTGCTTGGTATTGCAACCGCAGAGGGCAGCAAAAATTCACATACAGCAATTTTTGCGCGCACCTTAGGCTTACCTGCAGTCATTGGTCTTAAAGAATTGCTAGATATAAAGTACAATAACTTGCTAGCCATTATTGACGGCGAAGAAGGGACAATAATCATCGACCCCGACGAAAAAACACTGGCACAAAAACAAGAGCAGCTCAAGACGCAATACGAAGAAAAACAAAGACTTGAGTCTTTTAGAGGCAAGAAAACTGTTACCAAGTCCGGTCGTGAAATAAAGTTATATGCTAATATAGGTTGCGTATCAGATGTGGAGGCTGTGCTAGAAAATGATGCTGAGGGCATTGGACTTTTCAGAAGCGAATTTCTCTACCTTGAAAGCAAGAATTATCCTTGCGAAGAAACTCAATATATAGCTTATAGTAGCGTAGCAAAAAAGATGGGCGACAAGCCTGTTATTATTCGCACCCTAGATATTGGTGCAGATAAGCAAGCGGACTACTTTAACTTACCCAAGGAAGAAAATCCTGCTATGGGGATGCGCGCCATACGAATCTGTCTTACCAGACCAGATATATTCAAAACGCAATTGCGTGCTATTTTTCGCGCTGCTTGTCATGGCAATATTTATCTCATGTTGCCCATGATTATTTCTGTGGAAGAAGTGCGTCGTTCAAAGGTCATTATTGAAGAAGTCAAAGCTGAACTTAGTCAAGCCGGAATTCCTCACAAGGGCGATATTCCTGTGGGAATTATGATTGAAACACCTGCTGCAGTAATGATTA
>CAYJDF010000250.1:0-1850 GCA_964368845.1 uncultured Desulfovibrionaceae bacterium
GTGGCCGAGTAGAGGTTTCCACCTTCACGGTCTAGCCCTTGGGTATTTACAAAGTCATACATGGTTATTTGATATAAGGGCATGGTGATGCCGTTGGTATAAATACCATATAGAATGCCGTCTTGGTCGATATTAACATTTGTTAACGATCCGTAGGTATAGCCGTCTTGCAAGCTTTGGTTAGTAATGGCGTTACCACTTACCATAATAGTTGCATCTGAAGCTTTTTCTGTAGAATTGTTGGTAAAGGTTGTAAGGTCAGCATAATCAATAGAGCCTGGGTGACCAGATGTATATTGATTGGTATTCATGACATCAGCAATGCTTGGGCTGGTTTGGGTAGTACTGCCATATGGTACTGGATCGCCAATGCCCCAAGGGTCGTTAAGATTGCCTACAACACTTAGGCCTAAATCAAACTCAATTAAATAGTTTGATGCGTCAGGTACATCAAAGTTACCGGCATCTTGACGCACAGAGTTAGCTAGTGGTTGACCGGAAAAGTTTGCCGTAAATACTGGTAGACCATTGTTGGACACTGCAGTGGGCTGCCAAGATGCGGCTGCATCGGGGTGACCAACCATTTCTGAATTAATGTCATTTTCCACATCAGCAATGGCAGCTCTTGGTAGGCTTGCGCTTAGTTCATTATAAACTACGTTATACTCAACAGTTCTTGCTGCGTTAAATGCTGGAGTGTAAGCATTGTTATAAACTGTTTCATATTCTGTTTGAATGTATGATGCAACAACAGAATCATATACTGTGTCTGACATGGAAATAAATTCAGCAGATCCTGGTACTAAACCTGCTGCGGCAGCTTGAGCATCGGCATAAGTTCTGGCAGCAGCTTCACCTCTGGCTTCAATGCCAGCGGCATCGGCGGCAACGGCAGCTTCTGCAGCAATAGTACCTGCAGAACTACCAGCCTTATCAGCAGCTGCATTGGCAAGGTCTTGTGCTTGCTGTTCAGCTTGGGCAATGGCGAGAGGAAGTTCTGTATTTAATTGAGTTTGCAAAGCTGCATCAATGGGTAGAGCATTAATATATGCTTCGCGATCAGCCGCAGTTGGTAGGGCTAAATATGCTTCAATATCAAGGTTAATGGCATCAGGGTTAATGGTTTGACCAGCGGCCATTTCTGTATTGCCCATATAGGTATATGCAGTTTGGTTTACAAGTTGACCTGAGGAGTCAAATATGAGCACACCCTTCATAAGTACACCAGCATTTTCTGTGTCTTGGAAGCTTGTGGCACCAGTTAGAACACCAGTTGTTGGGTCATATTGACCACCAAAGTTACGCATATCTTCTGCTGGATCCATGGTAACCATATATTCATACATGCTATATCCTTCTGGTAGGTTAGCTATGAGTGAATCTTCTACAGGTGGAATGCCGCCATCACTAACAGTTGGGTTACTTATTCTATCAAAATATGTAGTTAATGTATGTGCATTACCGGCTTCATCATAAACCTTGATAGGTGTTTGATAAGCATAAGCATCAGCAGAAAGCGGTGGTGCACCATCTGTTGGAGGTGGTTGTACACCATTCCAAGCTTCTGACATGGCAAACATGGGGTTGGTAGTACTTGGGGTTTTATCATTTCCGGCGTCTGAACTTAGGTTGACGGAAAAGTCAACCTTGGTGGTTTGACGTGGAGCTATGTTAAAAGAATCCAATTTAATATCTGTGGGTACACCAGTACCTTGTACTGTTGATTGAGTAGTAGTTGATGGTGCAACACCAGTGGCTACTGTTGGGCTAATGCTGTTATCAATGGCCCAGCCTTGTAAGGTTTCACCACTAGGTAGGCGAAAATATCCTTCTTTGTCAAAGTTAAAGTT
>CAYJDF010000251.1:0-1836 GCA_964368845.1 uncultured Desulfovibrionaceae bacterium
GTATTGTTACCTCTCACATGGATTTGATTTGTATGAGAATACTGACCGTAGGACTTATATTCGCTTATTAGGTTTATATGGGTTAAATAGTCATGGAAGTAAAGGGTATATGCAAGAAGATGAGCGCCGTGCCTTGCTTGCAAAATATGAAGAAGACAATGCGACTGTGGCACGCGAATACTTAGGCCGAGAAGACGGTGTGCTTTTTGATGATAAGATGCCAGAACACATAGTGGACTCTGGAGCACCAAGTACAACTGACATTGCACAAGTTTTGCTCCCCATAATAGCACATTTAGATGGGCGCATAGAAGAACTTGAAAAGCAATGCATTGAACTTAAATCTTTATTAAAAAAGCAAGATAAGACGGAATAAACTTTATGACTAAACCTCTTTGTATTGTAATGGCACGCGGAGGTTCAAAACGTGTTCCTCGTAAGAATATGCGGACTTTAGCAGGCAAGCCACTAGTCGCTTGGCCAACGTCTGTAGCTTGTCAAAGCAATATATTTGAGAATGTACTAATATCCACGGAAGATACAGAAATAGCAAATGCAGCAATTGCTGCTGGAGCAGTCTATCCTTTTACTAGACCTGAAGCAGTTGCTGATGATGTTGCAACAACTGCTGATGTCTTGCGTGTAACTTTGGAGCAATGGAAAAACTATTCTGGCTCACTACCAGAATATTGTTGCTGTTTATATGGTACGTCAGCCTTTATTACCACACACCATTTGCAAGAAGCGCACAAACTTGCACAAAGTTCTGAGTGCGTCATGGCTGTGACCTCTTATGCACACCCCATTCAACGAGCCATTTCGCTTTCACAAAGCAATGAAATAACTTATTTACAGCCTGAATTTGTACCAATGCGCACACAAGATTGCCCTAAAACCTATCATGATGTGGGACTTTTTTATTTTTTTTCCGTAGAAGCTTTTTTTGCACATGGTGCATCAAGTTTTCTTCCTCTACAAAAACGAGCTGTAGTAGTATCTGCAAATAGCGTAGTTGATATTGACACAGAAGAAGATTGGAAATTTGCCCAATTAATGGCGCAAAAAAACAACTTAAAGTAGCATTTCGTTAGAATATATTGAATTAATTTATAAATTAAAATACAAGGGATGAATTTTGAAGTATTGTAAAAGATGTTTACAACCAGATACAAGGCCGAAGGTTTATTTTAATAAGGAAGGTCTTTGTGGTGCCTGCTTATGGGAAGATGAAGTAAAAACTATAAATTGGAAAGCACGTGAGCAAGAACTTCAAGACATAGCCGATGATGCAAAAGTAAAGGCTGAAGGCTCTTATGACTGTGTTGTAGGTGTTTCAGGCGGTAAAGATTCCACTTTCCAAGCTTTTTATGCTAGAGATGTGCTTGGTTTGCGACCGCTTTTAGTAAATTGCATTCCATCAGATATTACCCCAATTGGTATAAAAAATATAGAAAATTTAAAAAATCATGGCTTTGATGTTATAGGCATAGATGCCAATAGAAAGATTTTGAAAAAGCTCATGCAAAAAGATTTTTGGGATTATTGCAATCCAATCAAATGTACAGAGTATGTTTTATATGCTTCGGCTTATATTATTGCAGATAAGTTTGATGTACCATTAATTATACAAGGCGAAAATGCAGCTCTTACACTTGGTGTTTCATCGGGGCAAGATAAAAGTGGGAATTGCTTCAATATAGTTGATTCTAACACTTTAAAAAACGATCCACTGCAAGAATATTTAATTGACGATATATCAATAAAAGATTTATTTTTATATCAGGTTCCTATTAAAGAATTGATTCAAAAAGATTTTAAAGGTGTTTGGTTAAATTA
>CAYJDF010000252.1:0-1826 GCA_964368845.1 uncultured Desulfovibrionaceae bacterium
TGACGGTCTTGCGCAGCGTGCCCACCTTGACGACGATCTCCGCCACGCGTGGGGTTGTGGAGGTGTTGGCGTCGCACTCGAAAGTGATGTCGTATGTGCCGCCTCTGGTTTCGACGGCTACGCCGCCGTCGGCGCCGACGACTTCGCCGTTGATGATGTCGCCGTCGTCGGCAACGACGCTCTTTATCCACGTATTAATACCTATCTGCGCAATGCCACTTATGGCTTTGACGCTGTCGATCTCCCACCAGTCGTTGGCGGAGAGGATGAACTTGAACTCTTCGTCCGTTGCTGCCATCTGGATCGTCTCGGGGCTGAGGGTTAGCTCAGGCTCGGGCTCTGCGGCGGCTTGCGTGACGGTGACGGTCTTCTCTATGTTGCCCATCTTGACGACGATCTCCGCCACGCGCTCGGTGGTGGAGGTGTTGGCGTCGCACTCGAAAGTGATGTTGTATCTACCGCTGCCGCCGCCGCTGCCGCCGCCGCTGCCGCTGCCGACGACGACGCCGCCGACGACGACGCCGCCGCCGAAGACGACGCCGACGCCGCTGCGGCCGACGCTGTCGAATCTCTTTATCCACGTATTAATATTCGCCTGCTGGATGCCGCTTACGGCTTTGACGCTGTCGATCTTCCAATTGTCGTTGGCGGTGAGGGAGAACTTGAACAGTGTGTCCGTTGCTGCCATCTGGATCGTCTCGGGGCTGAGGGTGAGGGATGCGGCGGCACCTGCTTGCGTGACATTTATGATTAAGTCACTTCCAAAGGTGAAGCTGTCTTCTGCTATGGGGGTGATTGTGACTGTCGCTCCGAGGGGTTGCGTTGTTGCGTTCTCGCCAGCGGTGATGGTAAAGATTGGGTTCTTGGCTAGAGTCGCAGAGGAGATTGTTGCTGTGAAGATGTTTTCACTTTCCTCTTTGGGCACAAGGTCGATGACATCATTCTCAAATCTGATGCCGAATTCAAAGTCACTCGCAAGTGGGTCTGGAGCCTTGGTTTCAGGGGTGGTATAGGCAACCTCGATGTGCAGGTCGGTGTTGCTCTTTATGGGGATGCTTGCCTCGGCGCCGTCGGAGGAGAGGGTGGCGAGGAGGGTGCCGTCGGCCTCTTGCGTGACGGTTGCGCCGGGGTCGGTCTGTGGGATGGTGCCGTCGGCGTTTACTCCGGTGATTTCTACTTTCGGCACGGCTGGCGTGTCGTCACTGCAACTGCTCGCTGTGAGCATTGCGAAGAGCGCTATGATGGCGGCTGTGATGTTGGATAGTTTCATAATGAATCAAGCGTTTAGGTTGTTTTATGACGGCAAAGATAAGGGAAAAACTAATGCGGAATGTGGAATGTCGGATGTGGAGTTGGTTTCCGAAGCGTCGGACAAAATATTTACGCGCGTATTTATTTTGTCCGACGTGTCGGAGGGAATATTTACGTGTGTTTTTTTTCTGTCGGGAGCGTCGGACAAAATATTTACGTGTGTGTTTTTTTTGTCGGGAGCGTCGTTCAAAATATTTACGTGTGTGTTTTTTTTGTCGGGAGCGTCGTTCAAGGTCGAGAGGAGGCTCGAAGGGCTGTCGGGCGCTTGGTTTGGCGTTTCGACAGCCCTCGAAGGGGTGAACGGCGCTTGGTTTGGCGTTTCGACAGCCCTCGAAGGGGTGAACGGCGCTTGGTTTGGCGTTTCGACAGCCCTCGAAGGGGTAAACGACGCGTGGTTTGGCGTTTCGACATCCCTCGAAGGGCTGTCGGACGCGTGGTTGGGCATTTCTGCGGGTGTATTTATTTTGTCCGACGTGTGGTTGGGGCTCTGAGGGTGTTGTTTGGGCTCTGAGGGC
>CAYJDF010000253.1:0-1780 GCA_964368845.1 uncultured Desulfovibrionaceae bacterium
ATATATAGTCATTCAACTTAAAAACCAACACATCTTCCCGGTAGAAATTCCGACTATCTTCGTTGTCGTCAATCGGAATACGACAGTATGCCGGGGTCCTCCGCCTCGATAGGCAAAATTTCTACTCGGTAATCTTGTGTCGTTTTCCAAGTTGAAAGACTATATTCGGTAGGTGAGCGGCCGAATCTGTTTCTGAATGCCCTTGCAAAATAGCTTGGGTCGGTAAATCCACAGTTTAATGCAAGCTCGGAAACTCTTAGTTTTGGATTAGATTTATACTTATCAATAAATTTTAAAATTCTATAGTTAACGATATATTCTTTCGGACAGACACCTACCTGCTGTTTAAATATTTTTGAAAAATATGCACTGCTTATATACAAGTTTTTGGCTATGTCGGTTACCGATATAGCCGAATCGTAGTATTGATCTATAAACTTGATTGCTGACAACACAAAAGGGTTTTCCACAAGGTACTGGTTGGCGTCAAAAGCCTTTTGTTTAACCATTATATCAAAAATTGTAAGCAACAAAATCTGTATAGAAAGTGAGTTGGTGATAATGTTATTGCTTAAATTACGCAGATTTTCCAGCAATAAAATTATTTCCTTCTCATAACCCAAATTACCTTTTATGTGTTTTGTAAAGGTATATTCTCCGGTCGAGAGAGGACTAAAATATTTTTCCCATATTGCGGAATTGTTGTTTGGAAACAGAAATTTTTCTCCAAAAGAAAAACAGGCGTAGCCACCGTATTTCTTAGTAAAAGCGTCTTTGTGTCCGTGTACCTCACCGGCATTTATCAACAGCGCACTTCCCTTGTTTACCAAATAGTCCTTGCCGTTTACAGTAAACTCGATATGATCTGTCAAGGGAAAAATAATTTCGTAGTGGGGATGCTTGTGTGAAGCAAATTCAAACTGTAGACTTTTGGGTACATCAAACATTGTGTAGTCTAACGTCTCGTTTGAATGTATGTAATCCCTAAACATGATTGATTTGTAGCTGTAGTTGTTTTCATCCAAAAAAAACTTAGTTTGCAAAACACGTTCTCCTTATAGCAGTCAAGGCAGATTTTGTGCGGTTTTAGGTTTGATTAGTGCTGTTATACCAAAAAACATTATAGTATTATTATATCCATATTAGTGATAATGAGGTGTAATAATGATTCTTATATCAGACAACAAGCTACTTAGACAGTATGACGGCGAAAAATTGTTAGTAGAGGCTTTTGGCGAAAACAGTGTGCGAATAAGAGTGACAAAACTTAATGATTTTGCCACAGAGAATTGGGCGCTTATTGAGCAACCGACAATAACACCGGAAATATTTGTCGAAAATTCCGCAGAGGAGGGCGCTAAAGTAGCACCTAACGATGCAAATGTAGCTATTACCGATAGCGCAACCTTGATAAACGGCAAAATTAAGGTTACAATTAACAAACGAGGCAAAATAGTTGTTAAAAACGAAAAAGACGAGGTTGTTCTTGCTGAATTTCAAAGCGATGTTCGTACCAGCCTCAAAATACCTTCCCGCCAGCTAAAAGGAATATCCGGTACAAACTTTTATGCAAGTATGAAGTTTGAAGCAAATACTGAAGAAAAGCTATACGGAATGGGTCAGTATCAAAACGGTATCCTTAATCTTAAAGGTACCTCACTTGAGTTAGCGCAAAGAAACTCCCAGGCAACGGTTCCGTTTGTCTACTCCAGTCTAAACTATGGGTTTTTCTGGAATAATCCCGCGGTAGGAAAGGCGGTCTTTGCAAAAAACATAACCG
>CAYJDF010000254.1:0-1758 GCA_964368845.1 uncultured Desulfovibrionaceae bacterium
TCTTTAAGATTATTCATGCGTCCTCCCAGAAAAATCCTGCAACATTTGATTATACCCGAAAACTAAATAAAAGTCATCCATTCTTTTAACTATTTTATAACACATTGAAAATAAAGATATTTTATATGTGTATATATGAATATACACTCAATATTATTCCTGTTTGTCCTTTATAGAGTCTTGTAATACTTTAAGATACTCTAAGTCTGCATTAAAGTCTCCAGTTCTGGCATTTTCACGTAATGCAGCGGAAATAGAAGATTTTTGCGTATATTTTGCAAAATCTTCCAAGGCCTCAGTAAGGCTTTTTAACTCTTTGTCCCCATTGTCGTCCAAGGGTGGAGCATCACCAGTGCGACAAGATACCCAAAAGGTTTTTTCACGAGTGTTAAGTTCATAAAAGACATCTTCGGGGCCAAATTGTTCAATTTTATTCCAAAGTTCACGCGCCACGTTTGAGTTTAGAGCCATATCTGCACCAAGACTTTGCAAATCTCTTAATCTGTGCGGATAGCGCACAGCATACATCATAATTTGTTTGTCGCGCATGGCTAAAGGACTAAGTGGCCTGCCTTGTGTTCCAGTTATATTTTGACTTGTTTGTTTTAGGCTACCGCGTGCTGGTATTGTGGCCACATTATGGCGCAAACTTTGCTCTGTAAGTTGCAATCCTGCTGCCAGCTTGCTGGCAAAAGGGCTTTTTATTTCTGCAATATCAATTTGTTGTAAAAAACTCCTTGCCCAGTCCACTTGTTCGGTGGGCGATTGTTTACGTAAAAAATCCATGCAAAAAGTCAAACCATCGGGGGCTTGAGTTAATAGTTTTTCAAAGGCTTGTGTCCCTTGACTATGCAAAAGACTGTCAATATCTTCCCCTTCTGGTAAAAGGACCACAGTACACGCAAGCCCGCGGGTTAAAAACATTTCACAAGCGCGCATGGCTGCTTTGCGTCCAGGGTTGTCACCGTCAAAGAGCAACACAATATTTTTTGTAAATCCAGATAGACGTTTTACTTGTTCCGGAGTTAAGGCTGTTCCTAAAACGCCAATGGCGTGAGTGTAGCCAAATTGATGCAGGGTAAGCACGTCCATATATCCTTCGGTTAGAAGGGCACTGTTCTTTATAGTAATGCTTCTTCTGGCTTGTGCAAGTCCATAGAGGTGCTCTCCTTTTTTATAAATGGGAGAATCTGAACTATTTATATACTTTGCCTCATCTTCATTTTCAATAATTCTTCCACCAAAGGCTATTATTTTTTGGTCCAAGGACTTAATGGGGAAGATTAAACGACCACGAAAACGGTCATAAGCACGTCCTGTTTTTTCACTTTTAGCAAGAAGTCCAGATGCTATACCATCTTTTTCGCTAAAACCTGATTTTTGTAAAAACTGGGCTAGGGCATGCCAGTCTTTTTTAGCATACCCAAGGTCAAAGTTCTTTATTATTTCAGGACTTATTTTTCTGTCTTCTACATATGTTCTACAGGTTATTCCATCATTAGCTTGTAAGTTTATAATAAAGTGCTGCTTTGCTAGCTCGTACATGCGTAAGGTATTTTGGCGTAGGTTTTTTACTTGTTGAAGTTCTTTGCCGCTTTTACCCGCTTTACCTTGCCATGGTGTAATTTCAATACCGAGTTCTTGAGCAAGGTGTTCTAGTGTTTCTTTGAAATCAAGACCATTTATGCGTCCGTAGAAGTCAAATAAATCTCCAGAAGCTTGACAGCCAAAACAATAAAAAAGACCTTTTTCTTCATC
>CAYJDF010000255.1:0-1740 GCA_964368845.1 uncultured Desulfovibrionaceae bacterium
AAAAATTATTAAATAAGAAGGTATTATGGCATTACCTAAAGGTTATTCAGTAGGTTCAGTCAGTGCAGGTTTTCGCAAGCCTGCTCGTGATGATGTTGCGGTTTTAGTATCCGAACTACCATGCGTAGTGGCTGGGGTATTTACCACCAATGCCTTTAAGGCAGCACCAGTACTTGAGTGTCAGCGTATTTTGGGTTCTGGTGCTAGTGCAGTACAAGCAGTGTTGGTTAACTCTGGTCAAGCCAATGCTTGCACAGGTGATGAGGGTCTTGAAAATTGTATTTCCACCACTAAGATGATGGCAGATGTTTTGGGTTTAGGCCAAGATAGTGTTTTGCCTATGTCGACCGGTGTTATTGGGGCGCAGTTTAGAATGGATTTGTGGGAGGAGGCTGTACCTAAGCTTAAAGATAAGCTTGGCAGTGGTGATGAAGAAAGCTTTACCCGTGCCATGATGACAACGGATGCTTTTCCCAAATTTTTTAGCCGTGAAGTGGAGTTTTCTGGTGGTTTAGTGCGTTTTGCTGGTATGGCTAAAGGTGCTGGCATGATTTGTCCTAATATGGCGACCATGCTTGCATTGGTGGTTTGCGATGCTGCAGTTGAGCGTGAGGTTTGGCAAAAGCTATTTGTACAAGCGGTAGATAATACCTTTAATCGAGTTACAGTTGACGGTGATACTTCAACCAATGATACTGTTCTTGGTCTAGCCAATGGTGCTAGTGGGGTAAGTTTTATAAGTTCTGATATAGAAAAGCTTAAAGATGTTTTGGAAGAGATGTTGGGTGCTTTGGCTTATATGTTGGTACAAGATGGAGAAGGCTCAACAAAGGTTATCAAGATTGAAATTACAGGTGCAAAGGATGATGCCGATGCTGAAAAAGTTGCGCGTACTGTGGGTCATTCGCAATTGGTAAAGACGGCCATGTATGGGCGTGATGCCAACTGGGGGCGTATTGTGGCTGCTGTTGGGCGTAGTGGTGCAGACTTTTTGGCTCAAGATGTGCGAGTATTTTTGTGTGGGATAGAATTATTTTGTAATGGTCAGCCTGTGGACGGAGATCATGATGCAGCCTTGGAAGGTCCTTTAAAAGAGCGCGATATTCATGTACTAATTGAGTTGGGTGCTGGTGATGGAAAATATACATTGCTTGCTTCTGATCTTTCGCATGATTATGTAAGCTGCAATGCTGACTATAGGACTTAGCTTTGTAGCATTTGAGGCATTGATAGGTTTATTTTTTCATTAAAAGACTTGAACGCGGCATTGATTTGTGGTATCTTACTTAACGTTTGTTGGTTTTTTTGGTGAAAAAACTAAATGTTTTGGCTAATTATGTATTATAGACTTAATACATACAAAAGGGTCTTGACATTTTGTTAGATTTTTCACAATATAAGTTTTCGCAAGGATGGAAATACCCTATGGATTGGGTATTTTCAATAAATACAACTAAATCAACCTTTGGAGGTTTTGACTATGTCCAGATTGGTTCCACCACATGGCGGTAAGGGTCTTGTATGTTGCTTACTTGAAGGTGCTGCTCTTGAAGCAGAAAAGAGCAAAGCTGCTGGTTTAAAGCAGATTGAGATTTCTTCTCGCGCAAAGGGCGATCTTATTATGATGGGTATTGGTGGTTTTTCTCCACTAAACGGCTTCATGAATAAGGCTGACTGGAAAAGCGTTTGTGAAAACATGACCCTTTCTGACGGTACTTTCTGGCCTGTGCCTGTAACCTT
>CAYJDF010000256.1:0-1728 GCA_964368845.1 uncultured Desulfovibrionaceae bacterium
ATTTTTTTGCTTAATATGCATAATTTTACTGGATTTTTTCTTAGTGTCAGTGTATTGACAGTGGTATAGCTTAGTTTTATATTCATTTATTCATTTGCGGGAGAAATTCATGGAATGGCAAGATAGCGGTATTATAGGCCAAAGTACAACATTGGCTGAAGTTTTCCGTGTACTGATGAAGGTTGCCCCCACCGATAGCACCGTACTTGTTACTGGTGAATCAGGCACAGGCAAAGAGCTTTTGGTGCGTGCATTGCATTCTAATAGTGAAAGATCTGCAAAACCATTTGTACCCATCAACTGTGGTGCTATCCCTAAAGAATTATTAGAGTCTGAGCTTTTTGGTCATGAAAAGGGTGCTTTTACTCATGCTATACGTTCTCGTCCTGGGCGTTTTGAACTTGGGGATGGGGGTACTGTTTTTTTAGATGAAATTGGAGAAATGGACTTAAGTCTACAGGTTAAAATTTTACGCGTTCTACAAGAAAAGGAAATTGAAAGAGTTGGCGGATCTGGTATAAAAAAAGTTGATGTACGTATTATTGCAGCAACTAATCGTGATCTTGAACAAGAAGTTGCTGCGGGGCGTTTTCGTGAGGATTTGTATTATAGACTGAATGTAATACCCCTACATTTACCGCCTTTACGTGAGCGTGGAGGAGATGTATTACTTTTAGTACGTCATTTTTTGAAAAATTTTTGTAAGAAGAAAAAAAGACAACCACTGGAGTTAAGCACACTTACAGCTCGCATTCTCTCTGCATATCCTTGGCCAGGCAATGTGCGAGAGCTTGAAAATTTCATGGAGCGACTTAGCATATTGGTTGATGGTAATATTGTTGAGGTTGATGATTTACCACAAAAAATTCTTGATGCGGTAGGTCCATTGGATGACTTGCCAGAAATTGATACAAATATCCAACCTGAAAGCACAGTTATAGATAGTGCCGAGGTGGATGCTAAAAAAGAAGAAGTTGGAAGCGTAGTTACTGAAAAAATATCCCCCACGAATGTTGTTTCGCAAGGTTTTGTGTGGCCTAGTTTACATGACCTTGAAAAATTTGATATGGGGCTAAAAGAGTTTTTAGATAGTATTGAAGAGCGTTTGCTTGATGAGGCCTTGGAGCAGTCACAAGGTGTAAAAAATCATGCAGCGGAGCTTTTGAGAATAAAACGCACAACCCTTATTGAAAAGTTGAAAAAGAAGGGAAATTGATTTTTTATTAAAATATAGGCTTTCAATATTGTAATTCCATTGTTTAACAGTGCAAATGTTTGTTTTTTGGAATGTTTATTGCATAATTACTCTATGATGTTAAAAAAATGCCTTGCCGCTTGTCGGTTTCATTTCATGGCACTTATGTTGCTTTTTGTGCTTATGCCAAGTTTAGATAGCTTAGCTGCTACATGGCAATGGCAAAGTACAGGTGTAGGCGAGCGTGTAACCATAAATTTAGATGAAAATCAACCGACTACTCAAGCCAAACGCGATAGTACACACTCAATTTTGCTTCCAGTCAATGTGTCCTCATTAGTCCTAAATGGTGCAGGCCCAAGTACAGATAAACTTACAGCTCAAATGAATATTGGGGCTGGAGGTATTAGCTTGCATTTACAAAATTCGGCCTTTGGCTATTTTGTTCGTCAACCTTCTCCAAAGCAGATTATAATTGATATTTTTCCGGACCCATTGGGTGCGCGTTGGCAGGCCGACGGTAAATTGGCCCC
>CAYJDF010000257.1:0-1715 GCA_964368845.1 uncultured Desulfovibrionaceae bacterium
ATCCAAAAGAAAATGAACTTGAAGAATTAAAGAAAGAGAATGAGATGCTTAAATCAATAATAGATGCTGCAACAATTTCAAGTAACAAAACTTCAAGTGTACTGGAATCTAAATAATGGAAACCGCTATTATTACAACAATGTTAACTTGTTGCGCCGGTATCGTAGTGGCTTTAATTAATATGCGCTCTGCAATTAAAAAAAGTAGTGTAGAGACAAATAAAAAGATGATCCTAAATGAAAAAACCACTTATGAAAATAAGGAAGCGATTGAGTCTTTAAAGAAACGATGCCCTTGTGATTTGGTAGTTAATCTTAGAGAAGCAATAGAAGAACATCGAATTAGATTGGCAAAAGGTGATGTTGCATTCGCGCAATACGATAGAGATATTGAATATATTAAACAGAATACAGCAACTATTAAATCAGATTTAACATATATCCGCGAGAGAATTGATAAACTAAGCTAAGAGGGCACTGCCCTCTTTTTTAGATTCAAATTAATGTTATAAGATAGATATTAAGAGCATTTTGCATAATTAATTAATTTTATGCTATTATACCAATAAGGAATATTATGGGAGTGTGTTAAAATGGAAAATAGGATTAAATCAAGCGTTATTAATGTGGGTAGTGCTAATATCGATAATTTAATCGAGTGGTTTTTGCACAAAGAAAACATGTCACATAAAAAAATTCAAAAAATATGTTATTATGCGCAAGCGTGGAGTTTAACATTAAATAACGCCGATATTGTTAGAGGAATAGAATTTGAAGCTTGGGCTCATGGGCCTGTCTGCGTAGATATATGGCATAAATGTAAGCAATTTGCTTGGCGCGATATAATGATAAGTGAAGACCACATTAGTAAATCTTTGGAAGAAATAGAGATAAATTTTTCAGAGGACGAGAAGAACCTTTTAGAATTGGTTTGGGAAACTTATGGTAAATTCGATGCTGACACATTGGAATCTATGACTCATGAAGAAAAACCTTGGAAGATTGCCAGAGGAAATTTAAAGACATTTGAAAGATGCAATAATAAAATTTCTAAAGAGAGTATTAAGGAATATTATATTAATTTTTATGAAAATTAAAACAACGATACCCAAAAGAACAAAAGACAACAACAATTTAGTAATAGAGACATTAAAGCCGAGCAAACCTATGATTAACATTAAATACTTCCATCAATCAAATAAATGTTTTAAACATTTGCATAGCAAAAGAAAAAATAAGAAAGAGTTTAGTGATTTTTGCGATCTATTTCAGAAATTCATTTTTGAATTTGAAGAGTGTCAAGAAATTGGAGGAGCGATTAAACGCTATGCCTCGAATAAAAATGGAAAAAAAGTAATAAAAGAATATACAAAAAATCTTTTGAATTTTTTACCTAATGATGTGCAAGCATTTGCTAAACATGAAGTTATTCATTTGCACTTAAAACCAAATGGAAATAGTAGAGAACTTGTTTGGGGTTTTACTCAAAGCAATATTTTTTATGTAATAGCTTTAGATCCTGATCATGAGGGTATATGATATTTTTAGGTAAGATTTAGGTAAGAAAAGTTTGATATTCTATTTAAATGTATCAATTATAATATATGCAAACCCTTATAAATAAAGGCTAAAATATACTTAGGAATATATGAAATATGCTTAAAATATTCCCGTACGGGTCACCAAGTGCAACAAATGCGAAAAATACGAGTTATT
>CAYJDF010000258.1:0-1706 GCA_964368845.1 uncultured Desulfovibrionaceae bacterium
GGGAACAAAGTGGAGGGTGTGAACTTTCACCCTCAAATTTGCTGTCGGAAGTAAGTCAAGGTTCGGAATTAAAGGCAAAATATTATTATGCGGCCGATGGAACTAAGCTTGGTGTAAAAGATAATACCGGTAATGGGTATTATTATCGAGGGTCATTGATATATAGCAGGAGTGGCAGCACATCAACGTGGGAGAGTGTAGGTTTCAGTGATGGACGCATACAGAAGACATCTTCTGGAGCTGATATTAACTACTACATAGTTGATCATTTGGGAAGTGTACGAGCGGTATTTGATCAGAGTGGTACGGTAATAGCACAGAACACATATTATCCATTTGGCAGTCGTCAGGAGGATGCGAGTTCAGAGCAGTCGGCAAGTAACAGATTCCAGTATAACGGAAAGGAGGTACAGACAACAGGGGATATTGGCTACTTGGACTATGGCGCACGCATGTATGATAGTTTTATTGGGCGTTGGTTTGGGGTTGACCCATTAGAGCAGTTCGCGAGTGGATATGTTTATTGTGGGAATAATCCTATTAGGTTCATTGACCCTAATGGGATGTGGGCAAATCCAACAGAGTATGTGGACGAGAGAGGGCGACCTTTAGGTAGCACATATGATGGCAGTAATGCTGTAATCACGGTTCCGGACAATGAATTGGACTGGTTTAGAAATTATATAGATATGGCAAGTGGAATGCCACTTTTAGATAGTAAGGGGTGGAATTATTATATGAAAGAAAGATTCACTGGGATTGACTGGAATGATAATATAGAGTTAAACTATAGTATGTTATCTCAAAGTGTAACCAAACTTGAAAATTTAATGTCAAAGTACAGTATGGATGAACTTTTAAAAATGAACTCTTTTGTTAGTCTAATGACTGACATCGCGCAAGTATATGATGGCTTTATAGACTCTATCGATGAGTCAGTGATAAATAAAATTGGTAAAGTTGGAAATTTAACATCTGCTATTAGCTTTATTGGCATGATTAATACATTGGCTGATAAAAATGTTGCGAATGCAGAAAAAACAGGTAAAGTAATTGACGCAAGTATAGGAGCTACATCTATCGCCGTTGGAATTTTTCATGGAATAAAAAATGGTTCTGCTGTCGGATTAATATTGCATGGAGCGTATTTTGTTACAGATGTTACTATAACACAATATAGCGTATGGCATGGTAGTTATTTTAGATACATCCCATCAAAATTATAAATTATGAAAATGATTAATCAATTTTTATTTATCTTTTATAAATGTTCAAAAAAAGATAAAAACGATAAATATCGTATAAATATTATTGCGCTTGCAATATCTATGAATGTTACATTTGTTATCATGGGGATAACAATGTTATGCACAGAGTTATCATTAACTTCTCGTGCTGTTGCGATTGTTACAATTTTATTGTCGTTGGTATTGAGATCTTTTCTGTCTAATAAGTACTATGATAAATACTTATCAGTGTATGATAATGGGACAAAAGAACAAAAGGCTAAATGTTCTAATATATTTATTATAATCACAGTAGCATCAACTATATTAATTAATATAGCCTATTTGTTATCTTAATTGTTATATCATATATTATTAAACCGCCTTGATTTCTTTGTAAATCAGGGCAGTTTTTTATGATGGGAATATAGTTAATGGCGGCTACTACACAGCAGGAAAACTAACGAAGAGCACCGTCAC
>CAYJDF010000259.1:0-1691 GCA_964368845.1 uncultured Desulfovibrionaceae bacterium
TAAAGCCTGAGCACATCATAAAGGATAACAATGGCAATATGTGGGTGCGCAAAGGGCGTGAGAAGATGAAACGCAGAAGTGGCAATACTATTTGTAATGTACCACTACTCGCCCCTGCACGTAGGGTCTTGGAGAAATATCAAGACCACCCCATTTGTGAATTGAAGGGCGTTTGTCTGCCACTATACAGCAACCAAAAGACAAATTCGTACTTGAAAGAAATAGCCGATTTTTGCGGCATAACCAAACATCTGACCACGCACACAGCTCGTCACAGTTTCGGGACAACTATTACATTGGCAAATAATGTATCTCTACAAAATGTATCGAAGATGATGGGACACACCTCCACTCGAATGACTCAGCACTACGCCCGTGTGTTGGATAGCTCGATTATGAAAGATATGGAGAATGTCGAAAAATCGCTTGCTAATCTTATGTAGCTATGGGACGAAATGTGATAACTATCAGGGGTGGCAAGGTTGTCATCCCTGATAATGTCCAGATGTATGACTACGAGATAGCGCAGCTTTTTGGTGTTTTTGCCTCAAAGGTGAAGGCTAACATTCGCTCGCTACTCAAATCTCGTATAGTTGTAAATGATTGTTCCGCTGGAGGCGTTGTTTATGGAAAGAGCATCTATCCTCAGTGTTATGACCTTGAAATGGTTGTGGCTCTTTCGTTTCGCATAGACTCCACCAATGCACGGATTTTTCGAGACTTTATTGTACAGCGTGTGGCATCAAACAGAGTAGAGCAAACTATATTTATATCGCTGCCACAGTCGCAAATATTTAACTAAAAAAGTCGCAGGAGGGTTGAGAATAACATCCTGCGACTTTTGTTTTAGTCTAATACATTAATATAATGCCTTTCCAAAATGCTTTGAATCGCCGACTCGGCATAGATGATTTTTCCTCCCAACTGAATATAGGCAATCTTGCCCTCGTTGCGCCACTCTTGAAGAGTTCGGCGACTAATCTTCAACCTCTCCGACACCTCCTTGTCGGTGAGATATATCTCACCATTGAGCGTTGCTCGTCTGTTTTTAATTAAGTTCTCAAGTCCATCAACAGTTCTCTCCATCGAGCTAAATAGGCGCACAATGCGCTGGTCTCTATGATCTATAACTCCACTCATAATCTATTCGTTTTTTAGTTTTTGTATTAGCTGCTCAACATCTTCAGGTCGATAATATATCTTATACCCAATCTGTGAGTATGGCAATTTGCCGTTATCTCTATATGTTTGCAGCGTGCGCTTGCAGATACCAAGTATCTCGCACACATCTTGATTATCGAGCCACTTTTGTAGGCTCTTCTCCCCCGTATTGTTGCATAGCGTCTCAACACGCTGGGCAAAATTCTCAAACCTTGTCATCAAAGCCTCGTAGGTTCTCGCCTCTATATTTACTATCTCCATTATTTTTACTCGTTTAAAATTTATATCTATTTTTTGCAACCACACTACCGCCTTATCCAAGGGCGATAAATAATTCTAATGCAAAAGTATGTAGTTGTGTGGCGTTAGCAATGGATATTTCGTTCGTGGCGCCAAGTGGCGTTGATTTGGCACTCTCTGGCATAGAGTGCAACTGTCTCGTTCTAAAATCAAATATCGTAATGTTATAAATTTCTATCTATCTCTCCTCAATCAATCCTCCACAATATGCTGTTGTTTTCTGATCGAAT
>CAYJDF010000260.1:0-1678 GCA_964368845.1 uncultured Desulfovibrionaceae bacterium
TTTTTTATAAACTATGTTAATATTAATTAATAAGCGTGCTCATCATCAAGGTCTTCTTTAGTTACCTTGCCACCGAATACCACATACATCCATGCCTGATAGGCAAGCACTATGGGTACGCAAACTAAAGCAACGCCAAGCATAATTTTAAGGGTTAATGGGCTTGAAGCTGAATTAAATGCTGTAACGCTCCATTCTGGATTTAGGCTTGAAATTACAATACCTGGGAACATACCAAGCACGCCAAAGAACGTCACACCAAGAATGAATACACCGCTTGCAGCCCAAGCTAAAACAAGCTTGCCAGCTTTTAGCATATACATTACACCAACTAGCCCTACAACGGCTATGAGAGGTGCCACAAATAGGAATGGCATTGCTAGGTAGTTATTAAATAACTTAGTGTACATAGCAGTCATTCCTAAGAATACCAAAAGAAGAACCAAGACCGCAGGCCATAGCATTTTTACAACACTTAAGGCGCGAGTTTGTAGTGGATCTTCTGATTTGATGGCCAACCAAAGCGCACCGTGCATGCAAAACATGCATAAGAAGAATACGCCACCTGCAATGCCATATGGGTTTAATAGCAATAATAGGTTGCCGTGGTATACGCCTTTATCGTCAATGGGAATACCCATGAAAAGGTTAGCAAAAGCTACACCAAAGAGTATAGCAGGCACTAAGTTTGAGATAAAGTGAACCTTATCCCACAAGGAAGTCCATAGGGGATGGTCTTCTTTGCTTCTAAATTCAAATGCCACAGCTCTAAATATCAATGCAAATAAGATAATGAGCAATGGGGCATAGAGCGCGCTAAACATAACGGCATAGGCCTTGGGGAAGGCAGCAAAGGTTACACCACCAGCGGTGATGAGCCATACTTCATTACCATCCCAAAAAGGACCGGCTGCGTTTAGAGCAACGCGGGTTTCGTGTTCATTTTTACTTAAAAATGGTGAAAGTATACCAATACCCATGTCAAAACCATCAAGTATGAAGTATACAGCCCATAAAAGGCCCCAGAGTACGAACCAAGTTGTTTCTAGCATGATTTCCTCCTAAGCCTTTGGCCCTTTACAGGCGTATTTGCGTAGTAAGTAGATGTCAATTAGCCCAAGCATGGAGTAAACCACAATAAAGGCCACTAACGAAATGGCAACATTGCCACCTGGCACTGGTGAAACAGCATCAGACGTTCGCATAAGTCCGTAAACAATCCACGGTTGGCGGCCAACTTCTGCCACAGCCCAGCCAGCAAAAATGGCTATATATGGCAGCGGTATGGCCCAAACCAAGGAGCGTAATAAGAGTGGGTTCATGGATGCGTCTTTATTACGTTGTAAAAAGGCCCAAGCCGAGAGTATGATAAATATACCCGCAAAGGCAATCATGGTTCTAAATGAAAGGAATGTAACTAAAAGTGGTGGACGATCTTCTTTGGGAATGTCATTTAGGCCAGTTACGTTGGCATTAACATCACCAAAGGAAAGCCACGATGTAAGGCCAGGGATACTTAGAGCTTCAATGCTATTTTTTTCGCCTTCTGCATCAGGAAGAGCAATCAAATGCATGGGGGCATTAGGACCACTTTCCCAAAGGGCTTCCATGGCGGCAAGCTTGCTTGGTTGATATTTAGCAACCTGTGTACCTTGGTGGTGACCACTAAAGGATACAA
>CAYJDF010000261.1:0-1661 GCA_964368845.1 uncultured Desulfovibrionaceae bacterium
GTGCCGTAGGGCATGGTGAGCGCCACCGTGTGGTTTGTTGCATCAATAGCAGATGCGCCCACCTGGCCCGCAACGACAAAGCCTGTTATGTCGGTGGCGGTGCTTAGTGCCTGTGCGGTAATTTCTATATCGCCTGTTAGACTGGTTTGCGGTATGGTTAATTCTCCTGTGGATTGTACATAGGTGTAACCACTTGTAAGAAGTGTACCACCCACCGAAACAGTGATGGTTTGCGGCAGAACATACCCTGCGTCTGCTGTGAGGGTTGCGGTGTAGTCGCCCGAAACAGGCATTGAAATATATGTGCTGCTATTGTCGGTGGTGATGTTTGTCAATGTGTTTGTAACGGAAGGTGCATTTATTGTAGTGCTCATATCGCGCAGTGGCGAGGAATAGTCGGTGCTATTGTCGCCGTTTGCCTGCTCGTTAAAGATTTTTAGGGTAGAGCCTGCGGGGATTGCCATATCTATGGTAAATGTTCCGTTTGCGTCGGTGGGATTTGGCAGTGCTTGTATCTTGCCGTAATGGGTGATGTTGCCGCCGCCGTCTACTATCATAGCGGAGATATATTCGTTTGTGCCTGTGGTTGCGCCGCTGTATGCAACGGTGTATTCATTGCCGCTTACTGCTGTTGTGACTATGGTGAAAGCGCTTCTGCTTGCATCTGAAAGTGTCATCTTCCACCTTGTTGGGGCTGTGCCCGATAGCACAGACGGAGCATTAGCCACCGCACCCGCCTTGCCACCCACTGCGGCAGAGGTGAAGAGAACAGAGGAGGTGTTTAGGTTGAAAGCAGGGCGAACGCCGCCGTTGTCGTAGCTCACACCGACCTCGCTGGCGCTACCGTTACCGCCGACAGCATATGAATCTTTGTTACTGCCGGAAAAACGCAACCGCCAGTATGTAGCGGAACTGTCCTGCGACAATTGTGAGTTACCTACAAGGCTATTAAATTCATCTACCGACAAAGGGAAAAAGCGTTGGCCTGCAAGCTCGCTTATTGTGCCCGAGGGTATATGAATACCGCCATCACCCATACTCACTGCAGTAAGGCTCGTTTCCAGCACCGCCACTTGCTCGGTGGGGCTTAAGCCTAAACTGCTACTGTATAAGCTTGTCATTACGCCATTCAGTGTGCTACTTGGGTAGTAGCCGCTTCCGCCTGCTTGAAACGCACTTGTGCCTAACCTATCCACAATGAACATCATTTTACCCGTGCTGCCGGCAGCGATGTAGCTTTGCGCAGTTATATCCGTGGGCGAATCGCCCAGCACTACCCAATGCACAGGGCTACCGCCATGTGTTCCCATCACAATTTGGTCGCTGTTTGCAACATCGTTTGTATTCACGTTTTGTATGCCGCCCATGCCCATCATCATCGCCCTGTCGGTGGGTGCCGCATGTGCTGTGGTGCTCGCCATTGGCAGTGCGCTTGCCATAAGGCAAAGCGCCAGCACCCCCGATAGGATTTTGCTTTTTAGTGTGCGCATTTTTTTCATGGAAAATTCTCCTCACATGCTGAAATTATGATGTGCATTTGCATTGCTTTAGAGTATAGTCATACATTTTATACAGTATCATATTATGTAAAGCGTTGTCAATCGAGGGCGCTTTGGGGAGTGTTCAAACGCAGTGATTTAGTTTTTTGGTATATCCTCCCC
>CAYJDF010000262.1:0-1660 GCA_964368845.1 uncultured Desulfovibrionaceae bacterium
CAAGAAGCGTACCATTATACACGTAGTAAAATATATTTTTTGAATTATAAGATAATAGCTAGAAGTAGTATTTAAGAGCAATTTTTTATGAAAAAATGAAATTAATTTTTTAAGTTTAACTTGGTTTAAAACATACTACATCAAAAGCCCGCCTAAAGGCGGGGATTCAGACTAACAACAAACACACCGTTAGGGCGTTTGTGCCGCCTAAGCAAACAAAGTTTGCTTGGCAGTAAGACACGAAAATCAATCGTTTTACGGCGCAAGTGAATTGCGCCTACTCTTGATTTATCGGTCGTGCCGACTTTGTCAGCACGAAAAAAGCCCGCCTAAAGGCGGGGATTCAGATTAACAACAAACCCCCCGTTAGGGCGTTTGTGCCGCCTAAGCAAACAAAGTTTGCTTGGCAGTAAGACACGAAAATCAATCGTTTTACGGCGCAAGTGAATTGCGCCTACTCTTGATTTATCGGTCGTGCCGACTTTGTCAGCACGAAAAAAGCCCGCCTAAAGGCGGGGATTCAGATTAACAACAAACCCCCCGTTAGGGCGTTTGTGCCGCCTAAGCAAACAAAGTTTGCTTGGCAGTAAGACACGAAAATCAATCGTTTTACGGCGCAAGTGAATTGCGCCTACTCTTGATTTATCGGTCGTGCCGACTTTGTCAGCACGAAAAAAGCCCGCCTAAAGGCGGGCTTTTATATAAAGTCCCTTCCCACAAGGGCTTTCTTATCCAGAAATCAAATTCAAAGCTAAACGCGGTACTGCATTAGCCTGACTAAGCATGGCCACAGCAGATTGAGTTAGAATTTGATTACGCACAAAAGCTGTCATTTCTGTAGCTATGTCAGCATCAGAAATACGCGATTCAGCTGCTTGTACATTTTCAGACTGAATGGTTAAGTTATCAACAGTTGCTTCCAAACGGTTTTGTAGTGCTCCAAGGCTAGCTCTAATTTTGTCCTTAGAAATAATGGCTTCATTAACAGCTTCCAAAGCTTTTTGAGCAGAGGCTTGAGTGGATATGGAAAAACCGTCATTAGCACTGTCTGTCTGATTTCCAAGACCAAGAGAAGATGCGGTAGAATTACCAATTTCGACATAATAATAATCTTCACCACTATCATTAGAAGTGCCAAAGTGTATTAAAAGCGAACCTGTGGATTTTATACCAGTACCAACATGGTCACCTGATAACGAGCCATCAAGCAACTTTAGACCGTTAAAGTCTGTGGCATTGGCTATACGAGTTATTTCTGAAGCCAATGCTTGGTATTCTGATTCAATCATGAGACGGCTTGTTGAATCATAAGTACCGGTAGATGCTTGTTCTGCCAACTCTTTCATACGAATGAGTTGTTCGTCGATGGTTTGCAAAGCACCATCTGCAGTTTGAATTAGCGAAATTGCATCGTTAGCATTACGTATACCCTGATTAAGGGCCGCAATATCAGCGCGCATTAATTCGCGAATAGCCAAACCAGCAGCATCATCAGCAGCGCTGTTAATACGCAGACCAGTAGAAAGACGCTGAGTTGAGGTTTGTAACTTTCCATAATGATTACCTAGGTTGTTGGTAGCATTAAGGGCCAATAAATTTGTGTTTGTTGTAAGCGCCATGACATTCCTCCTTGAATGACAGACATTTAGGCGACGCACCA
>CAYJDF010000263.1:0-1658 GCA_964368845.1 uncultured Desulfovibrionaceae bacterium
ACCAATTAAATATATTACTATAACTTGATATGCAGATACTTAATAAAAATTCAGAAATTTATGACCTTTGCACAAAGTGGAAGGCTGCTGGTGAGCGTGTGGCCCTTGTGCCAACCATGGGTTATTATCATGCTGGACATGCTTCACTTATGCAATATGCGCGTGATAATGCTACTAAGGTGGTGGTGAGTCTTTTTGTAAATCCCATGCAATTTGCGCCCACTGAAGATTTGGCCGCCTATCCTCGTGACTTAGAACATGACGCTGCCATTGCTAAGTCCATAGGTGTAGATGTAATTTTTGCTCCAAATGATGACGAGATGTATACATCGGACTTTAGTACTGTTGTGAGTTTGCCAAAGCTTAATAAGGGACTGTGCAGTATATCTAGGCCTACGCATTTTGATGGGGTGGCTACGGTTGTGTTAAAGCTTTTTATGCTCACTCAAGTCCATATGGCTGTTTTTGGTCAGAAGGATTGGCAGCAATTAACCATCATTCGCCAAATGGTGCGCGACTTAAATATACCCATTACCATTGAAGGGTGTCCCATCGTGCGCGAGGATGATGGCTTGGCATTGAGTTCTCGTAATGTTTATCTTAGTGCCGAAGAGCGTGCTCAAGCACCACATATATATAAGGCCATTTGTGCGGCAAAGCATATGGCACAATTAGATGTAAACACAGTAGATGTCTTACAAATGGTACAAGATTACATAGCTCAAAACATTCCCTTGGGTAAGATAGATTATGCCACTATTGTGGATGCTAATACTTTAGAGCCCCAAGATAGTTTAAGTAAAACGTCCTTGCTTGCTTGTGCTGTGCGTATTGGTAAGGCAAGACTTATTGATAATATGTTATTGTTATAGTATAATTAATTAATATTTATGAACAAAAGGAGCACCCATGCAACTACACAAAGGAACATATCTTTTTACTTCTGAGTCTGTTACCGAAGGTCATCCAGATAAAGTGGCAGATCAAATTTCTGATGCTATTTTGGATAGCTTATTAGCTCAAGATCCAGAGTCAAGAGTAGCATGTGAGACGCTTGTTACCACTGGCATGGCTGTTATTGCTGGTGAAATCACTACCAAGGGTTATACTGATTTTGCTGACGTTGTAAGAGAGACCATAAAAGATATAGGCTATACCAGCTCTGAAATGGGTTTTGATTGGCAAACATGTGCCGTGCTATCGTCTATTGACAAACAATCACCTGACATTGCTCAAGGAGTGGATCGTATAGCACCAGAAGATCAAGGTGCTGGTGACCAAGGCATGATGTTTGGCTTTGCTTGTACTGAAACCTCAAGTCTGATGCCTGCTCCTATTTATTGGGCTCATAAATTATCCGAACAACTTACTCGCGTGCGCAAAGCTGGCATTGTTGACTTCTTTCGCCCCGATGGCAAGACCCAAGTTTCTTTTGTCTACGAAGATGGTGTGCCCGTGCGTATTAACAATGTGGTGGTTTCAACTCAACATAGTAATGCAGCAAGCCAAGCTGATATTGAAAATGCTGTACGCACGCATGTTATTGGGCCAGTGCTTGAGCCATCTGGCTACTTTGATGAAAAAGATTGCGAAATATTTATTAACACCACAGGTCGCTTTGTAGTGGGTGGTCCTATGGGTGACTGCGGTTTAACAGG
>CAYJDF010000264.1:0-1656 GCA_964368845.1 uncultured Desulfovibrionaceae bacterium
CCTAATCGTCGCTATAATCGGCACTTTTTCTTGCACAAAAGAATTTTCCAAAAAACCATCCAGTTTAAACCCCACCGCAAAAGCATCATTTAAAATCTCACTTAGCGAGCGATGATAATAATTATGCAATTGCGGCTGACCTTCAATCGCTACACCTTTATTCACAGCCGGCGTAAAATAATCATCCCCCTCATAAGTAAAACAGGGATGATGAGTAGCAAAAACAAAAATCCCCTCCCCTGCTAATAATTCATATACAGCTCGAAACAGCGGTTTTATATTAGCAATATCCATAATCGCCATATTGGCCACCGCCTTATTAAAAGGCTTTTTTTGCTTAAGCTTAAGCAAAGCCTGATAATCGGTAGCATCACAAACCCGAAAATCAATTTTATCCAGATATTTTTGCCGCCTTTGCCTAGCCAATTCAATCATCTTGCTACTAAAATCGAAGGCCAGCACCGGTACCCCAATTTCGGCCAAATAAGCCGAAAAATTGCCATTACCGCAAGCGATATCGAGAATTAAATCATCGGCTTTAGGTTGCAATAATTGCAAAACCTGGGGGCGAACAATATCCCGATGAAAGAAATTGGAATGCTCCCCCATCTGCTCATCCCAAAATTTAGCATTAGCTTGCCAAGCACTTAAACCATTGTCTTGCATTTTTTATCCTTTCAATCCTTGCTATCACTGAGCATAAACAATTTGCATTTTCAAGCCGGTAGCATCATGATGCGGCTGCTCAGGTATAGTACATGCCCCAT
Source organism: uncultured Desulfovibrionaceae bacterium (assembly GCA_964368845.1). Classification (GTDB taxonomy): domain Bacteria; phylum Desulfobacterota; class Desulfovibrionia; order Desulfovibrionales; family Desulfovibrionaceae; genus CAYJAD01. The sequence goes on from CAYJDF010000264.1 coordinate 768, forward strand.
TTTCAAGCATCAACTTAGCCATAATAGCTAAACTAAGTGCATCTAGCAAATCATCTGTTTTTTTGCGAGCAGGATAATCGCTTAGATATTTATTAATCAAAGCTGAGGTATTGGTTGAATAATTCTCCAAAATATCTACTCTTTCGCTCTTGCCTTCTTCGGTTTTTTTGGAATATTGCAAAGCTTGCCGCCTATTTAGCATCAAAAAAGCAAATTCGGGATGACTTTCCTGCAATTTTGCTTGCCAGTGTTTATTAGTTTGCAAAAAATTGTCAACTTGGGCAATATAGTACCGCAAACCCATGCCCACCGGTTGCATAGCAGCATCAAGCTCACGACTTAATTCCCAAGCCTCGGACATCGTCGCAGCATGGGCAATCTGGCGAAAAGCTGTATTAAAAACGCTGCTCGACTTGCGTCCAAGCCGTTTAGCCAGCTCTCGATCAGGGCGTAATTTGGCTTCCTCTTTTGATTGAGGCAAGCCAATCGGCATATCAATCAGAATTAGATCGGCATCTTGATAGTAGGTACATAATTGTTCGATATCGGCAAACTTCCGATAGCTCAATTCGCCATCTTGTTGCGCAACAGCTAGCCATTTTTTATCGCAACCATCAACTCCAACCGTAAAACTACTCTTATGCTCACTAAAAAACCCTGCAAAACAACGTAAAAACTCCTTTTCAACCACCGCAAAATCCCTAAACTCAAAATCAGGTTTAATATGTAGCTCAATATCTAAAATATCTAGTTTTTCATCCATCAAATAAATCATTTCATGATAAAGCAGGCAATTATCAACAGCTGCCACCAGCATTTTATCTTCTTCGCTCAAAGGCGCAAACAGCCACTTAGCAAAAACCATGTGCTGCAATTTACTTTCTGCCTC
>CAYJDF010000265.1:0-1640 GCA_964368845.1 uncultured Desulfovibrionaceae bacterium
TTAAACTATTATAAACCATTTCTGCTTCAACTATCGCTTTGTTTACCTCTTTTTTGTTCTCTTCGATTTTGGTTACGATTTCGGCGAATTTTTGTTGGAGTGGAAGGGGTGGGTAGATTAATTTACAGTTTAAAATATCAATTTTCCTCAAATTCGTTTGTCCATTTCCGTCATTGAAAGATAAAAAATAATGATGCCTATTAAGTAATATGTACAGAAAAATCACATTGAAATTTGAAGTTCTGAAACAACAAATACGTTGATTTAATGTATAACTATTGTTTTCTTCTATTAAAAAACATTTTGCTAATGCTTTTCCATTTGGGACATCACTCATAACCATAACTATGTCATCTTTAAAAAGCGGGAATAATTGTATGTTTGAGTATTTTCTTGCTTCTCCATTTGAAGAAATAAATTTAGAGTTAATTATAGTAAATTTACCATTTTCATCAACATTATTTTCGTGCGCTTTTCCATTGAAAAAAAAGCAAACCTCCCCTAAGTTCCTAACCTCCCACCCTTTTTCATTCGTTACAGGGTCGCCGAACATCTCGTAAAAAACCGACTGTATAAGCTTGTCGAGTTGCTCTAACTTAGATTTATAAAGCGTTACAAGTTCGCTTGCAAGGTCGAGGTTTTTTGCGATTTTGCGCTGTTGTTCGAGCGGAGGCAAGGGGATTTTGGTTTCTTTTATATTGCTTAAATGTAAATTAGGTACTCCTATTCCTTTTAAATGACTATCAAATTTTCTTTTTGTGTAAGGATTATTAATAGCAAATACAAAATAATTAGGATTAATTATTTCTGTTGGTCGCAATAAAGCAAGACTTACATATATATCAAATATTATATCTTTATCTACTTTAGCGCATATTCCTGTAGTTCCATTTTTAGCTAATAAAATATCGTTTAATTGTGGTGCTAACCTTCTATATAATTTATTGTGTAATTCTTCACCGACATATTTTACATTGTCCCAATCAATATTTCCGCTTGTTACATTTTTCGATGATAAAAAAACATATCCAACTTCAGTATATTTTGGTGTTTGATGTGTACCATCAGTTATTAAAGAACATACATCTACCAACTTCACCATTTCCCATTTACTCATAAAAGCCCTCCGGTAATCAAAGCAACGATAGCAACTATCATTGCGATAAATGATGACATCCCTGAGAAAAGGGTTGCTAAAATTTTCATATCTCTTATCTTATCTAGTTCACTATTTGCTAATCTAAAAAACCCTTGTATCGCTCCACATAGCACAGCTATTATTATCGAATATAAAAACATCAAGCTATACCCAAGGCTAAACGCATTTGCTTTTATTTGAAAAAATATAAATAACACAGCTAATATTAAAGAGATAATCGCCGCAATTATGAAAACTACAGTGCCTAATGTGTACGCTAAAGATAGCGCTGCAAAAAACAATTTGTAGTGTCCGGTAAAGTCACTTTTATTCAAAAGCTTCTTCGGAGTAAAAATTGTTTTACACAAAATTTTCATTACACCATCTTTTTTTACATCACTTTTTAAATTTTCTTGCTCTTTTAAGCAATCCTCTTCAACAATTTTATTAGCCCGAACAATAGCCTCCGCCAACTTATCATAATCAATCTCTATATTTAAAT
>CAYJDF010000266.1:0-1634 GCA_964368845.1 uncultured Desulfovibrionaceae bacterium
CCAAAGTCCATTGTGCGAGGCCTTGTTCAAGGAATTACAAACAAGACTACTTTAAAACACATGGATTGCCGCGTCCTCGTTGCACTCGTCCTCGCAATGACTTTCGTTGACTACTAAGTCACTAAAAGGAGCGTAGCAGATCGTCCAGAAAAGATAAACGGTGACAACGTGGTAGTACATGCATATTGAATTTACATTGATTAGCTCGCTTTGTTCGCTATTGTTACTTTAACATTTTGTTAAGCCTTCTTTTAATGCTTGGGACATATTTTAACATGCTATCATCATAAACATAATTAACATTATTATCATGGTAATAGTTGAGCACATAGGTAATACTACCATTGCAAGTCATACCTGGCTTATCAGCATTACGCATGGCTTTATGACAAAAAAACTCCTCATAAGATTTAATAATATAATGATTACATTGAGCTTCTTCATATGACAAAGTATAACTTATGCCCGTGGTCATGGCTATATGCATATTAAAAAAGTATAACACGGAGCTTAGTTTGAGAATAGGTTTTAAATGCACATTGCTATGTTCACGATATAAAAAACTCTCCATGGTTAGCCCTGCAGGGGTACTAATATGACCAGAGTCACCAAAGTTTAACCAACGAAGTAAAAGTTGATCATAGTGGTCATATTGCTTAACCATCTTCACAATAGAATTATATTGTTTTGGCAAGAAAAATTCATCTAAGTCACAAAAAATCATCCATTTAGTTTCATTTTTATATTTATTAATAGCATCTCTATAAACAGGCATTTGCATATTAAGGCCTGTACAATGACTTAAGGTAACTAAACCACGCTCAATATATGGCTGCAACAATGCACATGTATTATCGGTGCTTGCATTATCATAAAGATAAAAATGCTCTACACCCATAAGTAAGTAATATTCAACCCACTCACATATATAGTGAGCTTCGTTCTTAAAAATAGCTGTTAAGCCTAAATATTTACTTTGCTGACTTTGCAAATTTTTCATTCAATTACCTTATCTACGAATATAGCTTAAATCAACCATACCATTATAATGACGTGTCAATTCTAGTTTTAGCTTGATTTCATTTTTTAAGTCACCAAATAACTTAATTCCACTTCCTAAAATAGTCGGAATAATTGTCACATAATATTCATCAATCAAATCAAGAGCTATTAATTGATTAATAATTGAAGCACCACCACAGATCCAAATTTTTTTACCGGATTGTTTTTTAAGGTTCATAATGAAACTTTCAAAATCATCATCAATAAATGTTATCCCAGTTTTATTTTTATAAAATTTACGTGTAAAAACATAACTTTGCATACCTTCATAAACCCATTTTTTAGGAGATAGTTCTGTTGTGATTTGATGGTAGGTATTATAACCAAGAATCACAGTATCAACAGTAGTTATAAATTCCTCATAACTACCAAGACTTTCCTCAGCACTACCATCACCCAAAATCCAGCCTACTCCACCAGATTTATCAGCAATATAGCCATCTAAGCTCATAGCTATGTATAATACTACTTTTCGCATTTCAGTAAACAATTAAAGTTACAAAATAACATTACTCTGCTTGCACAAATTCATAGCCACTACCTTTCTTTTTAAGCTCCAAAGCGCCTTTACG
>CAYJDF010000267.1:0-1632 GCA_964368845.1 uncultured Desulfovibrionaceae bacterium
TTTAAACGTGCTTCTACAATATCTATTATGATTTTATCCATATCCTTCATGCCTTGGCTTGAAATATTCTCTAAATTTTTTACCGTATTCTCAATGCTTTCGTCCACAATGCCTTGCAATTCCGGATAATGCCCTTCCAATGCCAGCAAAGCTGCATGACATGCTTCTAATGCGGCTGTTCCCACTTTTAGGGCGCATGTGTCTTTGGCACCATCGCAAATCATACCTGCTAAATTTCCTAAAATAATAGCCATTGCATTGGCAGCTTTGTTGACCTTGGCTTGGCTAACTTTAGGTTTTTGACTTAACATACTTTCTGTTTGAGTTTCATCTTTAGCAAGCATATAGACAAGCCCTGCGGCAGCACCTGCTCCGGCACATACTGTACAGCCGCAAACAGGACTAAGTCTGCCTAAACGACTTTTAATGTAAGAGGTAGATAAATGGCTAAAAGCTAAGGCTTCAGCTAATTGTGTAGAATTTTTATCTGAAACTTGAGACATTATTGTAATAGGAATAATGGCTGTAAGGCCGTGATTACCACTGCCAGCACTGCTCATAACAGCTTCTTTTAAACCGCCCATGCGAGCGTCAGCTGCTGCGGCCGTATAAGCCTTAATGCGTAATGATTGCGAGGCAAGATCACGCCCTGCAGGTAATAGGGGTATATTTTGTAAAATGCTTCGTCCCGTTTGAAGACCCAATGGCATTTCCACTCCTTTGAGGGCCATGTCCATATTCATGCGCGATCCTTGCAAAAGATAATCTACGTCGCCAGATGTCATGGTCTCCAAAATAGCCACTACCTGTGAGTAAGACATGGCGCGAATACGCTCGGCAATGCTAAGCGATGCTTTAGTATTATTATCTGTTACTTGTGGACTTTTTGTGTCATGTATAAGAGTATCATTCTGATATATTTTAATAATATTGTCGTGTTGTCCTTCAATGATACATTGAGCTGTATGTCCCTCATCATCTTTAAGGTGGGCATGAACATAAACCCCGTGAAAATTATTATCAGCATGAATTTCAATACAATGCTTGTTGAGTAGCTCTACAGCTTGGGGTATGATTTCTGGCTTGCAATCTTTCAGCACTTCTAGCCCATAGGCAGCATTGCCTTGTAAGATTGCCAATGCTGCTGCAATATTATTTCCTTTCATCCCAGAAGTTCCTGGAATTCCTACGGATGCACCATTTTTGAAAATACCATCACTTACTATAATGTTTGCGTGTGTAAAGTTTCCTTGTAAGTATTCCTTAGCTTTAGCTACAGCCAAAGCCACTGCTCCTGGCTCTGTACAGCCCAAGGCTGGTTTTACCTCTGCTGCTAAAAACTCTGTAAGAGTAAAAGGTGGGATTGACATAAAAAATATTTCCTCATGCTAAAATTGAAAAAAAATATTATCATAACACCTTAAGTCAAGTCTATTTTTATATAAATGTTCACATTTTTAAAACGGCCAGCTATATTATTAAATTTTTTTGTTTTTATAAAAATATTTTTTTAAATATTGCCAAAATTTATCAAATATAGCTTGTGCTTTTATTGCCTTGGCAGGATAAACTATGATGCCTTTAGATAAAAGTTACTATGGTTTTTGTTTTTTTACAGCAGTTGATTTTTAT
>CAYJDF010000268.1:0-1533 GCA_964368845.1 uncultured Desulfovibrionaceae bacterium
GGGCTTGTCATCAGTCTAAAAAACTCAATGTCTTATTGTGCTCTGCGTACTTGTTTTACTTCAAGTTCAACGTGACCCCAGTCTTTATCAACCTTAGTAAGAAGTTCTATAAGGTCGTGTGGACCAATATTTAACCCATGCCAAGCTTTGCGTTCAATTTCTACTTTTCCGGTGCCGCTAGGATCTTTGAAGGTGTATATATCATCACCATCATGTTGAACTATATATCCTTTAAGAGTTACCCATGTGTCGTCAGGTTGCTTGCCAGCGTCCTTGATGGTCATTAATTTAGGGCCAGGACCAGTAAAACCACCATGACCTTTGCCAGATGGACCGGTAAAGCCACCATGTTGTTTGGCAAGTGCTACACTAGCACTTGAACTAATGATAAAGACTGCTACCAGCGTAATACCGAGAAATTTTTTCAGGTTCATAGTTTTCTCCACATTTAAGTTAAGTGTTAATTAAAGTATATTAACAAATCATGTATGTGCATATTTATTAAAAACTTTGTGATAGTTAGTTTTTAAAAGCTAAAGGCAATACCTCATCAATATGGCTAACAGCATGCACGTGGATGCGATTTAGTAAATTTTTGGGTATCTCTTCTAAATCCTTTACATTTTGTTTTGGTATAATAACATGAGCCATGTCTCTTGCAACGGCAGCAAGTACCTTTTCTTTAATGCCGCCTACTGGTAAGACACGCCCCTGCAGGGTAATTTCTCCAGTCATGCACAGTGTTGCGCTGGTGCTTTTACTTGTTAAGGCAGAAACCAAGGCTGTGCATAGTGTAATGCCGGCTGATGGACCGTCCTTTGGTGTTGCACCTGCAGGTACATGTATATGAATATCTGACTTGCGTGAAAAATCTGGATCTATACCAAGCTCCTTTGATCTTGAGCGAATATATGATAGAGCCGCTTGCGCGCTTTCCTTCATCACATCACCTAGTTGACCGGTCATGAGTAATGAACCCTTGCCCTTCATGAGGCTTACTTCAACATGCAAGACTTCACCACCAAATGCTGTCCAAGCAAGACCCAAGGCGGAACCAGGCTGAAGTTGTTTTTCTTTGTCATCTTCTATAAAGCGTGGAACACCAAGTAGTTTTGGTACTTGCGCCGTTGTAACCTTAAATGGTCCTTTTTTGCCCTCTGCTTTTTTGCGTGCAAGCTTGCGGCATATGGAACCAAGTTCACGCTCAAGATTACGTAAACCAGCTTCACGTGTATATTGTTTGATAACACGCTCAATGGCGGCATCAGCTATGCTAATATCTTTGCCTTTTAACCCATTATCTTCAATTATTTTAGGTATTAAATGTTTACGGGCAATGGCTCGTTTTTCTTCTAAGGTGTATCCAGGTAGGGTAATAATCTCCATTCTATCGCGCAAGGCAGCTGGGATAGTATCAAGCACATTGGCCGTGCACAAAAACATTACCTTAGAAAGATCAAAGGGTACATTTAAATAGTGATCGCTAAAACTGTTATTTTGTTCAGGGTCAAGAACTTCTAATAAAGCAGAAGA
>CAYJDF010000269.1:0-1530 GCA_964368845.1 uncultured Desulfovibrionaceae bacterium
TACAATTTGATGCCATTGTTTCAGAAAGTCTATCTGGAACAGTTTTTTTTGAAATTGGCGATAGTAAATGGGGTCACACCGCAACAGGAGCTGCTCTTGGTGCAGACAGCCACGTGTTTAGACTTAGGCAAGCCTACATTGATTGGATTATTCCAAACACAACAGTGAATATTCGCATGGGTATACAAGGGTTGGCCTTACCAGCGTATACTACCAATGGATCTATGATATTAAATAACGATGTTGCTGGTATTGTTGTGTCTAATAAATTTAATGATAACATTGGCATGACTTTCTTCTGGGCAAGACCGTATAACGACAACTTCATTAATGACGATGATACAAGTATAGACACAAGCAACTATCTAGATAATGTGGATATGTTTGGATTAGCTCTACCGCTTAATTTTGAAGGTATTAAAATCGTACCTTGGGTAGCATATATGGCTGTTGGCAATAACTTTACCCGAAATAATCACAATATGGGTAATGCTATCGGTACGGTTAGAAATGGACTAACCCCCAGAGATTTCCTAGGCATTCAAGCACTAACCTCACCAAGCTCCACCTTCAACCATGATTTATATCCATATGGTAATGTTTGGTATGTGGGAAATACTGGAGAAATAACCATAGCTAAATCAGCTCGCATAGCTTGGGATTTAAATTATGGCTCGGCAGATTTTGGTAGTGTCAGTAACACCTACTTTGGAGATTACCAACTAAAGCGTCATGGATTTTATGGTAGTCTACTATTTGAATACAAAATGCATTGGGGAACCCCCGGAATTTATGGATGGTACTCTAGTGGTGATGATGATGACCCAGCCAATGGCTCAGAACGCATGCCAAGTATAAGTAATATAAACGCCCACCCTGATTTCTCTCACTACGCAAGCTCTGGTGCTATTTCGGGTAGAGAAAGCGTCCTTGGTAGAGATTTAATTGGCACTTGGGGACTTGGCGTTCGCATCAAAGACTTTAGCTTTGTGGAAGACATTGATCATACTTTTCGCATAAACTACTTTGCTGGAACCAATAATACTGCCATGGCTAAACACGTTATGATTCAAGGCATTGATACTAACGGAAATATACAAAACTCCGACACAGGATATTATAAAGGCCCTCTTGATGGCTTCTATTTAACAACTTCTGACCATGCCATAGAATTTTCCCTAACCACCGACTACCAAATTTACGAAAACCTTAGACTTAACATTGAAATGGCCTATATATCGCTACATCTAAACCAAAGTAATGACGTTTGGGGCAATGACTTTACCGCCACTGATGCTTGGAATGTTTGCGCAAGTTTTATATATAGTTTTTAATTTTACATTTTTATGAAATATTTTTTTAGTTAATATACTCTAAAATGACGTATTCACAACTCATCTCTATGGGATATTATTAGCATCAATCATAATTTTATGTTGACAATAATAATACTTTAAGGCAAATTAACCAAACCAAACGGGGGTGTAGCTCAGTTGGGAGAGCGCTTGAATGGCATTCAAGAGGCCGTGG
>CAYJDF010000270.1:0-1513 GCA_964368845.1 uncultured Desulfovibrionaceae bacterium
CACAGGTAATTGTGCAAGTTTTGTTGGTAATGCTGTAAACCTTCTCAAGTAGTGCAAATTAAATTTGTCATCTCTGTATGTTTAAGTGCAATATGTTTCAATATGTCATCTTAAAAAACCATTTTTTAGCTTAGAAAGTCATGTCCATCTAAATACTATCAAGATTCAATCTTATTTAATTCATACTAGTAGAAAATTTTCTACTAGCCTTTGTGCTTCTCAATTTAAAATACATTTTAGTATTTTTATCCAAATCTACAACCATATAAAACTACATTTATGTTGTTTTATATGGTTGTAGCGCTATGACGCGTGCATAGAAAATGACTATCTATTTAAAATAATGTATTTATTTTTTATGGCATGGTCATTGCTATATGGGAATCTATTAAGGAGAGGTGTTTTATCAATGGAATGATTTTTCTAGTCTTAGATTAATGCAAATCATCTTTTAGTTTTTATGTCACCTAAGACAGTGTTGTATACGATTATTTAATTCTGTATTTATATTATAAGTTTGCATGAGGATTATATGAAAAATTTTGTTATTACCATAGCAAGGGGTTTTGGAAGTGGCGGTAAGTATTTAGGCTCACTTCTTTCAAAGCAATTAAGTATACCCTGTTATGATACACAGCTTCCGTCAATGCTAGAAGAATACTCCGGTATTAATAAGGCACGCTTTGCTAGTGTTGATGAAAAGTTGTCAAATTCATACTTTATAAAAAGGCTTAGCAGAATAGACACTAATTATGTTGCAACTCCTGCGTCTAAAGATTTTGTTTCTGATGATAATCTTTATAAAATTCAATCTGAGCTTATTGAAAATTTATCCTATGAACAATCTTGTATTATAATCGGCAAATGTGCCAATTATATTTTAAGGGACAGATATAATGTTGTAAGTGTTTATGTTGAAGCCCTACGACATGTTTGCGTTAAGAATGTAATAGAAACACTTGGTTTAACAGAACAAGAAGCGCATAAAGTTATACAAAAAACTGATCAATACCGTTCTGATTATTATAAATACTATACCAATGGATTATCCTGGACTGATCCAATTGCTTATCACATGACCCTTAATACAGGCAAGGTAGATATTGCACACTGTGCTAATATAATTGTTAGTTATTTACAGATGAAAGAGCTTATAGTTTAGTATCAACAGAATATTTACATATTGTGTTGTAAATATTCTGTTAATATATATTGTAAACAATTTTAGGAGATGAAAAAATGGAAAGTCTGATGTTCAAGAAGGTTAAATGCTTATGCGTAACACTTGCAGTGCTTTGTGGTATGCTTATAACTTCTAATGCTGTTATCGCTGCTGAAACTGTTAAGGTTGGCCTTTTACATTCCTTAACTGGTGCTATGGCAATTAGTGAAAAAGCCGTACGAGATGCTGAAGTTCTTGCCATCAAAGAAATTAATGCTAAAGGTGGAGTTTTAGGAAAGCAAATTGAGTATGTAGAAGAAGACGGTGCATCTGAACCTTCAGTTTTTGCAA
>CAYJDF010000271.1:0-1490 GCA_964368845.1 uncultured Desulfovibrionaceae bacterium
TAACCCGCGCAGGGCAAGTTTTACTGCAAACAGAAATTGGTGGCAGGCGTTTACTTTCTATGCTTGAAGGTGACCAACTGCCAAGGATATGTTAGGTAAAATATAAAAGGAATAGCTCTTGGACTTTATACGAAAAACCATAACCCCCTTTTTAAATAAACAATTTTTGAGCTATGTGCTTATTGGCATTTTTAATACTGCCTGGGGCTATGGGCTTATTTTCTTTTTAATGTATGTCGTGCATCTTAGCCCTGTTTTAAGTAATGCTATCTCCTATGCATTTGGCTTATTTGTAACTTATTTTTTAAATAGAAAAATTACATTTAAAAGTAAAAATAATGCCAGTAAAGAAATTGTACGTTTTTTTACTGTTTTTATCGTTGCTTACAGTGTAAATTTACTCGCTTTGGTTGTGAGCATTGATGTGTTACATATTCATGAAGGTGTGTCACAAGTAATTGCGGGTGCCTTTTATGTAATGACATCTTTTACTGGTTTGAAACTGTATGTATATGTTACAAAATAATAAGTTGAAAAAGAGTTAAGCATGATTTTTTGAGTGTTCCAAAACTATGGAGCATTGGAAGTTATAACTTTTTATCTTTTGCCAATACTCCGCATTACTTTTGTTGGACATTTGTACTTTTGATAATAAAAATAGGCCGTTTTTTTACTTCAGAATAAATTTTTGAAATATATTCACCAAGTATACCAATGCTAAAGAGTTGTACTCCTCCTAAAAATGTAACTATACAAATGAGAGTGGGATACCCAGCAACTGGATTACCCCAAATTATAGTGCTAAGTACTGTACTTATAATGAATAAAAAAGAAAGAAAGCAAATAACTAAACCTAAAATTGATGCAAAATGTAAAGGTGCAGTAGTAAAGGCTAAAATTCCTTCATGAGAGTATTTAAATAAAGACCAAAATGACCACGAGCTTGTTCCTGCTATTCTTTCAACATTATGATATTCAAGCCACTTTGTATTATATCCAACAAAAGAAAATAGCCCTTTGGAAAAGCGATTATACTCTTTTAACTCCAAAATAGAGTTTACCATTTGGCGCGACATTAAACGAAAATCAGTTGCACCATTAATAATTTTGATAGATGAAAAACTGTTGATAAGATTGTAGAACTGATTTGAAAAAAAAGATTGTATTTTAGATTCACCATCACGTGAAATTCTACGAGCTGCAACACAATCAAAAATGCCATCTTTGATATTTTCATACATGTCTTTTATCATCTCAAGAGGATGTTGTAAGTCAGCATCAGTGATAACAATATAATCACCCTTAGCATTTTCCAAGCCAGAAAGCATAGCAGCTTCTTTGCCAAAATTCCTTGAAAGAGAAATATATTTTACCCTGAGGTCTTTTTCAGCTAGCTGTAAACTTATTTCAAATGTATTATCTTTTGAACCATCATCTACAAAAATAACTTCATATAATACTTCTTGCATGTCTGTAGATAACTGCAAAAA
>CAYJDF010000272.1:0-1487 GCA_964368845.1 uncultured Desulfovibrionaceae bacterium
ATGAGCAGAAAAGTTTATTAATTAAATTACAAAATGCTCAGTCGACAATGGATGGTGCATCAACACTTGAATATTATACTGAAGGGTTTAAGTTAGGTGCAAAGTTTGGAATTGAAATTTTAGATGAGTAAGGAGTTTGCAAATTGAAAATATTAAAAGAGTTGTATATGGGAAATATAAATCCCGAAACAAAAATAGTTGTGGCTGGGAGTAAGTATCAAAAACATCAACATCTATTCTGTGATACTGCTGATGAACTTTCTAAAAAACTTAACGAAGAAGAAAATAAAATGCTGGAAACAGTTATAAATTCGCTGAGTGAAATGAGTGTGATAAGTAGTGAAGAAAGTTTTGCAGATGGGTTTAAACTTGGAGTGAAAATTATGATGGAAGTTTTTGATGAAGAAAATGTTCAGCTGAAATCTTTATAGAAAATGTTATTAATTAGATGGGTGGATTAAAGTTCGCTCATCTTTTTATTTTCGTAAAGTTAGGTTGAAAATAAATGTGGTAAGTAGTATAATTTGTTTATTATAGATTACGTATGTTGTAATAAATGCAACTTTAAGTTGCGTAAAATAAACTTGTAGTTGGTAGTGTTTTGATTATAGAGTTAGTATAATTATCTATATCAAATGAAAGGTGTACTTAAATGTTGTTTAAAGAAAAATTAAAACTTAGCAGAAAAGAAAAAAATATCACACAAGAGCAGTTAGCAGAGATGCTAAATGTATCAAGGCAGGCGGTTTCAAAATGGGAGCAAGGAGCCGGATACCCTGAAACAGAGAAGTTGATTTTGATTTCTCAGAAATTAGATGTATCAATTGATTATCTATTAGATGAAAAAGAAAACATTAAAACAAAAAATGAAAAAGAAGAAGGGGATATTAACCAGGGTTTAGGGGAATTTAAAATTACAGAAAAGGCAATTTTCACTTTCATAATTATTACAGTGTTTATATATTCTGCAGGATATGCTATAGGTGAAGCGGTAGCTCATTTTCAGAATTTGGTAGGGTAGCTACCACTACCAAAAATTTAATACAAAATAATTTTAAGTGGCACTCTATTTTAGCGTGTCATTTTTCTTGCAAAATTTTATAACAAACTTATCAAAAATTGATACGCTGTAAACAAAGAATAGGGGAGTCAAGAAAAAAATAAATGTACGGTATCAAGTGACTTTGATTTTAGCATAGAAAATATATTTATCAATATGGTTTTAGATTTAAAAATTAGTTTGCTGATAAAATAAAATCCACATAAGACAAAGTGCTATTTAAAAATCACAATTCTTTTTCTGCTGGACGCCGAAGAAAGAAAATCGAAGTCTGCAAAGGACTTGAAAAGGCGAAGAACAATAGTTCTAAGTTTAGTGCAGAAGAAAATCAAATGTAGTGTTACAATCGATTTTAAGCATCAGTTAGCACAGTGATTAGCAAGGTTTGAGAGATTAAAATCTGCTCTTAGGGTAAAGACACCACTAA
>CAYJDF010000273.1:0-1473 GCA_964368845.1 uncultured Desulfovibrionaceae bacterium
ATAAGTAGGGCTAAACCTATACAAAGAGTTTTTTTGTTCATAATAATATCCTTATCTAAGCTTTATGTAAGATTAAAAAAATGTAGCTTGTTTTATAATATATCCAATCTTTTTTGTAGTTAATTTAATAATAAGGTAGATAGTATGTAATGACAAGTAAAATAAAAATCATAGCCATACTACCTCACGTCATTGATTTAAAATTTATTTATTATTTTAATTATTATGGTAAAATATAAGTTTTGTTTTTTGCACGGCCTTGCGGCCCTATGTGCTACTTTTGTGTTCTTTATCAAAATTTACCTTTTTCATTGTGGCTTCGTCAGCTGGTAGATTTTGAACGCACGTATTCATATACGTTCTGCCTCCAAAATCTACCAGCTTTCTTGCCACAATAAAAAATTCTAAAATTTCAATAAATTCCACAAAACCTGACACACTCATTTTTACTTTGCGTTTACACGCTTGTAAAAATGGTGTCTCCCGAAGGGTGTTTTAAACTACCCTTTGTTTTTGAGTTCGTGCTGCAATTGCTATTTTTTATTCAATCTGAGGCTACTTATATCTCTTTAATATATTAAACTAATTTCTTAGTAGTAATCATTCATACAATGACGTGCATACTACTTGTTTTGTAATGCAGGTATTAGTGCGGGCTGTAAATGATAAAACAATTGGAAGTTTAGGGCATAATTTTAGGTGATGTTTTCAAAAATTCTTGCCAAGTGGTGGGTTTTTTATGTTCATGCAAAAGTCTTTGCGATTTTTCATAAAATTCTTGAATATCAAAAGCCAAGGCTAATTGCTCGCACTTAGCAAGATATGCGTCAATATTTTTAAGTGTTATACGATGCTCATTATTAGCCATGGCCCTACTCATAAGGTCATTCATGTCGGTGTTGTAATGTATGTAGTCCATGTAGTTTGCAATATCGTCAAGATAGTCTAGGTCTTCAAAAGCAAAAATATGTAAGTTGTTATATTTTTCAGCTGATTCTACCATATATCTAATGATTTTTTGATGGATATAATATTTCTTTCCATTTGTTTGTAAGTTTGCAGCATAATAATATCTATAATAAGGTGGAAAAATAATATAAAAATTTGTTTGTGGATGTTTTTGCACAAAGCTTAAGAGATATTTTTCAAGATATTGTATTTCTTTTTCAACATTGACATCTGCATAGCTTAACTTGGGTAAAGTTTTTATGTCGTGCAAATTTTTGGGTATATTTTGGAGTAATAATTTTCCAGTTTGATCAACATATATATTTTTTACCCAATTTTCTAGACCTCCAAAGCGCGAAGAATTTGACTTTTTGCTTATCCACTCAATGGGTTTATCAAAAAAATCAATATTGGCTTTTTTTGTATTAGTGCTAATGTCAATATGGTCTATAATATCGAAGTTGTAAGACGTGTATGGGCTTAAGACACTTTTTAGTGCACCTATAATATATTTAGCGTCAAGTA
>CAYJDF010000274.1:0-1468 GCA_964368845.1 uncultured Desulfovibrionaceae bacterium
TGTGACGCGGCAATCCATGTATTTAAAAAACGTCATCAAGAGGAAATGTCATTTTACAAATCGGAATCACGTGATTGTGCGGAGTCTTTTGGAGCATTGGGAGTGGTCAATGCGACCAAAAATCAAGAGTAGGCGCAATTACTTGCGCCGTCAAGCGATTGATTTTTTGTGCATTACTGCTCGAAAACTTGTTTTCGTAAGTGGCGCAAATTTGCAAAGCAAATTTGACGTCAAGACCATCTGCACAATTGTGCAGTGGTCTTATATATGGGCGTTTGTGAAGAACAGGGCAGTAGGATTGATAAGGCTATAGGAAGTATTAAAAAACATAAGAGGAAGAGTATAATCTTTTCAGTGCACCAAGCGGTGTGATAGTAATCCTCATTTTATGTATAGTAATTTTATATGAAATTACTATCTTGACTGCGGGAGCAGTCAAGCACTGCGTAGGCATAAGCGCAATTTATTTGCGCTGTTAAGTGCCGAAGCAAGTGTGCCTTTAAAAAGTTGACATTAGTGATGTTAACTTAAAATATTATATAAATATTTTAGTATTTTACGTGATGCAATAAAGTTTGCCCATGCTCATTAAGGCTACAACCTAAAATGATTAGACTGCAATTTGCAAGATGTCGCTTGTGTAATAACTTAATTTTACAAAAATTCTAGCTTTCTTCGCGCTCACGAATAAGGGCCAAAGCTCTTTTAGCAAGATAAGTCACCTCAGGCTTAGACACTTGGTCATCAGCTCCTACAGCCTCACCCTTATGGCGCAATTTATCTGTGATGAGGGATGAAAATAATAATACTGGAAGTTTAGACAGTATGGGGTCGTCTTTGATGCGCTTGGTTAGGTTATGCCCGTCCATCATCGGCATTTCGATATCAGAAACTACCACGTGTACTAAGTCTGACAAGGGGCGTTCTTCTTTTTCCACACGATCCTTGAATAATTGCAAGCGTTCCCACGCAGCTGCACCATGCTCTACGGCTTCGACTTCAAAGTTAGCCTTTTCTAGTAAATCGCGTAACATTTCACGGATAAGGGCGGAGTCATCTGCAATCAATGCCTTGTATTTTTTAGATAAGTCAATATCATCGCCAAGGTCGTCAAGTTGCAAAGTGAGAGCTGGGTTAAGGTTGGCAACAATTTTTTCTAAATCAAGCAAAAATACGATGCGTCCTTCAAGTCTAACCACACCAATTACAGTATAGTTTGAAATTTGTGATACATATGCACTAGGGGCTTCCACTTCTTCCCATGAAATGCGGTGAATACGGTTCACACCAGATACCATGAAGGCAGTGGTTACGGAGTTAAATTCCGTTACAATAGTCTTAGGTTCTTCTTCAGTTTCAACAGCTTCCTTGCCTAGCCACATTCCAAGATCTACCAGTGGGATAATATGCGAGCGCAAATTAAAAGCCCCAAGCACGCAAGGGTGTTGTACTTCTGGCAATTCCGTAA
>CAYJDF010000275.1:0-1466 GCA_964368845.1 uncultured Desulfovibrionaceae bacterium
GGGGGATTGTAGCCTTTGTTTGTGTTTGTGTTGGGGGAGTTTAAAGCACTGCGGTGGCTTTGCGGATTTCAAGAGTTGGCTTTAATTTGGTGTTTACAACTTTAAGCCCACGCAATACGTTCAATGCGTAGTTAAGCTTTATCTGAACTTTTTCCATACATCCAACATTTGCTTATAGCTTTAAAGTATACAAGAATAATAAAAAATTATTATGTTTGCATTTTAAATGTGTCAATAAAAGATATTTCAATCATTAAAATCAATATTTATGACTAATTACAGCTTTAAAAATGAAAAATTAATGGAGCTTATTAAAGGAAAAGTTCTTAGACAAGCTCATGTATTAAGACTCTTAGAAACCAATCCTGCTGTACTGGCGAATTGGCATAGTGGCAAAACATCCATTCCTATGGATCGGTTTCTTTTAATGTGTAATGAATATAATTTTGATATCAGAGAATTTATTTCAGGCATAGATGATTCCGATATGAAGAATTTGACATCGGCAGCCAGCGTCGCTGAAGTTAAATCTACAACGAATAAAAACGAGGTTGCATCACAATCAGATGTGATATTGACAATAGATGCATTAGAACATTTTTTCAATCTTTATCGAGATTATCATGCCTGCGCTCATGTAAGCATTAGTAAACTTGCTGAAATAATCGGGATAAAGACTTTGTGTTTGTGGGAATTTATTGCTAAAAACACCTCTATTTTCGGTATTTATAATGACTTTACTAAAGGTTTGTTTCTTCCAGAAATAAAAGAAAGGTTTATTATGAATATATATGGTCATGAAAGTTGTGTCGAGCCTATAACACATGAATCTCTTAAAAAAAACGGATTCATTCACGATGAAGAGTCAGATGATGATATTTATGATTTCGATGGTTCAATCGTTTTTCTAAATCCAATACATAGTAACGCTCCAATACGAGATAGAAATATTACTCTTTTTGTAGATAATGGAAAACAGGTTATTCTTAGTGAAGATACTAATGAGCGACTTGAAGGGAAATTTAATATAATAACATATCCCAATACTAATACTTTTTGTATTGCTAATGACACATTTAACCTTATTGAATGTACTCCAAAGAGGTAATTGATACAACACTCATCTATCCTAGCGTCAGAGAAAATCTTAAACCTAAAGCTTCAGCGATAAGAATGAAAGTTGATAGTTGCATATCCGTCTCGCCACGCTCGAGCATAGCGATATATTCACGCTTGAGACCGATCTTCTCGGCAAGGGCTTTCTGAGTGATACCAGCCGATTTGCGAGCATCTTTTAGTATCTCAGCGTAGTACCAAGCGCGTGATTTAGTGTCGAACTCTGCACGAGTTTGCTTTCCTTCTGCGCCATATTTTTCTGTAAGCAGATCGTTTGCAGTGGGAAGCTTTGCTAGTTTCTGTGGGTCTAATTTTGTTCTCATAACTCAAGGGTTTTAATTATGCTACAT
>CAYJDF010000276.1:0-1460 GCA_964368845.1 uncultured Desulfovibrionaceae bacterium
CAACCACTTATTGCAATATGGTCAAAAATAAATTCCTTTGTCTGTTATAATTGGGTCTTTTTTGAGGCAGTTCTTTTTGGAAGCTGGTTTATGTATTTGTTTTAAATAACTGCGTCATTAAACAGCTTTTCATTTATATCGTTAGAATTAGATAGATAGTTGACATTAACGCTTCCCATGTTTAAACCGAATCAGAATCTTCACCGTTAACAATCAAAATTAGAACAGCCCTAAGTATTGGGGATGTTAAGTCAGACATGGGGTCACACTATCATCACTTAAGAGATTTGCGTTTTTTTAGGATAAATGTAATTAATCCCAATATCAAAAAACAAACAATGGCAACAATTAAACCCCACTGCTTTAGTATTTCCAGATATTTATCAGAAGGTGTGGCAGAGGCTCCACGATAATCATACTTCATGGATGAAATAATTTTCAATGCTTCTGCCTTAGCCTTGGCATTACCGTCAAGGTAAGATATATTGATAGCATAAGAGTAATTACCAGTTACAACTGTTGTTGCAAGTACAATTTTTTTAGAATTATCTATAAATCTGATTGAATAAGGTGTGTTGATTACTAGTGCATTTTTCATTTCAGAAAATGTGCTATCTTCATAAGTAATTTTAATTATATTTCCATTCTTTACTTCTTGTTGTAGTCCTTCATCAAGCCTAGATACAAGTTCTTGATGAACATTTCTTTGCCTATTATTTTGTATCTCGGCCATATATAAATCAAAAATATTATCTAAAATTTCATATGAACAATAAAAAACTCCAGCATCTGGTATATCGTCATTTAGAGCATAAATTTTAATACCAAGTATATTTTCTACATGGTTTTCTCTTAAATAACTTTTGATGTCATTTTCAGTTTCTAAGTCTTTTACCCAATTACTTGGGATTTCAAAAGTAAGATGCTCAAGTTTAACAATTGTAGGTGCTGCATGAGCTAAATTAATGCAACTAATTGATATACAAAATATTATATTAAGAATAAAAATAAAGCGCATAATCATAAAGTAATATCCTTTGACTTATAATTAACTTTTTATAAACATACTCATTAGTTATATTGGGCATAAAGAAAGTTTGTTAGACTCCCACTTTATAGCAATTTTATCTATATGTAATGCTAGCTCACGGCTTTGTCGTGAAACTATGAAGTTTTTCCAAGCATTTTCATTATCCCATATTTCAGCAATCATATATTTGTTAGCATCTTTATCAAATTGATATAAAAAAGCGTGCTGACAACCTTCCACTTCTCTAATTCTTGGTAGATGTTCTCTAAAAAAATTAAAAAACAATTCTTTATTTTTTTCATCAATGTAAAAAGTATGTATAATGACAGTTCTGTCTGGTAGCATCATCAATTCCTCATATTATATTTCATTTTAATTTATAAACTTATTTATTATTATATAGATAGCATACATCTTATTCCTTGGCAAG
>CAYJDF010000277.1:0-1444 GCA_964368845.1 uncultured Desulfovibrionaceae bacterium
CTGTGGTTGCCGCCATAGGATATCTAGTCCTTATAGAAAATGCATCCATTGAGCGTATTTCTGCCGCCCTTGGACTTTTGATACTAACTGCTTGGCGTGTATTGCCATATTGCAATCGTGTAATTAGCTTACAAATTGCAGTGCGTAGCTACCGCCCTTATGGTATTGCTGTAGTAGAGTTACTTGAGGAGTTACGTGCCTTACCTCCAGAACATCTTGTGGATCCGGACCCAGATTTTTCGTTTAATAAAAATATTTGCCTCAAGGATATAAACTTTAGATATGCTTCTGCCAAGGATGACAACTTAAAAAGCATCAATCTATGTATTAATAAAGGTGAAAAAGTTGGCCTTATTGGCACATCTGGAGGCGGAAAAAGCACTCTTGCAGGTATTATGAGTGGTTTATTGCCACCAACCTCAGGTAGTATAAGCGTTGATGGTGAACAGGTTACACCATCAAAAGCCATCTCTCTAGCTTCACAAATTGGATATGTACCACAAACTCCATTTTTATTTGCTGGTACATTGGCTGAAAATATTGCTTTTAGCGAATGGGGTAAACCATGGGACGTTAAGCGCGTGCGCGTAGCTTGCACTAAGGCAGCCATAGATTTTGTCACTGACGACGATGAAAGCTTAAAACACCGCATTGGCGAAAGTGGTGGAGGGCTATCTGGTGGGCAAGCTCAGAGAATTTCCATAGCTCGTGCCTTATATACTAATCCATCCATTATCATTTTTGATGAAGCAACCTCTGCCCTTGACCAACATAATGAAAAAGCTATACAAGATACTATTGATGCACTAGCAAATGATATTACATGCATAATCATTGCACACAGACTTAGCACAGTCAAAAAATGTGACAAGCTAATTTGGATAGAAAATGGTGAGATAGTCATGGAAGGCCCAACTAATGAAGTATTAAACATATATGCAGGTAAAGAAGATTTATAATATATTAATCATTTAATAAAGTGGTGATTCTTATGTACATGATATTAAATTTTAAAGTGCGAGGCGACCATGATGGTAAGCTCATTGCTCTAGAAAAAAATGAAGACTTCCCCTTTGACATTAAAAGGGTTTATTACATCTGGGATACAGCTGACCATGTTGTGCGCGGTAAGCATTCACACAGAAAGCTTGAGCAAGTAATTGTTTGCCTTGCAGGGTCTTGCGACTTTATTCTAGATGATGGTAGAGAAAGAAAAGCCATACATATAAACAATCCAACTCAAGGTTTATATATTAAACACAATATTTGGCGTGAATTTACTAATTTTTCAGCCAATTGCGTACTCATGGTGCTTGCATCTGATCACTACAATGAAGATGATTACATTAGAGATTATGATACCTTTCTTAAAGAGGTTAATTCATGATTTTTTCGATTAATAATACGAAGCTAGCTGGTATTTCTGCTGTAGTACCAGCACAAG
>CAYJDF010000278.1:0-1425 GCA_964368845.1 uncultured Desulfovibrionaceae bacterium
CATTATTATTTTGGCTATCTAAGCCAGGTAATTGTCTTTTGAAAATAAGCCGCCATAATAAAGATTCTGTGGCTGATATAAGAGTATCGCGCAGCTCTGCTCCATATGATAGGGCAGATACAGGAATATTACATGCCGCAGCCGCGTTTACAATACTTCCATAACTCACAGATTCATCAAGTTTACCCCACACAAGGCTGGTATGCCCTTCAGAGGCATAGCGATGTAAAAAGGCTGTTATTTGCGCTCCATCATATGTTGGAGATAGCACAATATGTGTTGCCATATCGCCAGCTTGATCTGCATTTATGCCAAGGTTTGCTTTGACTTGTTCCAAATTATCATTAAGGCCAATACCTTGCATGTCTATAAAAATTTTATCTGCGTGAGCGTTGGCAACTAATGCCTTTTCCATACTTAGTTTATCACGTGCTTCTGTATATGAAAAGTCCGAAAGTTCTGCCCAATGCCTTAAAATTAACCTACCATTACCGCGTTGGCAATCGGCATTAATAAAGGCAATGCGCATATCTGGATTTTGAGCGCGCAAACTTAGACCCATACGCAAAGCACAAGTAGTTTTTCCAACTCCGTATGGCCCTGCAAGGCAGTGTAGTCTTTGTGGCCATTCTTGCATATTCCAAGATTTTACCGGTACAAGTTCACTCAAAGATTCAAGCACAGATGCCCCAGGGCTTAAAAGTAAACGTCGGTAAAGCTCCAAAGCCACCACATCGGACACACCTTCGCGCTGTAAATATTCTAAGGCTACACGCTGTCTTGGGGTTAGCTTTTCTAATTGAATGGATGGCTTCATAAGAGCAAAAAGATGTTCTTTTACCTGCAACCATTCTTTATGCCACTCACTCCAGCCTGGAGGGTTTGGATGGGCTGAAGATGAACCTTGACTGGCCATGCTTGCGCCACCAAGTAAAGGACTTTGGGCACTGCTATTGCCAGCTCCCACATGAGCATTTTTTACATTGCCAGTGGATGTCATATTATTGACGGCGGCTGTGCGCTCAATACCAGCAGTTACCTCATGCAGGCGCACTCCACCTTTGCGAAAAGTCCTACTGCTAAGAATAACCGCATCTGGGCCAAGCTCTTCTTTAATTTGAGCTAATACCGCTTGGGTATTGGGTCCGGTATATGTTTTTACATGCATTAATCAATCCCCACTACGCCCACAGATTGCAAGTGAATGTCTGGTGGTATTTCAGCTTGAGAAATAACCGGTACTGTAGGCAAAAAGCGTGTAATCAACTGTGCTAAATGTGGCCTAATGATGGGGGAGGCTAAAAGTATAGGCTGCCCCTCTGCCTGTACGGCATTTTCCATGGCTGTATTAACACTTTGAATTAGTTTTTGGGCCACCACTGGATTAAGCGACAAAAATGTGCCTCCATCAGTTTGGCGTATACC
>CAYJDF010000279.1:0-1418 GCA_964368845.1 uncultured Desulfovibrionaceae bacterium
TAATGTTAATTTAGCTATAACATGCGTACCAACTTCATACGGAGATTTTGTTTCTTTCAGCACATCGCCATTGACAAAATTTGTTGTCGTTATAACTTTTCCATCTACAAATTCGCTTGTCGGCTCGCCGTCAATTTCAGACGTTATAAGCTCACTTGGAACACCAAGCGAGAAATCGCCGTCATACTTAAACAGCGAAATATACCCACGTTTTAACATGTTTACTATTTCAACTCCTTCGTTAATTTTTAGCTTAATAATAGTTTCGCCCTTACCTGTGCCGCTCTCGTCTTGTGTATACACAAACTCAAACTCGTACTTGAAATTGCTTAAAATATACGCATCATCGGCGTTATCAAGCTCCTGCATGTAGTACATGCCAAGTGGCAAATCAAGTGTTGATATGCCTTTTGCATCTTTGATTTCTATCACCTCAATTAGGTCATCTTTTTCAAAAGCAAGTTTGCCGTTCCTGTCGTGTATATCTTCATTTGCGAACAGCCCAAACCACACGTTATTTGCATTTGCCGCAGTGCTTTGCGCTGTGTCTGTTGCATTTAAACCCTCGCCAGCCACTTCAAGCATTTTTTCAATTTCAACCTCAATGTTTTGGCGGATGTTATAAAAATACTGCCTTTCGGGGTAAATGCTGATGCTTTGCCCTTTATACGTAATCTCAAACGGATATGCCGTTTCATCTAAAATATAACCGTATGGCGCTTTAATTTCTTTTAGCTCGTATGCGCCTATGTACAGCGGCTCTGAAATTGCAACGCCGTTTTCATTAGTTGTCAGCGTGGCGACTGTATCGCCTTTTTGGTGGTGCAATTTGCCGTCTGCGGTGATGATATCACTTGCGGCGGTTATCTCATACGTTGCATCGGCAAGCCCTAAAACTTCCCAAGTTGGCTGTGCAAGAGTGTACTCTTTGCCGTTATGCGTTTCTGTTTTTTCTGCAGAGCCTGTAAGTTGCAAGCCTGCTTTTGTGAGCTCCACATAGCCTTTGGCGTGTTCATTAGCAATAAACATGGTGATAATTTTGTTGTACTCATACGAGGAATTGAGCTGGCCGCCGTCATTTTCGCTGTCGCCTTGTGTTTCCTCTAAAAGTGGGTATAACTTGCCGGTGGATTCAATTCTGAAATTTGTAGTGTTTGAAGTCGGCACAAAATCATCAAGCCATGTAAAGAGTTTGGGATTTTGCTTATATGTTTCGCATGCCTTAATTTGTTCAACGTCTATGTTCGGAATATCTGTTGTGCCGTGATAAATTCTAAGCGGAGGGTTTGGCATAACAGGGCGGCTGTTATAGATTTCAAAATAATCACGCTCGTCCGTGTTATTCGTCAAAAGCGCCAGTTCAGCATACCAACTTTGCATATCAATTTGCCATTTTGCAAAATCTTGCTCATACTGTG
>CAYJDF010000280.1:0-1383 GCA_964368845.1 uncultured Desulfovibrionaceae bacterium
CCAAGAAAAAAATCATCGTTTCGATGATTTTTTTGCTCTTGCTTGCTAACGAATGCTCTCATTTTCACGCTTGTGATTTCACTACATCCTATAATAATACACGTGAGTATCATTATTCAGATGGAGATTCATATAAATCAGAAATATATAATATTAGATACTCTTTCACTATTGCTAAAATATTAGCGCACTCTTCTTTACGTACCTCAGTTTTTCGTAAGTGGAATATATCATTTCTTATTTTAACAATTTCTTTTAACGGGTCAAGTGTCGCAAATTCAACTCCAATATGCTTAAGAAAATTGAATTTGTCTCCTAAACTTTTGTTTTGACAAATTGCTTTTCCATCTATTCCTATTTTACAGCATTGGTCAATTATCCTACTTGTAACTGCTAATTCGCAAGATGAAAGTGCATCTGTCACAGAATGGCGATAGCATCCCTTTTTAAATCTGTCGATTGCACTCAAGTATAGCTGGTATTCATATTTATAAATTCTCTTTATGTCAATTTTATCAATCATGTCGATGAGCTCACTTGCACATAGTGCATCATCGGTATTAAAGGCATTTGCTCTTAATAGTGGCGGTTTTTGGAATGTGACAATATATATATTATCACATTGCTTATTAAAATAAATTGGTGTTATTTCAGTATTTTTTTCGATGTAGTATTTCCCAGATAAATCAATTAAATTGAATAATCGTTTCACCCAAGAAATGATTGAAGATGAAATATCCTGATAGATATTATCGAAACTATCTGTATCATAATCAAATGAAAAAACTACTGTATTTATTGCAACACCATATATTTCCTTGGTAATTAAATGGGTACTATAAACTTGCCCCCAGTCAATATTGTTTGTAGGTTGATCGGTGGACAATTCCTGTGAAGGAGCCGTTATAATTGGACTATAAAGGCCACAATCATCTGTTGAATCTGTTTTTATTGGAAAAGTAAGCTTAACTTCACTTGATCCTATTGTTGTGATTATGCTTTTGCCTAATAGATCATAATTGCAGTTTATTGAATGTGGAAATTCAATTACCCCATTAAATGTGCTCATTAACATCACCATCTTGATTTTTCTTTTAATTATAGCATAAATTAGATTTTATTACACCCCAGTTTATATAATTACCGTTGTTGACAGTCCACAAACCTGACGCTACCACCTTTGTGTGAGGGACGGTGTTTCGCATCGTACTTTCGAATCTGCCAATTATTTACACTGTCAGCCTACTAAAGTAGGCAAAATTTAGCCTTGCGATACCTACTCTCCATCATCCACGTAAAGAGGTGTACAGAAGTTAGCCGTTCGTTCCCAGTCGGACGGTATTGAATTAAAGCAATAACATCCTTTTTGATTACACCATACAC
>CAYJDF010000281.1:0-1361 GCA_964368845.1 uncultured Desulfovibrionaceae bacterium
CTTTGCCCTATTTAAGACGGGAACACTTGCGAAAAGCATCTTTAATGCTCATTAAATGTATGATATAATGATAAAAAGGAGTGATTAAGATGAGTGCTATGAAAGCAGATAATATTTGGTATCACAAAAATTTTGATATGGGAACAGAATTAGACATATCAGGTGAATTTATTTATAATGGTATACATACTTTGAACCAAGTGAAAGGTACCAGCGAAGAGGCTATGTTGTTTACAGCGCTATACAATACTGCTGTCGGAATAGAACGAATTCAGAAAATAATTTTGACATTAGCAGAAGATATTACTTTTGAAAATTATGAAACATTTGAAAAAGAACTTATTACTCATAGTCACACTGGTTTACACGCTAAGATAAAAAAAGCAATAAAAGTCGACTTTGACACTCGTGAAAATGAGTTGCTACAACTACTTCAAAAATTCTATACTACTGGAAGATACAATAGATTCAATCTAAATTCTTCTTATGAAAGTGAATCATATGCTGTTTCAAAATACATTTTGAAACACATAGATGCAAATAAAGTTGATAGGCACTTTTTATCTAATGATGCGATCTTGTTTAATGACGCTGTGAAGAATTTGTTTGGAAAAGTTATTGGTTCAATCTCTAAAAAATATTATGCCATTGTAAGTGATTTAAGTACAAAGAATAATACATATACATATGAATTACGGTCTGATTCAAAAGCACAGAAAGTGTTCTTAAATAACTATCAAAAAAACTCTTTGTACTCACAAAAAATAGACGAACGAATTGCTCTTGTTGAATTTTTAGTTTTTTTAGTAAATAATAGTGAGTTCAACCCCGTTATGCGATATATAAAAAGCATTCAGCCACTTGAGCTTGAAGTAGCATTTATCCAAGAATATATTGATGAATTATGTAAAGGCATTATATCTCAACAATTGATAGATGAAGTGGAACATTTTTACGAAGAAAATGGGTATTCAAAAAACCGTATAGAATCAGTTGAAGCTATAAGTAACACTTGTGTGCATTTTGATACGGGAATAATATTTGAGTGCAAAAGTTCACTAAAAGAATTCACTGAAAAAACTATTAGCTGTACTGAATTTGCTGAAATTTTTCAAGAACTATCAAACTATATAGACTTCGAAGAATTTGAAGATTTGTTAGAGTTAAAGGAGTTATGTGATAATTATGTATTAAACCCAAAAGAGTATGAAGAATCAATACAACAATGTGCAATTAACCTACTTGCATATCTTGATGAAATTTATAATTACTAAGAAAACAGCCGAAAGGCTGTTTTCTATTTTACGGAAAGGAATAGAACAAATGGCTTATGTACCCATTCCCAAAGATTTAAGCCGTGT
>CAYJDF010000282.1:0-1359 GCA_964368845.1 uncultured Desulfovibrionaceae bacterium
AGCCTTTGCCTTTACCCTCGTCCAGTTTGGCTTGAATGTCCACAAGCAGATTGACTGCTTTTTCCTGCCGCTGTGGTTGCTTGATGGGCTTCGGCTTATGCGCCGCTTTGCCGTCAATGACAGCCCGGATTTCATCCTCGGAATAGCCATCACCAAGTGAACGCAAGCGGATAAACTTCTTTTGCTCCGCACCCTTGAAAGCAAGATATTTTCCGTCTTTCACCTCATATCCTGCCGCTTGCATTTGCGCTATGAAGGACGGAAAATCAACAGGCTTGCTCGCAAGAACGGCATCAATCGCCATCCGCAATTTATCCGAATGGGTGAGCGGCTTTCCATCGCCCAACCATTTGCCATAATGCCCATTGGACGGCTTAGGGGTTTCCACAATGGAAAGTCCTTGTTCAAGGCACAACTTGTCCGATATTCTCCGTATCGCAAAGCTACTGCCCCAAAAGTTGCGGAACTTTCGAGTGTGGTCGAGTGCCGTTGAATTAAAGACGATATGAGAGTGGATGTGCTTGCGGTCAACGTGAGTGCAGACGATGAAAGCGTGTTTCCCCTTAGTCAGCGACATCGCCAAATCATACCCGATTTTGTTCGCCGTCTGTGGGTCAACTTCGCCCGGTTTGAAGCTCTGCCGTAGGTGGTAGGCGATAACATCCCTGTCACCTTGATTACGCCCTGTCAGTGCGGTATATTGGCTCTTAGTGAATAGAAATTCTTGCTCCGCTATCATCGGGTCACATTCATAGGATGAGATAAACTCACCCTCGGCGGTTTTGTCGGGGTTTTCAACATAGTCTACGGTGCGACCGAGTGCCTCCCCGATGGTCTTGCCCTTGCCTGTGTGCAAGGGGATAAGCCTTGTTGTAGCCATTGCTTCACCTCCTTAAAGCGACTTTTGGAGCTTCGCCAAAGCCTGTAACAGCTCGCCGAATTGTCGGCGTATATCGTCAAACTTGTCCGATACATCGGCAATGTCGTCGCCGTAAATGTTGTCCGTCTCGTTGGCTTTCTTGGCAATCTGATTGACGTTGTTCGCTGTAATACCGAGCAATCGCCCAATCTCTTTGAGTTCCGGCATATCAAGCTGTATGAGCAGTCCGTCAATCGCCATTTTACGGATGAAGCCACTGCGGTTGTGGATGTTAGCGTTCGCCATTTTCTCGTCAATAGCGTCGAGTTCCTCTTGGGTCATTTTAATGTAGATACCTTTGTCACGCTTTTCGGTCATAAATTTCCTCCACTCTATATTTGTGTAGGTGTGTCGTGTTTCCCGATGCACCGATGAGGTAGCGAAATGGAGCTGTTGACAAACACCTCTAAAATTAAAACTGCAAGCTGAGAATTCTCAAA
>CAYJDF010000283.1:0-1358 GCA_964368845.1 uncultured Desulfovibrionaceae bacterium
CGGTTGTGATTTGAAATATCGATATGAATATGCAGACCATCGCGCTCAGATGACCGCCCTCCCGCATGTCGTATACATCGGATTATTTCCTGTAATTTAGGCATTTCTTTGTATGTTAAAATGGGTGACACCAGTTCGACTTTGTATTCGCTATCTTCGGTAGAAATATATCCACTTCCAACCCGTTGTTTGCCGTGGATGCTGGAATCGTAGACAAATTTCCATGTTTTTCCCACATCATCCTCAACATGCCATTCTCTGTAAGTGCCGCCTACATATTCGGGGGTAGTTTCAAAATATTCAGCCACTGCATAAGCCGCATCCTTGCGTGTAATGCCGGAAAATTCTATCTCTATGCCGAAATTCTGATTCTTTATCGTTATGTCACTCATAGCTCACCCGCTTTTATCTGCCTATCTACTTCCTTTATTTTAGAAGCGATGGCATGAACAACATTTACAGTTACAGCATTACCTGCCTGTTTATATGCCTGTGCATCTGATGTGATGGCGAGAATCTTGTCCGCTTGTTCATCCGTGAAGCCCTGCAATCTGAAACACTCTTTGGGCATGAGCCTGCGAATACGTCCGGTGCGCACAACAACTCCCTGCGTCGAACTTCCGGTATCAACAGTGTGGGCAATATCCTTCCCGACACGACCCCTGCGGGTGTTGCTTCCGGCGAATCCTAAATCTACGCTATCGCCAACCTCCGCCTCTTTAAATCCACGCTTTGTTGCCTCTTTTATAAGCAACACTCCCGGCGTTTCTGATGCTAATATTGTGAACATAGGTTCTTCCGGGTTTTTAATGCGTCGACCCTGTTGCCGCACATTTTCCCTTGTGGGGGTGAGCACGGCACAGGCTGTCTCTTTAGTTTTAAGCACACCCGAAGCCTGACCTTTTCGGTTAGTAATCCCGTTGTTTTGGCGGGTAGTAATGCAGCGTGCATTTTCGGTTATTTGGGGATGACCCTTGCACATATCCACAAAGTAGAGCCCCGTTTTCCCACCGCCTCCGCCGGACTGAGATGTCAAAGTACAGGAGACTCCTTCACTGTCGTAGATTCTCGAGCCCTGCGAGCCTCCTGCGATTTGTACAAGAGTTTCTCCGTTTGTTCCTTGGACAGGTAGTATTTTTCCGGCGCATCGGGGATTAGTATAGCCGATAATGTACACCCTGCGCCTTGACTGGGGAACTCCAAAATGTTTGCTGTTAAGCACCTGCCATTCGACACCATACCCCATGTCATGAAGCGTGGAGAGGACGGTTTTAAAAGTTTCGCCTTTGTTATGCGATAGGAGTCCGAAGACGTTTTCAAAGAGAAGATACGGCGGTCGTTTGGATTTAGCCAGTCTG
>CAYJDF010000284.1:0-1350 GCA_964368845.1 uncultured Desulfovibrionaceae bacterium
GGGTTAGGTGGCGGTGAAACAGCAGTACTTGCCGGCGTAAGGCTAGATGGCGTAGCAGCATTTATGGCCGGACTTGGTGAAGGTGATGGTATGACAGTGACTTTATTGCTACTGGCAGGGCTTTGCTCATTTGCTGACGGAGCAGCTGGGGCAGTGCCAGTGTAAGGGCTTTTATTATTGTCGCTGGTTTTTTTTGGTAAAACTGGCTTTGGTGATGGATTAACCTTTGTGGGGGTTTTTTTTGCCTTAGATACAGAGGTTTTTTTGGTTTTTTTAACCACACGTTTTTGGGGGTAGAGTGGGGGTAGGGTGGTTATGGCTGCTGGATCACGGCGCATTCTACCATTGGTATTGGTTTGCACTGAGCCCATTAATGCGTCATATTGCAAGCGCGCGCCACCATGACGCATCCAAACTTCACCAATGCTGGCGTTTGGTCCGGCAGCCATAGGGGTGTTGGATACGTAGCCGCCAACTGTTCCAACAACTGCTTGGGCTGCCAAAGCAGGAATACATAAAAGCATATACAGGGCAAAAGTAATTATTATAATTTTTGGGAATTTTAGCATAAAAGCTCCTTCAAATATATTACAATAGCAATTTCAGATGAAATTATTACCATCGGTTACGATATCAGACAATCACTGAAACTTAACACAAAACTTATCGTAAAGTTTTTGACTTTCTTTAGAGTGATAATTTTTTGGGTTAAAAATATTAAGTAGCTAATTCATACTTTTTACTCTATATAATATTGATTTTATCCTTTTTTTCATGCATCATGAGCCAATAATTATAAGGAAATATTATGTCAGAATGTTTTGCACCAGCTACACCCAAAAGTCATAAAATCCCTTGTATCACCTTAGTGGGAATGCCAGGGGTTGGCAAGTCCACTGTGGGGCTTGCTCTAGCTCAACACCTGCAATGGTCCTTTGTTGACTCAGACTATGTTATTGAGTCTTTATATGGCGTGCCTTTGCAAAGTGTTACCGATGCCATGACTAAGGAAGAATTTTTAGACCTTGAAATGGAAGTGGTTTCCTCTTTGCGCTTATTTAGAACTGTCATCGCCACCGGAGGTAGCGTTGTGTACAGGGATCGGGCCATGCAACATTTGCA
The DNA here is from genome assembly GCA_964368845.1 of uncultured Desulfovibrionaceae bacterium. Classification (GTDB taxonomy): domain Bacteria; phylum Desulfobacterota; class Desulfovibrionia; order Desulfovibrionales; family Desulfovibrionaceae; genus CAYJAD01. The sequence continues at coordinate 1,123 of CAYJDF010000284.1, forward strand.
AAGTCTTGGTCCTGTGGTACACATTACCGCTGGTTTACCCCTAATATTAGAGCGTATTGCGCGCAATCCGGACCGCGGCATTGCCATTGCTCCTGGACAAACCATTGAAGACTTATTTAATGAGCGTGCAGCTTTATATAAAAAACACTCACATTGCACCATTGACGTTGAAGTTTTAGAACCTGACGATTGTGCCAAGGCCATTGTGCATACGCTTAGGGTTAATAA
>CAYJDF010000285.1:0-1345 GCA_964368845.1 uncultured Desulfovibrionaceae bacterium
TCCTTATTTGTTTGAAAATCTTCAGTCCAATCTTCCCAACGCAAGCCCCTTAAAAAGTTAACCATTTGCGGAATATATTGACCATTCTTCTTTTGCCATTGATAACTTTGGTCAAAATAAGCAATACTCTTTTTCAAAATATCCATTGATGGCAACTTGTTTTGCCTAAAAAGCCTAAACCACATTGCCCTTGCAGATTCTTGAGCTTCTTTTTTTGGATATAAATTCCAAACTTCTTCAAACTCTTTATTAATAATTTTGAAATTTACCCCACCAACTTTTTTGACCGGTTTGGAAATAATATTTTCAGGGGGTAGGGGGTTAATTAACTTAGTTTCTTTAAGATTAGTTTTGGGTTCAAAATTTGCACCCCCCTGTTCAAAATTTGCACCCCCTTGATTTTGACTGATATTTTCAAACTTAGAATCTTTGTTTTCTTCATTAATATTATTAATATCTTGACTATTTTTATAGTCATTGTTTTTTATTGGGCAGAATAGGTAAAAAATATCTTTCACACCATTAAAAAAGGCTTTAATAAATCCATGAGTTGCCAATTCTTTAAGATAATTTCTTATGGTATTTAGTGAGGCATTTAATTGCTTGGCCAAAGTCTTTTTAGATGGGTAACAAAAGCTTTTATCTCTGGCATAATCACATAGAACACCATATAAATATTTGGCTCCAATACTGATGTTTTCATTATCTTGAATAAAATTTGGCACTATAAATCCTCTAGCCTGTGTTTTAGGTGTAAACGCTTGTAATGATTGCATTGTAAAAGTCCTTTTTCACTCAAAAAAAAGCGTAAAAAATAGACCACCAAAGCTTGACAATGATCGCAAGCTAGGCTATATTAATTTCATTGTTTTAGTCCTAAAAGCAATTAGGAGTAGTAAATGAAATTACTCTATTGATAAGCTTATGAATTCGCCGTTCGTAAGCTTTTCGCTTTTAATGAGCTTGCAATTTTTCTATAGATTTTCCTTATACTATAGATGATCCGAAGTGGCTGACTCGTCAGTATGTATCCACCACGATACATAGACAGAATAAATTCTGTTTCGTCCAAAAATTTTCGTAAATTAAAGGACGCAAAAAAAGCCCCCTAACACGAAGTTATGGACTGAAATTTGGTGGTGGTCTTATGGAAAAAAATAAGGAAAAATTACTTCTAAAAAGTGAATTTAAAGAAAGTATAAATTGCCCCAAAAAATAGGGGTTACAAAAAAAGGTTACAAGAGTATTTGTAGTTAGATGCATTACAGTGCTCTTAGATGCACTATAAGCCGTTGAAATGTAAGGAGGGCGGACGCTAGTCAACGACCTTTCACGCCGTCAACAG
>CAYJDF010000286.1:0-1335 GCA_964368845.1 uncultured Desulfovibrionaceae bacterium
TCTGATTTAGCTAAGATAACACTTGGCAATATCATAGTAGAAGCAAAAGGAGCCATACCATTTTGGCGAATGATGTTGGTATAAAAAAAGGCTTGGTTTTGATTTTGTATCCAATGCTGAATTCTTGGCATATGGTAGGTCAAAGCATCCCAAGTATTAGGCGGATAAATCAAACCAGTTATAATTACAACAACTACAATAAACAATATGAATTTTAAATAATTATTCAACTCAAACTTTATAGAAATATTTTTCCTTTGAATCCAAAAACGCCAAAGCATGAACAAAGAATAAATGCCAAAAGTTGCAAGCACGCTAACATAGTTTATGGCATCAAAAAGACTTAAACCAAGACTTAGCAAGAATACAAAGCCACCCCAAATAAGCGAAGCACGCACCACAGCATCTTGCAAAATATTATTTTGCAAGAAGACAATGACTGTCAAAAATAAGGCCACATAGGGCAATAAACCAAGTAGTAAGTTCAACCACATAAAAAAACTCAATTAAAGTTTGAGATAATTAATCTAGTAAAAAAGTGAATTAATTACCAATTACTAATATACATTACCCCACTATGTCTAGAAAAAATTATATTCTAAACATTTTAGAGTATAGCAAATTCTGTAGATATTTGCTTAAAAAAAATAATATCTGCGCCCATCAATGCTTATAGAAGATTTTTTGCAAAAGATCCTAGACAATGCCATTTGTAAGAGTATTTTTATAGCGTAGCTTGACACAAATACTTATTTTTTGTACGTTAAAGCGAAAGCAAGATCGCTGTGATCTTGGGCATGTAAAATGCCGTAAAATAACGCCATACAATTTGAGGAGGCAAAGAATGAGTCTCAATAGGCGTGACTTTGTTAAACTATGTACAGGTACGGTTGCAGGTTTTGGGGTTTCCCAAATGTTTCACCCTGCTGTAAATGAAGCGTTGGCTGCGTCTTTGAGCGGTGAGCGTCCTCCTGTACTTTGGTTGCAGGGCCAGGGCTGTACGGGTTGTTCCGTATCCTTGCTTGACGCTGCTAATCCTACCATTGCAGATGTGCTTTTAAAAGTTATTAGTCTTGACTACCACCCCACAGTGATGGCAGCCGAAGGCGAACAAGCCATTGAATTTATGCGTAGTGTTGCAAAAGCCAAGAAGGGACAGTTCTTCGTTGTTGTTGAAGGTGCCATTCCGGTTGCTAAAGACGGTAAGTACTGTATCGTTGGTGAAACCATGGACGGCAAAAAACACGAAGAAATTACCATGGTTGACATGGTAAAAGAACTAGCTCCTGACGCTGCAGCCATTTTGGCTGTGGGCACTTGCGCCGCTTATGGTGG
>CAYJDF010000287.1:0-1324 GCA_964368845.1 uncultured Desulfovibrionaceae bacterium
GCCTCTGCATATGTGATTTCATCATCACTGTCTGTATTAATACCACTAAGTGCCAACAAAGCACTCTTGAAATTTGCATCCTCAAAAACTATTGCTGCGGTATTGCCCGAAATGTTCGACTTTGTAACGCCTGTATTGTTATTTGCCGAAAGTAAGTCTACATCAGACTCCTGCGTGCTGTTTACCCATAAATTAACATTTTCACCTACCTCTATGCCTGTAAGCTTCGTTAATGCTGCTATGTTTAACTCTGCTAATGTGTTGCCATAACTCTTTAAACTACTTAACTTAACCAAGTTTACTATATTTAACTCCGTAAGAGAATTACCCGAACAGTCAAGTGATGTTAGATTCTTAAAATATCTTATCTCTGGCATCGAAGTGATACTTTTGTTAGATACATTAAGCGTGGTTACTGATGATACCTCCTCCATTGTTATCATGCCATCTCCATTACCGTCTACACTTGATAAAAGTGCTTTACGGAAGTTGTCATCTGCAAAGGTAATTACATCAATTAAAGACTCGCCACCATCTATAACGGCTCCCGTTGCCCAGTCTGCTACAGTTACACTTGAAATCTCGGCTTTATCCTTTCCTACGGTTATATTATATGTATAACTCTTGCCGGCATCCATCGCGGGAATACCCCTTACCGTTAATGCATCACTTCCTACATTGAAAGTGATAAACGTTTCGTCCTTAGACACTGTTGGTAGTACTAGTGCGTAATAGTTTGAACCTACTCCTCCGGTAGTGCCATCCACACTGTATGGTGATACCGCTAATGTTGCAGTTCCTCCTATCTTATCAAGACCAGAGTAGATTTTTAAAGCACTAACTAATGCCGTATTGTCATACTGATTGTTAAATGATGATATGTTTACTATTACCCGTGCTGTTTGACGTGTTAAGTTAATAGCTACAGCGGCACCTGCTGCCGGACGTACCATAGCATCATTCTTGTAAACCATGTAATCTGCCATGGAAATAGCGGATAACGTGCTTTGCTCTTGTGGTAACGTGAATTCAGTTACACTAGCAGTGTGGGGGTATGCTGCCCATACGCCCATCGTTGATTCTTTCCACAAGGGATAAACTACTGCCTCCCATACTCCCTTATTAAGAGTATAAGTTGCTGCTACCTGTGTGCCTGCTGTTAACGAAATCCTGTCGCCTTCGTTGAAACTCTTGCGCGAGCTCTCCTCTGTTCCTAGTGGGTTGCTACGTGTAAAGACACTCTCTTTACCTACCTCCGCGCTTATCAGTAAGGCATCAGGATGCGTGCTTCCTGCTCCTATATCACTCTTTTGACATGATGCAA
>CAYJDF010000288.1:0-1319 GCA_964368845.1 uncultured Desulfovibrionaceae bacterium
CGGGCTTGATCTTCTTTTTGGGCTGCGTCTTCTGTGAGTTGCATGATTTTATTGAAAGTGTTTACCATAATACTCAATGACTCACTGGTTTTTTTCATTTCAAGTATTTGTTCTTCTGTACCATTGATAATATGATTATTTTCTTCACCAAGCTCTTGTACGGCATTATTAAGCGCAAGAGAAATACTTGCAGCATCATGTGCAGTAACTAGGATGGAATCAAGTATTTTCACAATCTTTTCTTGCTGAGATTCACTTTCGTTTCGTGCAGCTTCAGAGGAGAGCATTTGCTCTTTTGCAAGTGCGCTTGCTTCTTCTGCTTGTTGTATTTTTTGCCTTAAAGATATGACCATTGCACGCAATGCATCTGCAAGAACGCCTATTTCATCATTGCGTTCGAGCTCTAATTGTGTATCTAGTTTGCCACTACTAACAGCTTTAGCAAATTGTGCTGTAAGTTTTAGTGGGCTAATGATACTGCGGATAAATATAAAGGCACAAATTAAAGAAATTAAAGTTAAAACAAGTGAAACAAGCACACTTGTAATAGTAGCAGTTGTAACTTCTGCCATAAATTCATTTTCTGAGGCTTCAGTAATAAGATAAAAACCAAGTGTTGGAATATGTGTGCTTAGAGTATAAATAGTATCACTTTTTTCGTTTGTTTCGCCTTCAATTTCTGCAAAATATTTTGGTTTACCTTGCATTTGCGGGAATATATTAGTGTATTGTGGATAAACTTCGGTTATGTTTTTATTTATAAGTGAAGTATCTTTGTGAAAGCGAATGGTTCCATTTTCTTCAACACAAAAAGTGTTACCATTAGCTCCTATGGTGCGTGAGCTTAGCTCTTTTGCAAAATCGCGAATATCAATTGATATGGAGAGCAAACCTGCAAATTTACCATCATGCTCGACACGTCTGTTAATAAAGGCTTTGTAGCCCCAAGTTGGGTCGTTCACATATACAACAATATTTCCGTCTATTTTACTATCACGAAAGCCTGTGAACCAAGTGTCAGCTTCCGTTACACGATATGCCCAATCTCTTTTTGTGCCGTTTAAATCAGTGTATTGTTTGGTTTGATTTGAAACAAAGTTTGCCCCAACAACATCGTAAGTAGAAAGAATGCTTTCGAGCATTTTGTATATTGTTTCAAGTTCTTCATTTGGCTCGCCTTTTGCTATCCAATTTTGTAAGGCTGGGCTTTTAATAATAAGGCTAATAGCCCTACCTGCTTCTAGGACGTTATCATCAATATTATTTACAATTTCTTGTGAAATAAGTGGAAGTTGCTGATTTATGAGTTGATCTCTCAT
>CAYJDF010000289.1:0-1317 GCA_964368845.1 uncultured Desulfovibrionaceae bacterium
TATAATACTACCCCAAATTAGGACAGCTAGTTAAGAGAGAAATAATTTTTATCTTTGTGTCATAACAGAATGTAAAATGAGAAAAAGACACAGTGCTGAGTTTAAGGCAAAGGTAGCCATCGAGGCAGTCAAAGGTTTGAAGACCGTTAATGAAATCGCAGCGCATTTTGAAGTTGCACCAACACAAGTATCTACTTGGAAGAAGCAATTCTTAGATGCTTCAGCAGAAACATTTAAGACGACCAAGCAAAATAAGCCCTCTTGTAATCAATCAGATGTTGATAATTTGTATCGTAAAATTGGGCAACTCGAAGTAGAGAACGAATTTCTAAAAAAAAAGTGGGAACACTTGAAGTCTCTTTAAAGGAAAAGCGTGAGCTTGTTGAGCCGAACCACCCAAAACTCAGCCTTGTACAGCAATGCATACTGCTCGGACTGTGCCGTAGTGGATTATATTATACAAGCAAAGGTAAACCTCGCCACAACAGAGAGTTAGAGATAAAAGAAGAGATAGACCGTACTTATACCAAGATGCCATATTATGGTGTGTCAAGAATGACTGAACACCTTAAAAATAATGGATTTGATGTTGGTGAAAAGCGAATTAGAGGCTACTTCAAAGATATGTGCATCTCGGCTATTTATCCCAAACCACGCACCACGCCGCCTAACAAGGAGCACAAGGTGTTCCCTTATCTGCTGCGAGGGTTAAAGATTAATAGGTGTAATCAGGTATGGAGCACTGATATTACATATATTCCGATGGATGGTGGCTATATGTATCTGTGCGCAATAATCGACTGGCACTCAAGGTATGTGTTGGCGTGGGGTATCTCGAATACTCATGATAGCGAGTTTTGTCAAGAGCTACTAAAGGAGGCGATTGAGAGATATGGAAAGCCTGAGATATTCAACACTGACCAAGGGAGCGAGTTTACGTGTGCAAAATTTATTGAGATACTCCAAAAAGCTGAAATTCAAATCAGTATGGACGGCAAAGGTCGAGCATTGGATAATATATTTATCGAAAGACTTTGGAGATCAGTAAAATATGAGTATATTTACCTGTCGAAGCCTAACTCTGGGCGTGAGTTGTATATGGGGTTAGAGTCGTACTTTGCGACTTATAATAGCGAAAGATTGCATCAATCGCTTGATTATAGAACACCAGAGGATGTATATATGACAGCTGCTTGATAGGGCTTAGGTGTAAAAATTAGAAGAAGAACAGTGAAATAAAAATTAATATTAACCGACACAAAGACAAGGATATATCTTATTTATTAAGAGAAAACTGTCTAAAGTAAGGGTAGTATT
>CAYJDF010000290.1:0-1309 GCA_964368845.1 uncultured Desulfovibrionaceae bacterium
GAGAATGCTAATAAACTCATTATACAGTATATTTCACAAATGACTGATTTTGAAAACTTCTCAGTGATAAAAATAATGGCGTACAAAAGAAGCTTAATACTAGACCTAGAGAAAAACTCACTTTAAACAATTATAACTGGAAAACTTAAACAGTTTCTAAAGGTCAGTCGCAGCGAACTGATCTCTGATTTTGAAATTATCTGAGAATATTTCCATTCTATTATTTTATACCGAATCTTGAAGAGTCTAACTTGGTGTCAGATTCTTTAAATCCACCAAGACGCCACGTGAATGATAACATGACTGAGCGAGAATCGGGGCGCATATTCATCTCTAGATTTTGCGAATTGTATATCATTGTCATATCGGGCATCCATGTATTGAACAAATCCATACCCTTAAGTTTAAGTTCACCAGCACCTTTCCCAAATATCCATTTTACTCCTGCATCGATTTTCCATAAAGCAGATAAAGTAGCTGGGCCTTGAATGTTCTTTGTTATATATGCCCCGGAGATTTCCAATTTGATATTCGGTTTTGAGGATATGTTAATTGTATTGTCTAACTGGGCATAAAACACACAATTGTCCTTGTTGAACGAGATGTCATGGAATTGTGATGCTTTTACGTTGTCATAAAAACCATTCAAAGTCATTCTGGAATCCATTACTTTGCTAAGATTGAACGGGAGAATAAGATTCAATCCTGCAATTTGTTTATAATCAAAATTTAGGGTCTTATAAATCAAAACCAAGCGTTCTGGAGACTGATACGGAAGTTGGGTGAAATAGTCTTTCTGCCTGTTATAGTATGCTGTCAATACATATTTTCTTTTAATGATGTAGTTAAATTGTACCGAATAATTCTTGTATGGTTTGAGAAATGGGTTTCCATGTATTTCCGCATAGCTATTCAGATAGCTTGTACCGCCATGCGATTCCCAGTAACTAGGATAGACTTTATCAGAAGAAAATGAAAGTTGTGTAACATGACTGGGTGAAATCATATAAGTGGCTTCCAATGTCGGAAAAATATTCCATTCTTTCACATCTTCAAAATTATAGTATTCCCCAGCAAGAGAAGCAGAAAGAAATAACTTGTTGTCGATATTCTTTTCAAATCCCATATACAGATTACTCGTGTATTCCTTTAATTGCTTATTCATATTTATGGAACTCATATCTTCTCCTATTATTGAATGATATAATTGTGAACTACGGTTTGTGGCATACATAAACTGTGCACCATAGTTCAAGGTCAATGAATTCAATTTATGACTTTGATCTGCATAAAAACGATATCTATCAAT
>CAYJDF010000291.1:0-1300 GCA_964368845.1 uncultured Desulfovibrionaceae bacterium
GAGCACCCCGTGGACATGCAACCCGAACCGCCCCAGCGAACGAATAAGGATATAACGGACACCACTCCTGCAGAAGGGTTAAGCATATCTCCCGCCGATGCCACGACAATGGTAAATGAATTTTTGCAAAATAGCGGATTGCCTTTTGAGGCGATAAAGGCAACGCATGTGGCGAACGACACGAGTAGCAGCTACAGCTTGCGATGCGCAAGGTTTATCGACACGAACAACGTAGTAAGCGAAGTTGGCGGTTCATACGATTCTACCGATGCTTACACATGGGAATGGCCGTATGAATATATGCAAATCAATGTAAATGACGAGGGAATAAGACAAATGTTCTGGAGCGCACCCATTGAAATTACCGAAACCGCCGTGGAAAGCTCAAGCATGTTGCCCTTTTCCGACATACGTGACATCTTTGAAAAGATGATGCCCATTACCTATACGAAGGTGCACTGCGAGATAACCGCGGTCAGGCTTGAATATGTGAGGATTCTTGAGCAAAACTCACAAAACGCCGGACTGCTCGTGCCTGCATGGAATTTTTACGGCATAAGACGCGCAACCGAAAGTGCGCAGGATGCAACGTCAGAGATAATATTACTTTGTGTTAATGGGGTGGACGGCAGTATTATTGATAGAGGCGTGGGCTATTAGTACAAAACGCTTGATATCAAAAACCCACAACCCTGTCTATAAACGTACCGTCTATGGCATTTACCGTGAGCATATGCGTGAGTTCTCCCACACCCGACTCTATAATTTCTACGTCGGATCCGGTGCTGTTGTCGTAAATATAAGTCTCGGAGGAGCGCCCAATAACGTCCCACACGGGGATATAATATCGCTCGTCCGAAGCATTTTCCTTTTTGACCTGCATGTAATTCAGCACAACTTTTTCAACGTCTATCTCCCTGTGAAGCGTTCCATCATCTATGACTTCGTGATGAATCATCATGCCCTTTTTTATAATTTCCGCCATTTCGTCAAAGGGTATAAGTTTTGTGTTTTCCGCTTCGGTTGCTATTAAATCGGCAGGATATGCCCACGAAAAATTAAGAATTTCACCGCCCGAAACCTCGACTGTGATGAGCTCTTGTCGTATCGGTTCTCCGTATTCGTCTGACTCAATAATCCCGCCCCTGCCTTCATGAGCGTCCTGCACATCCGTGTTAGGACGCGCCACGGCAAATTCAAAGCTGTGCACGTCCATATATTGAACATCTTCAATTTGAGAGGAATTCGTCTCACCGCCGATATAATCAAAATCGATGCCCAGCTCACGCAACAGATTTTC
>CAYJDF010000292.1:0-1286 GCA_964368845.1 uncultured Desulfovibrionaceae bacterium
ACGCTCGCTAAAGAGCGTGACATCCTGTCACTTTGTTAATTTCCACTGTTCCTTTTCGTTTGACTTTTTGCTTACATGTGTTACATTATACGTATAATGCAATACATGAGGAAATGCCTATGTCTGAAGCAACTTTTACATTGCGTATTGATAAAGACCTAAAAGATGCCTTTACGGAAGCCGCAAAATCGAAGGAACGCACAGCCGCACAGCTTATACGTGAGTATATGCGTGATACTGTTCAGGAAACTCAGCGTCAAAAGGACTATGACACTTGGTTTGCCCGAAAAGTGGCTGAGGGACGTTCCGACATTGCTCTTGGTAGGGTTGTTGATAATGATACCGTTTTAGCAGAAGCAGCAGAACGCCGCACAAGACTTCTTGCAAAGCTTGAGAGTGCCGAATGAAAATTATTTGGACTCAAGTAGCACGAAGAGATAGAAATTCCATTATTGAATTTATAGCTCTTGATAATATCATTGCTGCTTTAGATTTAGACGAGCTTATAACTGCCGCAACTGCTCGTATTTCACAATTTCCAAACATAGGAAAAGTTGGGCGAATACAAAATTCTCGCGAGCTTGTTTTTCACGAACACTATTTACTCGTCTATGAAATACACGATGAAACCATTATAATTATCGCCCTTTTACATACTTCACAAGAATGGCCGCCACTTCTTCATTAGTTTACGGCATTCACATACAGTCTTGCAGACGGAGCTGATTCCGTTTCAGAATTTGAAATAAGCGCATAAGCTGAATCTTCGTCCATAAATTCCATAAGCTCTGCAAGCAGTAATTCTTTGTTCAGTGTGCGCCTCCCCGATTGCTCGCTGACTCTGAATTTATAATTACCAGCACTAAACCACTTTCCTTTTAGGTCAGCATTGAAAAAGCTCTGCTTGATGCTTTGCTCTATCGTGCTTATTTCCTCACACAGACTTTCTTTTTGCTCTTTTAGCGCTTCTAATTCTTCAAAAGTTGCTTCCATATCAGGAACATCTTCACTTTCAAATTTAGGGCAGTATTTTGCTTGTTCACAGCAGGAACAAAGTAAACAAAAACCGTGAGCGTGGGGAATAGTACACGAGCTATCATTTTGATAATCTGCCATGTACTGGCGAGCCATTTGTGCCGAATGATTACACAAGTCTACAGCGAAATTTGTAGCCATGTACGGTCCAAAACTCTTTGCTTCATTCATGGAAACACAAAGTAACCACGCTTGAATGTCGTCTAAACTTGGCTCAATACCAAGATATGCTTTGCATATTTCAAGGAAGG
>CAYJDF010000293.1:0-1281 GCA_964368845.1 uncultured Desulfovibrionaceae bacterium
ACACAGCAAACACAAAGTGTGGACGCAACGCTGGGCGGTGCAACTCTTACAGAGAGCACGCACTACACCCTAAGCGGCAACACCGCCACAAACGCAGGCGATTATACCCTCACCGTAACGGTACCTCCCTTGGGCGCAGACGGTGCGTACGACACAACGGCGGGCACCAATTATATTGGCGGTGGCAGTGCAACAATCACAGCATCCTACACCATCCAAAGAGCCACCCTTACCATCACGGGAGCCACAGCGCAAAGCCGTGCGTACAACGGCATCACCGATGCCACGGCAGACGTGCGTTTTAGCGGCCTTGTAAACGGCGAAACCCTCACCAAAGGCACAGATTACACCGTAAGTGCCGATTTTCCAAGCCCCGATGTGGGCGACAACCTCACCGTGGGGGGCGTGGTGCAGCTTACAAACACGGCAAAGGCAAGCAACTACATCTTTAGCAACGCCGAGTTTTCTTTCCCCACGACGGCCGGCATCACGCCGCTTGCATTGGCAGGCGCACAGGTGGCCTTGGGCACACCGCTTGTGGCAAACGGCACACAGCAGACCCAAAGCGTTGCCTCTATAACACTGAACGGCCGAACCCTCGCCGAGGGCACAGACTATACCGTGAGTGGCAACACCGCAACGGATGCAGGTAGCTATACACTCACCGTCACAGGCAAGGGCAACTACAGCGGCACACTGGCCGTGCCCTTCACGGTGGTGGGCACAGCCGAGGAAGCCCTGCCGCTTGAGCCAAACGGCACTTTAGACCTCGAAGACTCCCTTGTGCCCAGCGGCAACACGCTGCACATCAACCCACAAAGTTCGGTACAGCAATCGCAGGATTTGGCAAAACTGCGTGAGTTTGCACAGCAAAACGGCATCACGGGCGAGGTGCACTTCCTTGCGGACATCACCATGACCGACGCAAACGGAGGTGAGGTACAGCCCCAAGACGGCAACACACGCATACGCATAAACGTGCCGGGGCTTACTACCGCAGACACCGTCACCGTACTGCACATAAAGGACGACGGCAGTGTGGAGGAGATAACCCCCGTGTACGTGTACAATGGGTATGTGGAGTTCTTCCCCACAAGCTTCTCGGTGTACAGCGTGATTGTGCACAAGGCAGGTGCAGGCACTACCTCGGCGCTTAGCCCACAGACGGGCGTGTACGTATAGCATGTAACTAAGTTTTAATAAAAAACACAAACCAAAGCGACCTTTCCCCGAAAACAGGAGAGGTCGCTTTTTTGTGACACAATGTGACCTTTCTCTGTA
>CAYJDF010000294.1:0-1269 GCA_964368845.1 uncultured Desulfovibrionaceae bacterium
ACTTAATAAAATAAAAACCCACAACTAGAATGTGTGGGTTTTTATTTTATGAGGAGTAGGTTTGAATTTATGACATTTGGTTTTTTAACCATTGCTTAATATGAGGAGTAGGTGCAAAAATACCACGCAAATTACCATATTCTAAATGAAAATCATCGCGTAAATCCTCTGGCAATGGGAAGGTAACCACATCCACCGCGGCCTCAGAGTTACGACGAACCAACCGAATTACTGGATTTTTACCCCAAGTATCTACCACAAAGTATGTAGAATAATCATCCTTTGACCTAACAGGAGGATATTCAGAATGCCAATCATTATTACCCCATTCTAAATACATAGTTACAGCATGTTCTGGGGTAAGGTTCCAATCTATATCATAGTTTATGTTTTGCAAGCTGTTCATACTTTTCTCCTTGTCTTGTCTAAATAGTAACCATTATCTATAAACTTTGCAAGCTTTTTAGTAGGAATTTTTATAAAAAAATTTATCAAATTATTTTAATCTATTAAAAAATCCCCACTGGCGAACCAGTAGGGACTAGAGTTTTATTAATCTGCCAAAAAATAATTATTCAATGACAAAAGCTTTTTCAATAATCACTGGTTGTTTTGGCACATCTTCATACATACCACGATTACCAGTTGCTACTCCCTTAATTTTATCCACTACCTCTTGACCTTTAATAACCTTACCAAAAACTGCATACCCATAACCTTGAGCTGTTGGTGCAGAGTAATTTAAAAAGTCATTATTTTTCACATTAATAAAAAATTGTGCTGTGGCGGAATTAGGGTTTGAAGTACGGGCCATAGCAATAGTATATTTATCATTATTCAAACCATTGCTAGCTTCATTTTTAATAGGCTTTTGGGTGGGTTTTTCCTTCATATCTGATGTCATACCCCCGCCTTGAATCATAAAATCTTTAATCACACGATGGAAAATAGTGCCATCATAATGTCCACTTTTCACATAATTTATAAAGTTTTCAACCGTTACCGGTGCTTTTGCAGCATCAAGGCGCAATACAATACTACCCATATTGGTATCTAACTGCACAGCCGGGCTTGGCTTTGCAGCTGCAAAAACCTGGGTGCTAATCAATAAAATAGCTAAACTGAAGACCGTAACAAAAAATTTTTTTGAAAAAACCATACTATTCTCACATGTTAAAGGTTATATTTTGTTATCATATCAAATAGGCTTACTCTTGCAAAGTATTATATGCCGTAGAAATTAGAAATGCTCTACCTTGCAACCACATA
>CAYJDF010000295.1:0-1264 GCA_964368845.1 uncultured Desulfovibrionaceae bacterium
TCATAGCTATTGATAGTACTATTGATAGGTAGTTCGCATTCGTTTTTATCAGAAGTGTATGACAAAACATATTTTTTGCCTTGTAAATTAATACATACCAAGACAGTTTTAATAAAGAAATTAACCCCATCTTTTCCTATGTATGTCCACATAAAATCACAATACCCTTCATCAAAGGCTTGCTCTATATAACCTTTAAAAGTTTCATAAGAAGGGCGACCATCTGGTTGGAATTTTGGACTAAAGGTAAAAAATGTGGCAATGAATTCCTCTTTACTTACACCAAAAAGCTTAAGATTTTTATTGGTGCAGTCTAAGATCTGTAAGTCTTCATTCCAAAGTGTAGACCCAAGAAAGCTTGCATGCATAATTTTACGAGCTAAAATATCTTGAGGTTCTGAGCATTGGTCACTGTGAGGCACTTTTGTAGATGGGAGGGGAGTTAGCGTACACAATAAATATTTTTTATTTTCATACTCAACGCGCGTAAAGTTAATATTAGTAATTATTTCTTGATCATTACTGTCTGTAAAAACAAATGAACCCTGTGCTTGACCTTCTAGAAAAGTAAGGCACATATATTCACGTAAAACATCAGCAGAAAATTTTTGGTTAGGTTGGCGTTTAGGGTATAGTGTTTGATGACTATTTTTAAACGTAACTACATCAGATATATTGAATAAATTAAGGTAAGCTTTGTTGCAGTAAATATTTTCATAATTTTCACCCCAATAACTTATGCATTGCGGAGCAGAGTCAAGAAAACTATATGCAAGTTGCAGAGGAAATGGAGTAGAATTTAGTGGTGTTTCCATATATATACCTGATTATATTGTGAAAAAATACATCAACCAAGTTGTTTTGGTGAGAAAAGTTCATTTCTCGGATAAGTAATACTTTACACTCACTTTGGCAATACTTAACAGCAGAAGAATTTTGATTATTCAGTTTAATATGCTTGTATAAATATTACAAAATTAACTATGCAAATGCACCTTAACAATTTGTTTTTAAAACCATATGGATTTTGTAAAGAACAAAACAGTAAGACTATATAACTTACTGAACTATTACAACTTTAAGCATCATTTTTGAAAACTGGTATATTACGCGCATTGTGCAAACCATTACAGGTATAATGTTGCTTAATCTTACCTAAGCTTTGGAGTAGGGGTGATTTAAGTAGTGTGGACTATTGGGTCAATCTACTTTAAACGTGCTTCTACAATATCTATTATGATTTTATCCATATCCTTCATGCCTT
>CAYJDF010000296.1:0-1243 GCA_964368845.1 uncultured Desulfovibrionaceae bacterium
GCTACCGTTGGTGGCTTCGATGGTCAAGTATACTTTGATAACAGTGTACTTATCTTGCGTCCTGGCAATAGCAGACAAGGCTTTCAGCTAGGCCAAAACTATTCTGTGGTTAACATGATTGCCATTGACCAAGATCCAGAATTAACAAACTTAATGGCACACCCCACAAGCATCAATGGCTCATTAGGTGGAGTTACTTCAGAAGTACCCTTCTTACAAGCCCATGTGGAAGGCCCAAGCCATTCTCCACAAGTTAGCCTTGACTTTAATGAAGATGAGCTACCAGGTAGTGCTGGTTTGCAATATGCTTTAAATCAAGCTCTTAAACAATATGGTAATGTTGCTAGATTTGTAAAAAATCAAGCCATTGAATCTAGCGCAAGTGAAGAAATGGGCAATAAGTGGCAAGTATTTGTAAGCCCATATATTAACACTACCAATAGCAATGAATATGAGTTCAACAGTAATAGCTATGGTGTTAGCGGTGGCGCAACCTTTAGAGCCAATGAAAAATTTGCCATAGGTGCACACTTTGACTTTAACTATGGTGATTACTTTGGACAGATTATGGACATGGAAGGCGACTCCACTTCCTTCGCTCTTGGTTTACATGCAACCTTTAATATTATGCCAGAATGGTATATCACAGCTCAATTAAGCACAGCCTTTAGCCAAAACTTTGGTTACTATGACGCAGCAGCTTTAATTGACCTTGGTGATGTTGATACACAAACCAATGGTGAATCTATCTTTGCTGCCATCAATACAGGTTATGTATTTAAGTTAGCTGAGGGTCATACTCTAACTCCAGAACTTGGATTTAGCTACATAGGCCTACGCAATGGCGGCTTTGACCTTAATTGGAAAAGCGAAGATTCAAGCCTATACGATAGAAATTATGACCTAGACTATGATGATAGCTATTTTACAGCTCTTTATGGCAATTTAAGTGTAAATTGGCGCAGTGAATGGCAATTCCAAAATGATTCATCCTTAGCTTTACTTGCTTCGGTGGGTGTGCGTCAAAAACTTGCTGGTAGCGGCTTACAAACTCACATCAGCATGGGTGATAGTAGCAGCACTTTCTATGAAACAGAAGATTGGACCACTTGGTTGGTTGATGCAGGTGTTGAATATAGCATAGGTAACTTTAGTGTAAGCTTAGCCTATGATGGTCAATATGGCATGCAACAAGAAAGCCATGGTGGTAATTTGTTCTTTACATTTGAATTCTAATTTTAGA
>CAYJDF010000297.1:0-1229 GCA_964368845.1 uncultured Desulfovibrionaceae bacterium
AAAACTTACGCAGGGAGGATATTACGGATGTCCAACTCCATCCTCGTCGTGGGCGGCGGCTTTTCAGGCCTAACAGCTGCCATAGAAGCGGCGGAACTGGGCTATCAAGTCTACATTGTAGAAAAAAGCCCCTTTCTTGGCGGTAGAGTGGCGCAACTCAATAAATACTTTCCAAAACTCTGTCCCCCCTCCTGCGGTCTGGAAATTCAATTCCAGCGCATCAGGAAAAATCCGCGCATCAAGTTCTTTACCTTGGCCGAGGTAGTAGAACTTAAAGGACAGAAAAATAATTACACGGTAAAAGTTAACATTAAGCCGCGTTATACAGCAGCACACAATGTTGATTTTGGCCTTTTGGCCTCTACCTTGGAAGGTGAAACCTCTAACGAATTTGATTTTGGTCTTTCAAAGCGCAAGGCATTATATCGTTCTATGCCTTTTGCTTTCCCAGGACGTTATGTTCTAGACCCTAGTGCTCTATCTAAAGCAGACAGTGCTAAGGTTAGCGGTCAGCAATTCCTTGATATGGAAGAACAAGATAAAACCATTGAACTTGAAGTTGGTTCTATTGTCATTGCTACTGGCTGGAAGCCATATGACATGACAAAGCTAACTAATCTTGGTGCTGGCAGTATTCCAAACTGTGTATCAAATATGCAGCTTGAACGTCTTGCCTCACCATTTGGACCTACATCTGGTAAGATTGTTCGCCCAAGTGATGGACGTGTTCCACAAAATGTGGCCTTTGTCCAATGTGCTGGTTCGCGTGATCAAAATCACCTTAATTATTGTTCCTACATTTGCTGTATGGCTTCGCTCAAGCAGGCCCAATATCTTGCGGAGCAAAACCCTGACGTAATGATTACAATTTTCTATATTGATTTACGCACCCCAGGTCGCTACATGAAGGTGCTTGAAAAGATACAATCGTGTCCCAATGTGAAATTTGTTAAGGGTAAGGTAGCCGACGCACAGATAGCTGAAGGTGGTAATGTTACACTTACTGTAGAAGATGCCATTCGTGGTGAAAAGCTTACTCTTACCTATGATATGGCTGTGCTTGCCACAGGTATGCAGCCTTCCTTAGCAGGTGAAAAGCTACCTCTTCCTGTTGCCATTGACGAAGATGGTTTTGTCATAAGTGGTGAGGAGGCAGGTATCTTTACTGCCGGTTGCGCGCATATGCCTCTTGATGTCATGCGCTCTGCACAATCTGGAACCTCTGCTGC
>CAYJDF010000298.1:0-1227 GCA_964368845.1 uncultured Desulfovibrionaceae bacterium
ATTATTATAACACTTATAAAAGTATAATTATGATAAGCGATAATATATTAGCTCTTTTAGACAAAACTCCCGATTCAATATTAACTTCGATTGCGGTGAAAGTCAAAGAGCGTAGACTGGAGCGAAATTGGACACAAAAGTTCTTGGCATCAAAAGCAGGAATGCCCCTTGCGACATATCGTAGATTTGAGCGTGAAGGAGAGATCTCTTTGCGCAGCCTAATTATGGTCTCTATTGCTCTTGGGGCGGAGGATGATTTCGATGCGCTTTTTTCAACAAAAAGCTACCAGAGCATTGATGAACTAATAGATTCAAATGACAACAAACAACGAAAACGAGCGACTAAAAATGAATAGCATATCAGTAATAGAGGTTTTTATCGCACAGAGACGAGTTGGGCGATTAGCATTAACGCCTGAAGGATTATGCGCTTTTGAATACGACGGCGATTGGATAGCTGACGGCTACTCGATCTCTCCATTTTTCTTGCCTCTCAAAAGTGGGTTGCAAATCGCAAAGCGTGATCCTTTTGCAGGTGGCTTTGGTGTGTTTAATGACTCTCTACCCGATGGCTGGGGAGATCTAATTCTTGATAGATACCTAACTCAGCAGGGAATAAATCCACATAAATTAACGCTGCTTGATAGACTTGCCCTGATTGGCAGCTCAGGACGTGGGGCTTTGGAGTATAGACCCGACAAAAGTGTCGTAGCAGATGATGAGTTTAGAGACTTTGATAAAATCGCTCGTGATGCCGAGATAATCCTTTCTGACAAAAGTGGCGATGTGTCGGTCGATGATCTCTATCGTTATGGAGGCTCCTCGGGTGGTGCGCGCCCAAAGATATTTACAACGATCGACAATCGCCACTGGCTTGTAAAGTTTAGAGCATCTCTTGACCCTGCTAATATTGGCGAGATAGAGTATAATTATTCACAGTTGGCTCGTGAGTGTGGTATTATTATGTGCGAGACAAGGCTGTTCGATGGCAAATATTTCGGTACAGAGCGTTTTGATAGATCTCCTAACGGCAGAGTTCACACCATTAGTGCAGCGGGGTTATTAAATGCAGATTACCGCATTCCTAGCCTTGATTACTCACTCTTATTGAAACTTACTCTACAACTCACTCGTGATATGGTTCAGGTTAATCAAATGCTCCGACAGATGATATTTAATATTCTAATCTCGAACAGAGATGACCACGCCAAGAACTTCTCGTTTCAG
>CAYJDF010000299.1:0-1220 GCA_964368845.1 uncultured Desulfovibrionaceae bacterium
ATACAACAAATTAAAACCCTTATTGCCAAAGGAAAGGCAACGGGGTTTCTTACCTTTGATGAGGTCAATAAGGCCTTGCCTATAGAAATTAGCTCCTCCGAGCAGCAATTTGAGGAAATCATTACCATTTTTGAACAATTAGATATTGCCATCGTTGACTCTGAAAAAGAAGGTAAAAAAATTACCGTAACTGCCACAGAAGCAGATGATGACGTGGTGGGTGAAGCATCCCTTGACCTTGCCGATGAAGAGGATGCAGTTGATTATTCCTCTCGTAGTACCGACCCTGTGCGTATGTATTTACGCGAAATGGGTGCTGTTCCACTGCTTGACCGTGATGGTGAAGTTGTTATTGCAAAAAAGATTGAACTTGGTGAGCAAGATGTACTTTATGCCTTGGTAGAAGTGCCTGTGGCTGTTGAAGAGCTTATCAGTGTTGGTGATGATTTGCGTCAAAATCGAATTAAACTTAAAGATGTAGTTAAAACCATAGAAGAAGATGACCCCAGTGAAGATGAGATGAACCAACGCTCTCGTGTCATCCTATTGCTTGACGAAATCAAAGCCACTTTCAAGAAAAAAAGAAAGGTTTATACCAAGTTTGATGACTGCTGCACTCTTGAACGTAGAGTTGCCGGTATACAAAAAGAAATTTTGAATTATAAAGAAGAAGTGGTTACACGCCTTCGTGATATTAAGCTTGAAAAAACACTTATAGATCGCATCATTGAAACTGTTGAGGATTATGTTCGCCAAATGCACAACTGCCAGCGCGATCTTTCGGCCTATATTTTATCTACCGGACGCACTCAAGCAGAAATTCAAGAGCTTTTTAATAACCTTGAAGGTAGGGTTGTGCATCCTGTTGAGGCTGCCAAGGAACTTAACCTAAGCGTTGATGAACTATTTTCATTTAAAGAAATGATTATAGGTAAAATCGAAATTTTACGCCGCCTGCAAGAAAAGTGTTGCCACAATGTGGGTGACCTTGAAGAGGTGCTGTGGCGTATTAAGCGCGGTAATATTGCTGCCATGCGCGCCAAACAAGAGCTTATTCGCTCAAACTTACGCTTGGTAGTTTCTATTGCCAAAAAATATACCAATCGCGGATTGCAGTTTCTTGACCTTATTCAAGAGGGCAATATTGGGCTTATGAAAGCAGTTGATAAATTTGAATATCAACGCGGATATAAATTCTCAACATATGCCACATGGTGGAT
>CAYJDF010000300.1:0-1214 GCA_964368845.1 uncultured Desulfovibrionaceae bacterium
CAAACAACTACTACAAATATTTTTATAACAGCTATTTCGTTTATACTAATTCTTTGTCAGTTTAACCTCGAATATCTTTTGTTTCCGGAATCTGCGGTTATGTGCCTTGGGGTGCTTTGTACGGTTTATGCTGCGAAGGTTTCGCTTTTTAAAAGCAAAAAAAGATACCTTAAAATTTTTACTTTGTTAATTATAGCGGCGATTTGTTACCAAGGTTTGGTTAACATATTTCCGACTTACATTATGTTGATTTTTATTTTAAGACAAATAACGTCGGCAAAATTTGATAAAGCACAGTTTAAAGAAATTATTATTGATATTTTAAAACTTGCACTTATTACGATTGTAGTTATAGCAATCTCTTTCGGAATAGTTGAAGCCGGAAAAACATTACTTCAAAGCGAACAAGACAGAACTAATGATATCTTTTCTCAAGAGGGTAGGGGGTTAGTAATCGAAGCGGTATTAGGATATGTAGACGAGCTATGGCACAAAAACCTTAATATGTTACCGCACTATATAAATTATGTTATAATAGCCGTTACTGGTTTATTTCTGTTTTTGTTTAAGTCTAAGAAAGTTATAATAGTTGAATATATATTGTTCGTTCTTTGTATATTGATTATATGTGTTGTTCCGATGTTTTTGTTTAACACAGGGCCTGTCGGACGAGTCAACAGCCCAATGGCTATGCTTTTTGGTAGCTCGCTTGCGATTATATATATTTCCTCATTACAGGTTGACTTTAAAAAAGTTAAACAATCTGTCAAACTTTTAGTTGTAATAGCCTTTATGTTAAACAGTGTTTTTATAATATCAAACATTTCGGAACACATCGCAGCAAATAAAATAGACCAAAACATGGGCAGAACGTTAAACTATTATATAGAGCAATATGAACAGCAAACAGGTATAACGTTGACAAAGTTTGGTTTTATATATGATATCGAACCCCAACAGTATGCACCAGACATTCGACCAATGAGCTCATTCACCGAAAGGGCGTTTGCCGTTCCTTGGAGTTTGTATGAAGCTATGAACTATTATACCGGCAAGAATTTTGAAAGGGTATATCTCGGACAGACGTTAAACGAAAACATCGATTTGTTTTTGGAAAATCAAATACTTTTTGAACATGATACTATCTATTTAATTGTATATTAATCAAAAGGTTTAAATGTGTCTTTGCTTGGATTACTTTCAAAAATACAACG
>CAYJDF010000301.1:0-1212 GCA_964368845.1 uncultured Desulfovibrionaceae bacterium
TCAATATTCTGCTTGGAATCCGCCGTAAATTCTCTTTTATTACTTTCTTTTTTTTCGGTAAAATTTTGTTCAATTTGGCTTTGGTAGCGAGTGTATTCGATACCAGTTTTTAATCCTAATCCTGAATTGTAGTAAGCTGCTAGATTGTGCATCTGTATAGGTCTTGTATTATTCTTATTGTTGGTAGAATTGGAAAGAGTTCCATTGGAAAATTCATTATTATTCATACCTGCAACAGTCTGCGAAGTATAATTGATGCCTATATCGCTTTTTTCCGAAAATTTATATTTCAAAGAAGTTCTCAGATTATGCTCATTCGCTTTTTTGCTTCCATAATTTGATTGCTCTATATATTTCATTGTACCGTCTTGAAGACGATGCTTAGAAAGAAGATCCATACCACTTCTGTTTTTATTAAGATTGTAGGAATAGTTAAAGTCCATCGAAAACTTCCCTGAAGTATATTGCATGGCTCCTCCAGCGGTATAATTCCCATAGTGCTTTTGTGTATATGCTGTATTTACTTGCCCCTGAAAATTTGAAGATTGTTCCGTATCCACCTCTTTTAAAATAATGTTGATGGCAGCTCCTCTTATATGATACTGGGGAGGAGTGCTATACATAATTTCAACTGACTGGATCTTATCGTAAGGAAGCATTTTGAGCGTTGCCATCAAGCTTTCTGCTGGCATAGAAGCCAATTGCCCATTTATCAGGACGGCAACTCCTGTTGAACCAGCTAAAGTTAATAAACCATTGTCTTCTCTGACTCCAGGTAGATGAAGAAGCGATTCATATATATTACTAACTGCTTTTCCTTCGAGAATCTGTGGCAAGTTGTATGAGATTCTTCCTTCTTCAAGTTTTACCAAAGGTATTTCTCCGGTTATAACAACTTCAGAAAGTTGCTCATTCTTTTCTTTTAGCTGTATTTTCAGTTTGTTGCTCGTATCATATGATTGCTCAAAGGTTTCATATAATATATGTTGAACGATTAATCTGAATTTATTTGTCTCGGTTTTCAGAGAAAAGAATCCCAAAGAGTCAGTACAAGCGGCTTCAATAAATACAGAATCTGAGCTTTGCATCACGATTGTCGCACTTTCAATAGGTGTTTCATCCAAAGAAACAATCCAACCTGTAACCTCTTGTGCTTTTGATGCTTGGGGTATAGCTAATAAGATTAGCATAAGACCTATAAATATAATTTTT
>CAYJDF010000302.1:0-1200 GCA_964368845.1 uncultured Desulfovibrionaceae bacterium
CAGAGCCTACACCCTGCGGATCATTCTTAGGTAATGGCACAACCATGAAGGACGATTGCCATTGACCAGACTTAGTATCCACTAGCTTGGTCATAAGACCCATATGCCCAGCACCCACATGCGCAGGTGTTGGCATGGGTAGTTGTGTTAGCCAAATACCACTGCTATGCAAAGCCTCACGACACGTTTCCATAACAGAATTTAGACTAGCATAACTACTTTTAGTGAATAGATTTTCTGCATCCTTCAACGCGGGTTGTAACTGATATTCAAACATATTTTACCTCCTTGGATTAAACAAACAAAAATCCCCCTATCCGCCGTTATTGGTGGATAGGGGGTGATGTGTGTTTTTATTGCTTGTTTCAAAGTGGTAATATATATTTGAAATTTATTGAGTGACTAGAACGAAATAGTACACCGTACATTCAAATTGAAAGTGTAACTGATTTACTATCTTTGTAGCATTCCACTCACTATCTTAATAATTTCAAATTATATTGTTCGAGTTCATGTCCTTTATGTTACACTACCAATGCATTACTGAACTATATTCGTTGTCTTTACTGGTTTAGCTTCATTGGAAATTTGTTTTTTATTTTGCACTTCAAAAACGTCTTTGAGCTGTTTAAATGTTTGTTCATAGATGGTAAATAGCTTTTCATAACGTATAGTTTTACCTTCCGCGATTAATTTTTCAAGGCGATGAGCTTCGGCCCAGAGCATAGGCAAGGAAACAGTACTAGCAGAGTTTTTAATAGAGCGTAAAAAGCGTAAGATTTCATCTGAATCACCTTCTTCTATTACTAAGTCCAAACGCTCCACCTGTTTTGGGTAAAAGCGTATCCACATGGAACATATGGAGCGCAATAATTGTTTATCATTCTTAGCATTTTCTAGAGCCTTTTTCATGTCAAAAAGCTTGGTAGAATGCTCATCCATGTCAGTTTTATCTAATAAGTTGCCTCCTTGGAATATTTTTTTATTATGAGTTTGCATGACTAGGCGAGCAATTTTAATAAGCACATGAGGGTCTTTTTCAAAATTTTCCACCGTAGATACATTAAAAAAGCGCATAACTTCCATATCTGTACGTATAATATTATCAGCTATAAGCACAATGGATACCGGCTTTGCATTAGGGCTTTCGGCATATCTAATTCTGGTGGCAAGGTAGAACATATCAACATCTGCCACATT
>CAYJDF010000303.1:0-1175 GCA_964368845.1 uncultured Desulfovibrionaceae bacterium
TTTTGATTTTTTGAGTCGCTAATCATTGACTCTAAGTAGGTCTTGTTTTCACTTCGCCCCAGAAGTTCTGCCTCGCAGTAGCCAATGAAGGCTACTGCTTTTTCTTTCTCAATTTCCATAGTGCATTGGTTTTTGCTTTACCTTGTTGGGCTACAAAAAAAGTAGCACGAACTCAACAAGTTGTCTTCTCAGGTACGACCAAGCACCACGCAGCCAAACAAGTCGAGCCGTGCTACAAAGCACGGACTCTTCTCGTTTACCTTGGCTGCAATAAAATTGGTCGTTTTGAGAAGTCAAGTAAACAATTAGAAATCTAATTATTATATATGTTATTTATCTTGTTTTATATCATCCAGTAATATTAAAATGTTATTCACCTGCAAAATTAGTAAAACATAGCCAATAATCGACTATGTTTTACCCATTATTTTACTCTTGTGGCTCTTCAACGCTCACATTATTAAACTCAAAGGTGTATTTCTGCACCTGCCAACCATCCTCGATGTAGATGTCGATGGTCTGCTGCTCCTCGCTTTGGGAGGTGTAGTAGAGGTAGAATCTATCTCGGTTGAGAATGTAGCGGTCGTTGGGCTTGAACACTGTGCCGTCGTCCATCTTTAGCTCACCTTTGCCCTCTGGTTGGAAGTAGCGCAGGGTAAATTGGTTCTGCTCATAGTTGCCCTGCTTGATGAGTGTGCATCGAATCTCGGCACTCTCACCAAGAGCCAGCTCCGAGGGGACAGGCATAGTTTGGAGCGCATAGTCGTAGTTGTGTTGCACCTCGATTTTGTCGCTACACGATGAAATGGTTACGGTGCATAGAGCCAGCACCATCACTTTTATAGTTGCTAAAATTATCAGTCTCATACTCTTCTGTTTTAATTGATTATAAATTTAAGTCCTACCCCGAAAGTCGTGTGAAAATTGCCGATGGAGCTACCAAACATTATCCTCTCCCTTGCATTGAATAGCAAGACAACTTTATCGGAGAGGTAGGTTTCAATCTCGAATGTGATAGCTCCACCATATATAAAGGCATCTTTACTACGGAGCGTTGCGCCATCATACAAGAGTTTCTCACCCCAGTTGCTCGTTTCATATCCCAAAAGAGCCGAACCTCCAATGCTGAAAAATAGCGTTTTGGTTGCGTCCGAGAGGAACATATAATAATATCC
>CAYJDF010000304.1:0-1162 GCA_964368845.1 uncultured Desulfovibrionaceae bacterium
CTCAAACTGCACTAAATGTCGGTTTTTAATTCCTCAAACTGCACTAAGTTTAATATTTACACCTTCATTTGCACCTTCATCTGTTGCGTTTACACCTTCATTTACACCGACAGTATCCAAGTTTACACCGACATTTACACCGACATTGTCGGTGTAATTAGCTCCCTAAATTTCATCCAACTCTTATATCATTAGATACTTATCCATTCATAAGCATTGTAAGTAGCCTGCATCTGTTTTATTTAACCTATTTCATTATCTTTATTCTTATCCAACTGCATTTCAACTCGCTCCTGTGCTATCTCTATCTGACGATGGAGATGATCTTGCAGGAGCTTTTTATCGGGTAATTCTGTGTAGTATTGTGACACTTGAATACCTGCATCACCTAGTTTAAGGAGTTCAATCTGCTCTTGTCCTCCCTCGCTACACAACAATAACCCCAACGGTGACTCCTCGCCCTCTTGTCGCTCGTATTTATCGAGCCAACGTAGGTAAAGTTCCATTTGGCCTTTGTATGCTGCTTTGAATTTACCCAATTTCAGATCAATAGCTATAAGGCGTTTTAATTTTCGATGATAGAAGAGCAAGTCTAGCTTGAAATCTTCGCCATCTATCATCATTCGCTTTTGGCGTTCTACAAAAGAGAAGCCTTTGCCAAGTTCTAAGATGAATTGTTGTAACTCTGCAACCAACACACTTTCTAAGTCTTTCTCGCTATAAAATCCTTTCAAGCCTGTGAAATCAAGGAAATAGGGACTTTTGAAAACCAAGTCTGGAGATAGAACATTGTCGTCTCTGAGTTTTGCAAGCTCTTGTTTAACGAACTCTTCTGGCTTACCACTGATAAGAGTACGCTCATATAACATACTATCGATACGCTCACGAAGAGTGCGGACACCCCATCTTTCAGACGATGCCATAGTGAGATAAAACTCACGCTGCACCTCATCTTTTAGAGGCAGAGTTGCCACAAAATGAGACCAACTCAATTGTTGTGACAGTGTCACAACAATTTGATGATCTGGCAAAAGCGAGGCAAACTTCATCATTCGAGTGACATTAGAATACTCAAACCCTTTCTTTCCATATCTTTCTTGTAATTGTTGCGACACTGTCACAACAATCTGTTTTCCATACTCAGCTCTTTCATTGTTCAGCA
>CAYJDF010000305.1:0-1161 GCA_964368845.1 uncultured Desulfovibrionaceae bacterium
AATGATATTAACTATATAATAAAATAATAATAAACAATAAATAATTATGAGAAGAAGAATTTTAGCGGCAAGTTTAGGACTATTAGTATTAGCCTCATGCCAAAAAACCGAGAGTCCGAATGTATTACCAACAGATGGTGTAATGCGTTTTTCGACAGATGTTTTAGAGACAAAAGCAGGCGCGACGTCAGAGAATATCACCGCAATGGGAGTATATGTAGACGGCGTTGATGCAGCTTACGATTACAGTAATGTATCAGTAACGAAGGATGCAACATCGGGTTGGGTGACAGGCGAGATGATGTTATGGAAGAATTCCACAACAGCCGTAACGATATCAGCGTACTCGCCATATGAGACTGTCTATGGTGCAGGTTTCACAATTCAGTCTGATCAGAGTACCGATGCAAATGTAATCGCTTCGGATTTTCTATATGCACAATCATCTGTAACCCCAAGTGTAGCAGCAGCAGATAATGCCCTTGTAAAGTATAACACCTCAACCAATAAGGTAGATGTAAAGTTAGAGCATATTTTATCGAAGTTAGTAATCAATCTAACGATAAATGATGAGAATGATTTATCAAGTGGGACACCTATCACCGGTATTTTGATAAAGGGAAGTCTGCCATCAGTGGATATCACTATAGCAGATGGTGGTTTATCAACGGCGTCAGGCGTAGCAGGAGATATTAAGCCATTCATGAATGATGATTACACAGTTAATGCAACAACAACACAAGCGACACAAAGTTGTGAGGCAATCATTATTCCACAAGTAATAGCTGCAAACGGTTTTTCTATCGTAGTAACAATAGGCGGAAAGGATTACACATGGGTGTCACCAGAAGCCGTAACTTTTGTAACAAAGCAAAAGCACACACTAGATTTAGTAGTAGGAAAGAATGAGATAACACAACTTGGGTTTACCGTTACAGATTGGGATACTAATACAACAGATACCAATTTAGGAACGGAGTAGTCTGATAGGGGTATTATAATATAAAGGCTATATCGGTTTGGTTATCGGTATAGTCACGAGATAAAAAATATAAAAAGAACAATTATGAGAAGATTATTATTATCAGCAATAAGCCTATTGGTAATTGCATCATGTCAAAAGAGTGATATAGGAGCAGGAAGCACGCATCCTGATGCCTT
>CAYJDF010000306.1:0-1154 GCA_964368845.1 uncultured Desulfovibrionaceae bacterium
CGTAAACGTAAATTGCTTGAAAAACAAAAAGAAGGCAAAAAACGCATGAAGCGTATGGGTAATGTGGAATTACCCCAAGAAGCATTCTTGGCTGCATTGCAAGTAGGTGATGATTAATCTTAAATACTGTTCGTATAAGTAAAAAAGTATTTATATTGTTAAAAAACCAGTAGATGTGTTTTTTTAGAGTGCTGACAAAATCAGCACAAACCCCACAGGGGGTTTGTTAAAGGCTTAAAAAAACGCATATACTGGTTTTTTTGTTCTACACTTCAATGCTCTCGCCAGATTGCATAATAATACATTCACAACTTGGCGCATACTTTTTAAGTTCACTCATAAAGCTATGCGCACCTTGTTCTAATAGTGGAAAGGTACCCCAATGCATGGGTATGACCTTCTTAGTCTTTAACATGCCACAAGCCATAGCTGCTTGGCGCGAATCCATGGTAAATACTCCTCCTGTGGGCAATAGTGATACGTCAATATCATATAGCGAACCCCACAGGGCCATGTCTCCAAAAATACCTGTGTCTCCAGCATGGTATATGACCTTGCCGCTTGGCATGCTAATAATATAACCCACTGGGACGCCAGACTCAGAAGTATGCAAAGCAGGTACCATGGTTATGGCGACTCCTTTATGATGTACTGTACCCCCAATATTAAATCCAATGGTGTTAAGTACATATTCTGGTGGTAATCCTTCGCGGACTAGCTTTTCTGCTGTTCCAACCACTGCCCCAAGCATAACTTTTTGCTTTATACAAATATCTATAGCTTGCCCTACATGGTCAGCATGATCGTGGGTTATAAGTACCAAATCCACTGGGCCAATGTCAGAAGATGCAGTTGTGCAAGCAGGGTTACCATCCAAGAAGGGGTCAATTAATACTCTGATATTGCCTTCTTCAATGATAAATGAGGCATGCCCAAACCATGTAATTTTAGCCATATAAACACCAACCCTTATAGTATGATAAAACTATGTGTATATAAATACATTACCAAAGTATTATACGTATAATACTTAACTATGCTTAAGCCTACCATTGATGTTCCTTGACAGCAAGTGTGGCAAAGTATAAAATAAACGACTATTTGCGCCCGTAGCTCAGTTGGATAGAGCGTTGGCCTCCGGAGCCAAAGGCCGT
>CAYJDF010000307.1:0-1145 GCA_964368845.1 uncultured Desulfovibrionaceae bacterium
TGCTGACAATGTCAGCACGATCGATAAATCAAGAATAGGGCGAGCTTTGCTTGCCCGTAAATGATTGATTTTCGTGTCTTACTGCCAAGGCAGCTTGTCTGCCTTAGGCGGCACAAATCCTCCAAAGAGGGTTTGCCATATGTTTAAGGAGGGCCAAAGGCCCTCCTTAGGATAATTATAAAAAAGTCAGTTTCTTAATGGGCAAAAGACTCATCCCATCACTGATTTTGTAATAATTTTT
This sequence comes from uncultured Desulfovibrionaceae bacterium, assembly GCA_964368845.1. GTDB lineage: Bacteria > Desulfobacterota > Desulfovibrionia > Desulfovibrionales > Desulfovibrionaceae > CAYJAD01. The sequence goes on from CAYJDF010000307.1 coordinate 242, forward strand.
TATTCGGCTTTTTCTTCAGCCTTATCTTCTTGTCCTTCAGCTTCGGCCATCTTTTGTTGCAAAAGATCGCCTAGACTTTGTCCTGCTTCAGCAGGGCCTGCACGAAACTCTTTTGGTTTCTTGCGCTCTTCTTCATCTTTAATCTGCTTTATGGATAGGCCAAGGCGACGCTCTTCTGCGCTAACATGTATAACCTTAGCTTGAATCTCTTGTCCTTCCTTATAAATTTCTGAAGGGCTCTTAATTTTTTTGCTTGAAAGCTCAGACACATGTACAAGGCCTTCTATACCTTCTTCCACTTCCACAAATAGGCCAAAGTCAGTGATATTAGTTACAATACCCTTTACAGTACAACCTACGGGATAGGTAGTTGGCACATGCCCCCATGGATCTTCAACCAACTGCTTAATACCAAGAGTAAACTTCTCACTTTCTTGATCAACAGTTAGAACCTTAGCCTGCACTACATCGCCACCCTTAAACATTTCGTTAGGATGACGAATTTTCTTGGTCCAAGAAATGTCAGAAACGTGAATAAGGCCATCAATACCATCTTCAATACCGATAAACATACCAAATTCAGTGATATTTTTAATGGTTCCTTCAAGTATAGTGCCTTCGGGATATTTTTCAGCAACAAGTTCCCATGGATTTGGCTTAACTTGTTTCATGCCAAGTGAAATGCGCTTTTTATCGCCATCAACACCAAGGATAATGACTTCAACTTCATCACCCACACGCACCATTTGTGATGGATGACGTAGTTTACGAGTCCAAGACATTTCAGAAATATGCACTAAGCCTTCTACACCAGTTTCAAGTTCAACAAAAGCACCATAATCCACAAGATTAGTAACCTTGCCTTGATATTTAGCACCTTCTGGGAAACGAGTTGTAATATCTT
>CAYJDF010000308.1:0-1136 GCA_964368845.1 uncultured Desulfovibrionaceae bacterium
CGGGTAAGTTCCGACCTGCACGAATGGTGTAACGATCTGGGCACTGTCTCAGCCACGAGCTCGGTGAAATTGTAGTTCCGGTGAAGATGCCGGATACCCGCGACGGGACGGAAAGACCCCGTGAACCTTTACTATAGCTTCATATTGATTTTGGGTAAGTAATGTGTAGGATAGGACGGAGACTGCGAAATAGTGTCGCTAGGCATTATGGAGTCATCCTTGAAATACGTCCCTTTGCTTATTTGGAATCTAACCCGCGCAAGTGGGGACAATGTGTGGTGGGTAGTTTGACTGGGGTGGTCGCCTCCAAAAGCGTAACGGAGGCTTTCAAAGGTACCCTCAGCACGCTTGGTAACCGTGCGTAGAGTGTAATGGCATAAGGGTGCTTGACTGTGAGACCGACGGGTCGATCAGGTAGGAAACTAGGACATAGTGATCCGGTGGTTCCGAATGGAAGGGCCATCGCTCAAAGGATAAAAGGTACTCCGGGGATAACAGGCTGATCGCTCCCAAGAGCTCATATCGACGGAGCGGTTTGGCACCTCGATGTCGGCTCGTCACATCCTGGGGCTGGAGAAGGTCCCAAGGGTTGGGCTGTTCGCCCATTAAAGTGGCACGCGAGCTGGGTTCAGAACGTCGTGAGACAGTTCGGTCCCTATCTGTCGTGGGCGTTGGAGACTTGAGAGGACCTGACATTAGTACGAGAGGACCGTGTTGGACAAACCTCTAGTGTACCTGTTGTGGCGCCAGCTGCATCGCAGGGTAGCTACGTTTGGAAGAGATAAGTGCTGAAAGCATCTAAGCACGAAGCTCCCCTCAAGATGAGGTCTCCTTTAAGGGTCGTTAGAGATTATGACGTTGATAGGTTGCAGGTGTAAAGATTGGTAACATCAAAGCCGAGCAATACTAATTACCCGTATACTTCGATTAGTTCAAAGATTAGCTATTTTTATGTGTGTCTCAATGTGTCTAAAATATTTAAGAATTTTAGGTGGCTATGGCGGTGAGGAAACACCCGATCCCATTCCGAACTCGGAAGTTAAGCTCACCAGCGCCGATGGTACTGCATTTGTGGGAGAGTAGGTCGCCGCCATTCTTTTTAAAGTCTCAACTAGATAGTTGAGACTTTTTTTGTT
>CAYJDF010000309.1:0-1121 GCA_964368845.1 uncultured Desulfovibrionaceae bacterium
TGGAAGATAATATTGGTGACGGTGGTATTTTTGGACTTGCACCACAAAAAAATAAAGCGCAGGCAAAACCTGCTAAAAATACTCATAAAGAAAAATAATGGAGGCCGTAGTATGTCATCTTTTTACGTAACTACACCTATTTATTATGTAAATGCAAAGCCACATCTGGGTCATGCCTATACTACCATCATAGCAGATGCCTTTACGCGCTTTCATAAATGCTTGGGAGTGGAAAGCCTTTTTTTGACCGGAACTGATGAACATGGCGATAAAATTGTACAAGCAGCAGAAAAAGCTGGGCTTGATACTCAAGTTTTTACCGATGGAATTAGTGCAGAGTTTCAACAACTATGGGCTGATATGCATATTTGCAACGATAAATTTGTACGTACATCCAGTTTAGAACACAAGGCCAGTGTGCAGGCTTTTTTGCAAAAAGTCTATGATGCTGGCGATATATATTTTGGGGAATTTGGCGGGCATTATTGCTATGGTTGTGAACGTTTTTATACTGAAAAAGAGTTGGAAGACGGCTTTTGCCCTCAGCATCTAACCAAGCCAGCATTTATTAGTGAAAAAAATTATTTTTTCAAAATGTCCAAGTATTTACCGTGGCTAAAACAATATATTCTAGATAACCCAGACTTCATAAGACCAGAGCGTTATCGCAATGAAGTTTTAGCCATGCTTGATGGTGCTGTGCTTGATGATCTTTGTATTTCACGTCCTAAATCTAGGCTTACTTGGGGCATAGAGTTACCCTTTGACACAAATTATGTTTGCTATGTATGGTTTGATGCACTGCTTAGTTATCTTAGTCCTTTAGGTATGCCAGACGGTGAAGAATTTAAGAAGTTTTGGCCAGGGCAACACTTAGTGGCTAAGGATATTTTAAAGCCTCATGCTATATTTTGGCCCACCATGTTAAAGTCTGCTGGCCTACCTCTATATGAACATTTAAATGTACATGGTTATTGGCTGGTTAGAGACACAAAAATGTCAAAATCATTGGGTAATGTTATAGACCCATTGTTGATGGGCCAGCAATTTGGCTTAGATGCTTTTCGTTATTTTTTATTGCGTGAGATGAATTTTGGTTCTGATGCATCATTTAGTGAAGA
>CAYJDF010000310.1:0-1108 GCA_964368845.1 uncultured Desulfovibrionaceae bacterium
ATACTACCATTATTTTTTTTTGATAGTTACTTTACAAAGCTTTGCAGTTTATGTACTCTTGTTTTTAATAGGTTCTAGTATTATTAAGTAACTAAGTTTTTGAACAGTAAATTTTACACATATTATTAATATTTCTACATTAATGATAGATGTACGCTTGTTAAAACAAAGTAAATTACTATGTTTTAATAAACGTAAAGGGGCTTTAAGTTATATTTAAATTAGAAACTAATGATAACCGATTAATATTTTATGATTTATGCAAGGTAATTTGGTAGTCTATTACATATCTTAAGTGCTTATGAGTTAGTAATAGAAATAAGTATTGGGTTATTTACTAAGAGGGTCGTGTAACATGAAAGCATTTTTTGTTGATTTGACTTTATGTACAGCTTGCCGAGCTTGTCAAACCACTTGCACTCAATGGAAAGGACACCCCGCAGAAAAGAATAAACATTGGAACTCTAATCAATATAAAGAAGTATCATCCACTACTTACAAACTAATACATCCAAATAAAACCTCCAGTGATGGTGAAAAAAAAATTGAGTGGCTATATTTTCCAGAACAATGCCGCCATTGTGTCGACCCACCATGCTTATGCGTAGCCGAAGATGTAGAAGGTGCTGTGATTCATGATAACGAAACCGGAGCCGTTGTATTTACCGAAAAAACCAAGTCTGTTGACTATAGTTTTATCCGCCAAACTTGCCCATATGACATCCCAAAACTTAGGGAAGATAATGCAGTTATAAAATGCAATATGTGCAATGAGCGTGTACAGGCAGGAAAGCTCCCTACCTGTGTAGAGGCGTGTCCAACTGGTGCCATGACCTTTGGTGATGAAACACCTATTAAGATGCTTGCCCAGCAAAGACTTGAAGAAGTGCGTGCCAAATACCCTCAGGCACACTTGGGTGATATTGACTCTGTTCGAGTTATCTATCTATATCCACATATACCAGCTAAGACTTTCTCAAGGGCTAAGCAAAGTGAAAATACACTTGGTGAGCAAAGTAAATATATGGGAGTTAATAGCAGCAAAATAAAACATAACTAGCCGACATTGAATTATATTATAACTACTTGAGGTAATGTATTTTTCATA
>CAYJDF010000311.1:0-1106 GCA_964368845.1 uncultured Desulfovibrionaceae bacterium
TATCGTCCACTATTTGGGCATAGAGGTGCAGGTTTGACCGATATACCACAAGACGGGGACGAGCCGCAGTGCCGCTAATTTTTTTGCGAATACGCACTTTGCGGCTAAGTCTACTAGCATTCTTAGATATTTTCATTGTCTTACCTACTTCTTGCCACCGGACTTACCAACCTTGCGGCGGATAATTTCGGTGTCATACTTAATACCTTTGCCCTTATAAGGCTCGGGCTTGCGAATTTTACGGATTTGGGCAGCAGTTTCACCAACCAAAACCTTATCAATACCCATTATAGTGAGCTTTTGGCCTTCAGCATTTGCAGTAATACCCTTTGGTAAATCTACAATTACTGGATGGGAGTAGCCCACGCCAAGTTCAACAATATTACCTTTAACAGCAACTTTATAACCTACACCAATAACCTCAAGGGTTTTTGAAAAGCCCTTGGTTACACCCTCAACGCAATTAGCAAGAAGAGTGCGACGTAGGCCATGTTGAGCACGTGCTTCGCGGCTTTCGTCTTTACGGGTAAGTTGTACTTCGTTATTTTCTAAAGTATAGTTAAGGCAAGGACAAAGTGGAGTAGTTAAAACGCCCTTTGGGCCTTTTACTTCTACAGCATCACTACCAATTTTAATTTCCACACCAGATGGGATGGATACAGGCTGTTTTCCAATTCTTGACATAATGGCACCGCCTACCAGATTTCGCACAAAAGTTCGCCGCCCACCTTACTATCAAGAGCACTGACACCGTCAAGTACTCCACGTGAAGTGGACAGAATGCAAATACCAAGGCCATTTTGTACCTTTGGAATACCACCAGCACCAACATAGACTCGACGTCCTGGAGTGCTAATCCTCTTTAAGCCAGAAATAACAGCCTTACCCTTATAATATTTAAGAGTAATGGTAATGGTTCTGTCAGCAACGGCCACGTCTTCAACGTAACCTTCCTGCTTCAAGATTCCGGCAATAGCTTCCTTCATCTTTGAGCGCGGCACATTCACTTCCTTGTGCAGGGCCAAATGTGCGTTGCGGATACGCGTAAGCATATCTGCAATAGGATCTGTTAACATTTTTAACTCCTTGAGTTCATAAACCAAGAT
>CAYJDF010000312.1:0-1098 GCA_964368845.1 uncultured Desulfovibrionaceae bacterium
TAACCCCGGATATCGACCCCTCGGCAATCCCAACGGCAGATTTTGAGCGTGAAGGATATAGCTATACTTTGCTTGATATAATCGTCAACCATAATTCGGAGATGGAGCAGCAGGAATACAGCGAGATCATCACCGCAGCTAGCGATACTGATGATGCGGAAACTAATGCGGCCTTATTTGCCGAAACATTGGAAGTTGCTACCCCTGATGGCTATAGTGGTTTATTAAAATTAGATGCCGAAAGCATTATAACTGAAGCCAGCGATTATTCTTCATATAGTCGCACGATTAGCACCAGCCGTAGCTATCCAGGCTTATCAATTGCAGATACTTCTTTGCTGCCAAAAACGATTGAAGAAGATGGTCATACCCTAGATTTAACTAATGTCGAATGGCAAGAAATCAACGGCCTTTACACAGCCACAGCCAGCTATAGCGGCAGCGTTAGCAGCTCTTATGCCAGTGAATTTATTGTTAGTGCCACCTATAAAGGTGTTGTTAATAGAGAAATAAACAAGCATAGCCTCTATACGGTTACATTTAGCGGCACTAAACCGGAAATTATAGAGGAAGGAGGATTTTTCAACCTGCCAAGCTTGCTGCAAGTCAGTATTTGGCTGGCAGGTGGTGCGGTTTTAAGCTTAGTAACAATGTTTGTTGTAAAAAAAGTCAGGAGGAGATATTTTTGAGAATGAAAATTCTATTGTTCAGTGTTTTATTAATATTGATGTTGGCAATGAGCAGCAGCGCTTTTGCCCTGGACACAGCCACAATCGCAGCCCCGGAGCAAGCCAATTTCGCCCCGGCGACATCAGATAATACCGTCTATATCAGCCGGGAAAACGAGAATCAAGACCGCAGCAAAGATGCAGCTATCGTGCCGCAACCGCTAAATTACGGGGTAGCACCTGTTCCCGGTGCAGCTCTAAATCCGTATTTAGCAACCTGGGGTAGCAATATTGAGCAATCGCCAACCAATGAGTTTGGTTATACATATAACCCCACTACCAGCCCATCTTTCACAGCAGTAACCTCTAGTAGCTACTATTCCGGCGGCCACCTTGGCAGATTATCCATCCCCAGCTTAGATTTAGATGT
>CAYJDF010000313.1:0-1095 GCA_964368845.1 uncultured Desulfovibrionaceae bacterium
TTAGTACAATCTCATCCACCAGCAAGTAAATCATCCAACTATTAGCGAATTGTCTCACTTAAGTACTTTTTTAAAAATAACATATGCTCAGTATTACTTCTTGCTAAACGTAAATTTGATGTATCATTAAGTCATACATAAAGACTATTCATTTGGCTGAATCATAGCAAAAAAAGCAAAACGTCGGCCGATTTAAGTCTGGCGACTTAAGGTATGTTCTTAATCAAGCGTTATGCCTCGCACTATTTAGCATATGAAGAATGCACGAGGATATTTTTAACACAACCATGCTGACAGCTTTGTACAGTCTTGCATTGCATTGATAGCTACTGAAATAGGCTTATTTTCATAAGTACGTTCAACTGCTACCTTGATGCATCGATAAAATATCTATTGCAGTACTGCCTTGACAATTGCTATCAATACAAATATTATTGTGTAGTTCTGTGTAATTATTTACAAATATAGATTTGTATATAGAAACTATATTTATAAATGAAAAATAGTGACACAGAGTTACAGACATAAAAATCAAATACTTAACGGGAAAGAAAAACGCGCCCTATTCTTGATTTTTAACCGCAGTGACTAGCGTCATGTTTTATAAACCATGCACAATGAATTGCGAAGAAGTCTTACGTCTGTCTGTTTGAATGCTATTTTGTTCAATCTTAGTTCTATATGTGGCTAAAGGTTGGAGGCATCTGTGCTTAAAAAAACTTGTTTTATTCTGAGTCTTGTTTGTCTTACCTGTTACCTAGGCAGTTCCTTTGCTCACGCACAAGACACCATTAGATTTGGCTATATTCCAGGTTATGGCTTTGCTCATAACTTGAGCACTGCGGGTGAACGTGGGTATATATACCAAATTCTAAAGCGTATGGAGAACGTTTCTGATTATGAGTTTTCTTTTACAGCCTATGAAGATGTTGATGACTTAATTAAAGCCCTTGCTGACCGTGACGTAGACGTTATTTTGCCTATGATGCACACAAAAGAGCGGTCTGAGCATTTTATGTATGGCAAACAAGCTATAGGCCTTGCTCGGGTGCTCCTAGTACAAAAGGGAATGGACTATGCCTATTATAACGATCC
>CAYJDF010000314.1:0-1073 GCA_964368845.1 uncultured Desulfovibrionaceae bacterium
GATGCACGCGCCCGAGGGCTTGGCGTAGGTCGGCTGCGGAGAAGGTCGGGGAAATAAGGCTGAGGCGCGGACGCGTGCCGCTTGGGTCGTGAAGGCTGACTCCCACGCCACCAGCCTTGATGTTGGCAATAACGATGAGCGTTTCGTTCTTTTGGAAACTTTCAATGACTTGCAGACGTTCGCGTTCGCTCTGTCCCCCGCGTATGAAGGCAGTGCAATTGAGCTTTTCAGACAGAGCTTCGGCTGTGGCATCGAAGTTCACGAGAAGTACTACGCTCATGCCTTCTTCTATGGCAGACTTTGTCATTTCAGCCATGGCATCCACCTTGTAGAGCTCAATGGCTTGGCGAGCACGCAGCTGAATCGTGATGTTGCTTGGGCGTTTTGCACCCATCTCTTGGGCGAGACTGCGAAGGCTTGCGCGGTCGCCTAGGCTTTCTGCCTTTGCCAGCTCTCGCTTCATGTCCGTGTAAACTTTCTGAATGGCTCGTGCCTTGCCAGTTTCAATGGGAGCAGCTTCAATGAGGGAATCGGGGAAATCCTCAATATCGGCAATGCGAAGGCGGCTGCCTTTGGCTGGGAAGATTTGCTCATGAATGCTGCGTAGGTGTTCTGCCCCTCCATAGAATACCGCGCCATAAACTCCATCCTGAACACCGTGCCTGTAGCACCAATTCCAGAAATTAGCTAAGGCGTGCAGTCCAAGGGCAAAGCCAAGAGCTCGCATCTCTAGTGGACTACTCGCTGCCGTGGCAGAGCAAAGCAAGATGCGCAGATGCTGGCGTTTAGCAGCAATGAGAAGCTTTGAGTTAAGCGAGGTCTGCCCTTTGCAGTTTTGAGCTTCATCGAATATAAGCAGAGCATTTTGGGGTACTTGCCAGATGAACTGCTTACCTATGCGTTGGCATTGCTTGAGTTTGCCTGTGCGCAGTTTCTCGTAGTTGATGACGAGCTCGGGCTTCACGCCAAAGCCCTCTGCCACGGCTTGCCAAGATGGCACAGTGGCTTTAGTCGTGATGATGACTACAGGATAGCCAAGACGCGCAGCCACAGCGCACGCAACGTAGGTTTTG
>CAYJDF010000315.1:0-1068 GCA_964368845.1 uncultured Desulfovibrionaceae bacterium
ATAGCTAAAGAAAAATATAAAAATGAAGAATTTGTGCTATCTCCGGGGGAGGTAACGACTAGACAAATAGCTGCTACAGTGTCAAATAATGATATAACAGACTGGGAAGAAATCTGATTGAAAAATAGAACTTTGACCGTACTGCAATAATTTGATACTGGATAAGAAGGAGTTTGTAAAGAAAATGAATTATGATAAAAATGTTTTTGATATTATAGACGGCGTTCTAATTAAATATAGAGGAAGCGATAAAAATGTAGTTATACCTGATTTAGTAACTGAAATAGGGAATGATGCTTTTTCAAATTGTCAAGGCATTGAAAAACTTATAATTCCAGATAAGGTAACATTTATAGGCGATAGAGCTTTTTGTAACTGTAGAAGTCTTTGGGAGATAAAGCTGCCCAAGGGACTTACAGAGATTTCTAGGCAGCTATTTCAATGTTGTTATGAATTATGTGATATAGAGATCCCCCAAAGTGTGACAACTATTGGGCAAAGTGCATTTTATCTTTGCGAGAAACTATACCATATAGATATCCCTAATAATGTAAAGGATATAAGATCAAAAGCGTTTTATGGATGCAAAGAATTAAATGATGGGACGGTCGAAAAGATACGCTCGATTAATGAAGAAGCCTTTTGATAATTGAAACATAAATAAATTCATAGTTTGTGCTAATTTTATATGAGAGGGAAGAGATAAATTTATGAATATTGGTATATTAACCTGCCTTTTGATGGGCGGATCACTTTTAATATTTGCAGGTATCTTTGCTTTGCTGAAAGAAAAAGGTGCTATTTTGATAAGCGGTTTTAACTCTTTGCCTAGAGCTGAACGTGAAAAGTATGATCAGGCCAAGATGAGTAAAGACATGAGAAATAACATATTGATATGGTCGATTATATTTTTGATAGGGGCAATATTTTGCTATTTTGTATCTTCATATATTGCAATAATAGCAATTGTAGTTTGGCTAATATTAGTTATCAAAGAAATACATTTTAGTGTGGAAAAGGCTTTTGGAAAGTATAAACTATAAGTAAGAGTAAAGAGGGAATACGGAA
>CAYJDF010000316.1:0-1066 GCA_964368845.1 uncultured Desulfovibrionaceae bacterium
TGTAGGATTACAATACATATGTTACACTTTGCAAAAAAATAAATACGGAAAGCCAATTTTATGTTATGTTTAAGTTACCACACCCAAAACAAACTAAGAAAAGAGGTTTTCCGTATGGCTAGTATAACACAAGATATGAACTATCGTCTATCACTAATTAAATTTGCACAAAAGCATGGTGTAACAAAGGCTGCATACCGTTACAAAACTAACCGCCAATACATATATCGTTGGCTTCGTCGCTTTGATGGTAACATAGAATCTCTAAGAGAGCGTTCTAGGCGCCCACACTCACATAAAAATCAACATTCTGAAGCAGAGTTAACTCTCATCAAAAATATGAGGCGTAGAAACTCTCATTTAGGTCTTGTTGTATTTTGGGTTAAACTTAGAGAAAGAGGTTATTCTCGCTCTATCACAGGCCTTTATCGTGCATTGAAGCGTAATCAGCTTATGCCTGTAAAACCTGCAAATCCCAAGTACATACCTAAAAAATATGAACAAATGCAGTATCCTGGACAAAGAGTTCAAATTGATGTAAAATTTGTTCCTTCTGCTTGCCTTGTTGGAGAGGCAGCAGAGGAAAAATTTTATCAATACACTGCAATTGATGAATTTTCTCGTTTCCGATATATTGCAGCCGCTAAAGAGCATAATTCTTATGAGGCCGCTGAGTTTATGAAAAAAGTTATTGCTGCTTTCCCATTTGAAATTGAGTGTGTTCAAACTGACAATGGGCAAGAATTTACTAAGCGTTTTTCTGCTCAAAAGAACCCTACACCCACGTTATTCCAACGCTTGCTCCATGAAAATGGTATTATACACAAACTAATCAAGCCTTTTACACCAAGGCACAATGGTAAGGTTGAGCGCTCGCATCGCAAAGATAATGAATATTTTTACGCTATTCGTAAATTCTACTCATTTGATGATTTTAAGGTTCAACTTGCAAAACATAATCGTTGGTACAATAATTTTCCTATGAGGCCTCTAGGCTGGATCTCGCCTAAAGCAACCTTATATAATTTTTTGGATAATGGTGTAACATATGTTTGACAAACCTACA
>CAYJDF010000317.1:0-1062 GCA_964368845.1 uncultured Desulfovibrionaceae bacterium
TGCTTAAATGGAAGGGCTTTCGGACGCGGGTTCGATTCCCGCCAGGTCCACTAAAAGCAGATAATCCGAACTTTTACCCGATTGGGGAAGGGTTCGGATTTATTTTATATTTAGATAGATTGTAAGAGGGATTAAAATGAAAGGTGAAAAAAATAGTAAAATCTTAAAATTAATATTAATAATTGTTTTGATTTGTTGGTTATGGTTTGCGTTTATTCCAGAATACTTCAATTTTTCACTGCCTACTGGTGGTTGGGATTGGCTAGTCTTCACTGGGACTATAGCCAGTGTTTATATTGCGTATATTGGGATTAAAGAACAAATTGAGGCAAGTAATAAAAATACCATAAATCAAATTGAATCAAGCAATAACAATACTTTAGACCAAATTAGCGAAAGTAATAAATTAACTCAACTACAGCTTGAAAAAAACTTTGAACTTATGCAAACACAGATGAAACTTACTGCACAACCATTTCTAGTTACAAGACTTATTTTGAGTAAAAACGATATTGAAGAAATAACACCTACAAATATCCGTTATGTTATCTTAGCTGAAAAAAATAAGTTGCTTAATATTTTTCCAATATATTTATTTAAAAGAGATGATTATGAAACGAAATGTATATTAAGTATAAAGAACAAAGGATCAGGACCTGCCTTTAATATTAGTATGTGTATTAAAAAAAGGTGTGGGTATGACTCATCAGGCAATGTAGTGTATAAAAATTATATACACTATTTTGATAAAGTTGAAACGACACGGAACAATCCAATTCATGTATTAGATAGAGTATCACTTGCTGTTGATTCAGACAATGAATATATAGCATTTGATGTTAGTAAAATAGAAAATGAATTTGATAATGTTCTTGAGTTTACATATTACGACTTATATGATAATTGTTATATTCAAACAATGGAAATCGACTTCGGAAAAATTGGTAACCCACATACTTCAATGAGCCCACCAAAACAAATTAATTAATACAGAAAGACTAACACTCAACAAAACTGGCAAGCAGGGCAAGGTTGTACACACCCTTGCATTTTGCTTGTTGG
>CAYJDF010000318.1:0-1061 GCA_964368845.1 uncultured Desulfovibrionaceae bacterium
ATTTCAAAAAAAACTGTTCCAGATAGACTTTCTGAAACAATGGCATCAAATTGTAGGCGTATACGTTGATTAGCATTAAAACTGTCTGGGCCTGCTACGGGAGAAACATTGTGTCCATAACCATAAATATTGCCGCCACTTTTTGTATCAGATGCACCTTGACTACCTGAACCGTAATCAAAGCGCATCACCCATTCGCCTTTTGCCTTGAAGTCAATAGCAAATGCATTATGTACAGAAAATAGTGTAGCCCAAGCACAAAAAAATAATATGCAAAATTTTTTCATTTTAGATAATCCTGATGAAATAAATGATACAGAGTTGAATTTATTAATGCGTTTCTATGTACTTTAAATAAAAATGGCAAATTGCTAAGTTTGCCATTTTTTGTTTATGATGGATTTAGTGCAATATTTATTTTTTTAGCATAGCCTGTATTAATGCAGTCATTTCACTTTTGGAAATTCCACCGCCAATGGTAACAAATTGCTCATTATAGGCTGTAGCACTAATACTATACAAATAATCAGCGAACTTCCATTTTGCCAGTTGAATTTTGCCTTTATCTCCACTCAAAGAAACAGAAACACCATTAACTTTAACTGTAGCAGTTTCTGTGTAATTATTATAATCACCATCAATATGTTCTACCTTGCCCTTGCGGAAACGTAGTTCTTCTCTATTTTTTTCATATACAACTTCAATCATTTTTTCACCAGTTGTAAGAACTCGATAGGCTATAACTTCATACCCTTTTGGTACTTTTTTAGGCAAGACCATGTTAAAGCCTGCTAGGCTTTCTGCTTCATCAAGTCTGTTGCAATCAACAAATGGGTTTGCAAGTTGGCTAAAAAGCTCACTGGGCAACTCTTTTTGTGCTGCTTGGCTAAGCACAGGCATTAGCATGTATGTTGCACACAATACTATAAAGAGTACACGTTTCATAATTATAAGCTCCTTTTTTAATAATAAAAGTTTTCTAAAAGAAAGGTGTAATAATATTTTTAAAAAATTTATATTTAGCTACATTTTATTGTAGTTAGATAATATAAGACAGTAAT
>CAYJDF010000319.1:0-1059 GCA_964368845.1 uncultured Desulfovibrionaceae bacterium
CGTTTGAAATTCCGCTCCCCTCTTTTTATCCGCAAGATTTTCTAATCGGTATTGCAATTGGGATTACCGTTCGGTTGGTTGTCTACATGAAAAGCAAAAACGCAAAAAAATACCGCAAGGGCGTTGAATACGGCTCGGCAAGGTGGGGCAACGCAAAGGACATCGAACCATACAAAGATCCTGTGTTTAAAAACAACGTTATTCTAACCCAAACGGAGCATCTAACGATGAACAACCGCCCCAAAGACCCGAAAACGGCACGAAACAAAAATGTCCTTATCGTCGGTGGAAGCGGTTCGGGCAAAACAAGGTTTTGGCTGAAACCAAATTTAATGCAATGCCACTCGTCGCTTGTAATTACAGATCCGAAAGGTAGTATCGTGATTGAGTGCGGAAAGCTGTTGCAACGAGAGGGGTATAAAATCAAAATCCTTAACACGATAAACTTCAAAAAGTCGATGAAATACAATCCTTTTGCATATATCCGAAGCGAAAAGGACATCTTGAAACTTGTTACAACGTTAATCGCCAACACCAAAGGCGACGGAAAATCGGGAGATGATTTTTGGCAGAAAGCCGAAACACTTCTTTACACCGCATTAATCGGGTACATCTGGTACGAAGCTCCCGAAGAGGAACAAAACTTTAATACCCTTATTGAGTTTATCAACGCTTCGGAAGTTCGTGAAGATGATGATGAGTTTCGCAATCCTGTGGATTTGATGTTTGACAAGCTCGAAGAAAAAGACCCACAGCATTTTGCAGTTCGGCAATATAAAAAGTTTAAATTGGCGGCAGGCAAAACAGCTAAGAGCATATTGGTTAGTTGCGGAGCAAGGCTCGCCCCGTTTGACATCAAGGAACTTCGAGAGGTTACGGAATATGACGAACTTGAACTCGATACCCTCGGAGATAAAAAGACCGCACTCTTTATCATCATCAGCGACACCGATGCGACATTCAACTTTCTTGTGTCGATGTGCTACACACAGCTTTTCAATCTTCTATGCGACAAAGCGGACGATGTGTACGGCGGACGACTTCCCGTTCATGTACGAT
>CAYJDF010000320.1:0-1054 GCA_964368845.1 uncultured Desulfovibrionaceae bacterium
CGAAAAGGTCTCAAAAAACTAAAATTGAAAACAATCAAATGCAATTGGTAAAACAAAAGCATGCGAAAATGTTTTCCGACAATTTCTTAAAAAAAAGAACAATAATTTCTGATTCGTAAAAAACGAAAAGAAAACATGCAAGGTCGCGAGTAAGATTCTACGGAATAAGAAAACGAGAAAGCGAGAGTTCATTAAGAGAAGAGTCAAACTATGTTATACACTTTCGACTGGAAACAGCAAAGAGAGTATATATACAACTTTTATTAAGAGTTTGATCCTGGCTCAGGATGAACGCTGGCGGCGTGCCTAACACATGCAAGTCGAGCGAGAAATTATCAAATGAAACTTCGGTCGAATTTGATAATGGAAAGCGGCGGACGGGTGAGTAACGCGTAGGCAACCTGCCCCAAACAGAGGGATAGCCTCGGGAAACTGGGATTAAAACCTCATAATGCAAGACTGATGCCTGTCAGTTTTGCCAAAGATTTATCGGTTTGGGATGGGCCTGCGTCTGATTAGCTAGTTGGTGGGGTAACAGCCTACCAAGGCAACGATCAGTAGCCGACCTGAGAGGGTGAACGGCCACATTGGAACTGAGACACGGTCCAAACTCCTACGGGAGGCAGCAGTGGGGAATATTGCACAATGGGCGAAAGCCTGATGCAGCAACGCCGCGTGAAGGATGAAGGCTTTAGGGTCGTAAACTTCTGTCCTTGGGGAAGAAAAAAATGACGGTACCCGGGAAGGAAGCCCCGGCTAACTACGTGCCAGCAGCCGCGGTAATACGTAGGGGGCAAGCGTTATCCGGAATTATTGGGCGTAAAGAGTGCGTAGGTGGTAACCTAAGCGCAGGGTTTAAGGCAATAGCTCAACTATTGTAAGCCTTGCGAACTGGGCTACTTGAGTGCAGGAGGGGAAAGCGGAATTCCTAGTGTAGCGGTGGAATGCGTAGATATTAGGAGGAACACCGGTGGCGAAGGCGGCTTTCTGGACTGTAACTGACGCTGAGGCACGAAAGCGTGGGGAGCAAACAGGATTAGATACCCTGGTAGTC
>CAYJDF010000321.1:0-1054 GCA_964368845.1 uncultured Desulfovibrionaceae bacterium
AAATTTTGCCGATTTTATAATGCAAGCAACTTTTTGAGAGCCCCTTTTTCACCTCTCCTCATAAATTTTTGAATACTCAAAAACATGGGGTAACGTTTTGGAGCTGTTGACAAAGTCGCCTTCACAAAAAGCGACGGCAAAATTTCCGTCATATGTCACAAAAATGCTCATTAATACACAAAGTATTGCTTGCGCTTTTTGTTTAATCTGAAAAAAAATTTGCTCTAGCTTTTGCAAAGTATTTGATAGTGACAGCACAATTTTATCACCACGTTATAAATAACTGTACAAGTAAGAAAGAGAGCACCGCCATGGAAATAAAGCACAGCCTTGCGCCACTATCACACGCAGAGTGCACTATATTAATTTTAGGCTCGCTGCCGGGTGAGGAATCGCTGAGATTACAGCAGTACTACGCCCACCCACGCAATGCGTTTTGGCGCATAATGGCGCATTCATTAAGCGAGAGCTTGCCCGAAAATTACAGCGAGCGCCGTGAAATGTTACTGCGCCATAATATAGGCCTGTGGGACGTTATACAATCAGCCGAGCGCAAAGGATCGCTTGATGTTGACATAAAAAATCATGTGCCAAACGATTTAAGCACATTTTTAAAAAGCCATGAGAGCGTGCAAAAAATATTGCTAAACGGCGGCAAGGCTGGCGCTTTATTTAAAAAGCATTTTAGTGATATTAAAGTGCCGTCAATTTTACTGCCATCTACAAGCCCGGCAAATGCAAAGATGAAGTTTGATGAAAAATGTAAAATTTGGCAAGCGGCATTGCGCAGTTAAAGCTTTTTAAATATAGCCACGTATTAAAATTGCAAAGTAAAACTGAAACTAAACCTCATATCAAGGCCGAAAAAAAGGCGTTAAATTAAATTTGCCAAAGATAAATTTAACTCTACATTATAAATACAATTTCAATTTTGTGCAAAGCCAAGCATTTAACTAGTTTGCCCACCGCCCACTTTATGTTATAATAAAAACATCAAAACACGAAAAGAGAAACAAAATGGTAAAAGAAATTGTAAAAGACGAAATTTTTTTAT
>CAYJDF010000322.1:0-1052 GCA_964368845.1 uncultured Desulfovibrionaceae bacterium
AATTCATTAAAGCTGAACTACCACCACTAAAAACTGTTAAGATGAGGTCACTGGGTTTGCAATCATCTACTAAATCTAATATTTTTAATGTAGCTTTCCAGCCAGATTCATTTGGGTAGGGGTGCCCGCCAAGCAAGAGTTCAATGTGCTCCAGCTTTTGATCGCCTTCCAATTGCTTAACAATGACTATACCCTTGGTGATGCGCGGACCTAATATGTTTTCTACTGCAACAGCCATATGGTTGCCAGCTTTGCCAGCACCTAATACAAAAATACGGCTGTAGTTACTTAAATCCCATTTACGTTCACCTATATGCAAAATGTTCCCCTCAAGATGCATTAGGGTGGGTATTAAATATTCACTGTTGAGACTTTTTAAGGTTTCATTGGCAATGCCTAGCAATACCTTACGAGTTTTGATGTCTCCAACAGATTGTAAA
Organism: uncultured Desulfovibrionaceae bacterium; assembly: GCA_964368845.1. Lineage (GTDB taxonomy): Bacteria > Desulfobacterota > Desulfovibrionia > Desulfovibrionales > Desulfovibrionaceae > CAYJAD01. The sequence continues at coordinate 441 of CAYJDF010000322.1, forward strand.
TCATGTGAATTTTTAATGGGATTCATGCTTCTCCAACATCATAGTCAGTGCTATTGGGGTTATATTTGACTTCATTTTATCCAATTTAAATAAATTGTCAACAATATACTGTTGACTAAAATATTTTAAAATGATTAAAGAGGCAATTTTGTATACACAGACTTTATCTTTAAAAATGGCACATGGCATTCTAGTTGTGTGAATGATTACTGTTAAGAAAGTTGTTCTAAAATATTAGGTAATTGAATTGAGTTCTTAGTGCCTTTACCCCCTTGCGAAGCAACAAGGGGGTCGATGCGTAAGCATCGGGTGGTTCACTTCCGCTATTCATTTTTTGCAAAATGAAAGCATGTATGCAGAAATAGTACGTGCAAAAAACGATGTGACTTTTTTTGGCAATGTTGTGTATATTTTTGATTTTTTCCTGTGGCAAGAAAAAATCGTAACAGTGTCAAAAATCTAAAACACTCAACATAATAAAATATTAATATAAATTACTGCACGCAAAAATCAAAACATTTCTTAATAGTAATCATTCACACAATTAGAATGCCGTGAAAAATGGCAAAAAGCTTATCAATTAAACATTGACAGCAATGTGTGTGGCATGTA
>CAYJDF010000323.1:0-1039 GCA_964368845.1 uncultured Desulfovibrionaceae bacterium
ATATTATTTTTATAATCTATTTCACCAAATTTTCTATCTTTATTTTCTGCTACTGCCACACCATCGCGTGTAAATGGATTTAATGTAAGGTACTCAAACGGCACAACAATTTCACCATGCTCACTAATTGCACCCCATTTCCCATTCTTCTTTGCAGAGAATATTCTGCCATATTCTTCCGTTATGTATCCCCACGGTAGTAGCTCAGTATATTCAACAACAACACAACCTTTTTTGACGTTATATAACCCACATTTGCGTGGAGATACGCGCACATCTATCAAATTATCATCAAATATATACACAATGTCTAAATATTCAAAAGGGACAACAGTTTCACCACTGCCGTTTATCACACCGAACTTGCCACCGAGCTTTACACCAACGTTTGAGTGATCTCTACACCACAACTGCCTGATGTCTTCATATATATGTTCAGTTATTTTGTTACCGTCGTAGTCGAACAGGGCATAAAATCCATCAGTATTTTCTGCAAGCAGTCGCTTTATTTCTGGGCGTGAAACAAAAATATGCTTATAAATATTAGGTAAAACTCTGTTGCCATCCATATCAAGTAAGCCGTCTAATCGCTCATCATTTTCAACTGTGTAATGGTCGTCGTTACGCCTTATATGTCTATAAATAAAATCGACAATAATTTCATCTTTTGTGTTAACTAGCCCGTACTTTCCATCTTTTATGGCGATAACTCTATCTTTAAAAACTTGATCAACTTTATCATAAATTAACTGGATAGTTAAATCGCCATTGCTATCAACTAGCCCATACATCAACTTGTCATCAAGCTCTTTTCTAACTGGTGTAAAAAGTTTTTTCCAATATTCTTCTTCCTTTGTGTCTGTAGGGCGATTTTCTGTCACAAGCTCGTATTTTCTTTCATTTAATATTTTTTTAATTTTTGATAACATGCTAGATATCCTCTTCAGAACAAGCTTTTTCGAACTCTGCTTGGCTTGGTTCAATTTTTTTCTCTTTATATGGCAATGTCTTTTCAAACTCTGCCACTTCTTCCTCTGTT
>CAYJDF010000324.1:0-1037 GCA_964368845.1 uncultured Desulfovibrionaceae bacterium
TACCCCAAGGCTTTTACAGGGCAGTAGCTCCAACGGCTAGAGCGGCGGTCTCCAAAACCGCAAGCTGGGGGTTCGAATCCCTCCTGCCCTGCCATTTATCTTGAGTAAACGTACTCGCATACACCTAGTAAACTGTTCTCATTATGAGATTAGTTAGACCTTGCTGTATAAGGTTTTGGATGAATTGACTTCAAAGTCTTTTGCATGGTTTTGTGAGCATACTTTATAAGCAACTGCAAATATGTAGTCTTAAACAGGTAAGGATTATGGCAACAAAGAAAACATCATCAAGCGAAACCAAAGACTCTTCAACTCAAAATCCCATAGCACGCTTCATTGCATATGCAGAAGATTCAAGGGCGGAGTTGCGTAAGGTTAGTTGGCCAACGCTGAAAGAAACACGTGGTGCCACCTTAGTTGTTTTGGGTTTTGTGGCTGTTATGTCCATACTATTAGGCCTTGTGGATTTGGGTCTTTCATCTATAATTCAGCTAGTACTTGCGCGATAATATTATGACTGAACAAACAGATATACAAGTGCCAGAGGAAGTGCTGGATGAAAATGCCAAGTGGTACATAGTACATACTTATTCTGGCTTTGAACAGCGCGTTGAACAAACCATCAATGAGATGGTAAGAAATGGTCAAGCTCAAGGACTTATTCATAGGGTAGTTGTACCCACTGAAAAAGTTGAAGAACTTGGCAAAAGTGGCGAAAAGCGCACTACAAAACGCAAATTTTATCCAGGTTATATAATGTTGCAAATGACCATGACAGATTATTCATGGCATTTAGTGCAAACAATTCCTAAAGTTACTGGATTTGTGGGCGGTAAAAATAGACCGGCTCCCATGAAAGATAGTGAAGCAGATAAAATTTTGCAACTTATGAAGGAACGTCAAGAAACACCTCGTCCTAAGTTTAATTTTGATCGTGGTGATGAAGTTCGCGTTATTGACGGTCCTTTTGGTGGATTTAATGGTGTGGTTGATGAAGTAAACTACGACAAGGGCAAGCTCAAGGTTTCTGTATCCAT
>CAYJDF010000325.1:0-1028 GCA_964368845.1 uncultured Desulfovibrionaceae bacterium
CTAACCGCCGCAAAGATGGAGTCCGACGATTTTGCATTACAAAAGACGACGTTCAATTTTAGCGATTTGGTTAAAAAGTGCGTTCGTGATTTACAGGGACTTGCCGAGGACAAGGGCATGGAACTGAATTTGGATATTGAAGACGATGTATCTTACGAGGGCGATTATGAACTGCTTAAAAAGGCAATCTCAAACATCATAGGCAATGCTGTGTTTCATTCACCTATGGGTGCGAGCATAAATGTAGAATTAACACGGGATGAATTGACCGTATTTAACAGCGGAGTCACGCTTGAACCGGGCGACATAGAACAGCTGTTCAATCCGTTTTACCGTGTGGACAAATCCCACAACAGCAACACGGGCGGTAGCGGAATCGGGCTGTATATCGTAAAGACCGTGTTTGATAGACATGGCATAGACTGCAAAATCGAAAACTACAATAGTGGCGTAAAATTTACGGCATTGGTAATAACGGAAAGACCGTGGGGTTCTACCCCACACCCCGCTTAGGGACATGCTGTCCCTAAGAACCCGGCGAGACAAAACTGCGTTTTGTCAGGAATAAATAATCTTTAAATTAAGCATTATAAATGAATTCTGAATTAAATGCTATGTGCTTGCCGGTTGATTTATGGTCTTTCGTTACAATACTATTATCTATAAATTTGCCCCCTGCTTTTGGGGCAAATTTCTCGCAAATTATCTAACTTATTCAAAAATCCCTCCGACCGTGGGTCAAGGGGGAACGTTTCCCCCTTGCAGGGTTTGGGACAGAGTCCCAAGGTCTTCGATTAAATGTATATGAAAACTCCATCTCTTCTCCACCTTAACTCCACCTAAGAGTTATATACTTCCCTTTGTGCCCATTACGGCACAATAATTATGGGAGGTTATTTGATGAAACAGTTTACAAGAGCGGTGCTGTATATCACAAGAAAATGGAAAAGAAGTTTGATTTTACTGGGCATTTTCTTCTTTACCGCATCGCTTGTCATGATAGGGCTTGGGGTAGCGGAGGCGGAAGA
>CAYJDF010000326.1:0-1025 GCA_964368845.1 uncultured Desulfovibrionaceae bacterium
ATGCGTTTTATGGCTGCACCGGGCTTACCTGGCTGGTCATTTACAACACAGCCGCGCCGTCTCTGGGCAACTCTACTCCCTTTAGCAATATGAGCGCGAATTTTCGCATTATTGTGCCAATCGGCGCTACTGGCTATACTAAGGATGCATACTGGCCGGAAGATAGTATCATCTATGGCCCGCCCATTACCGACCTCACCGCCATCCCCGGCAACACGCAGGTTGTGCTCTCGTGGACGACCGCTGCCAGTAACGCCGGCAGCGTCATCACCGGGTACGAGGTGTCCGCTGACGACGGCGACACATGGACGGCCACCGGCAGCACAGCCACCAGCCACACTGTTTCCGGCCTGACCAACGGCACCCAATATACCCTCCGGGTTCGGGCGGTGAACAGCGAGGGCAAGGGCACGCCTTCCGGCAGTGTCGCCGCCACGCCATCGGGGCCGGCTCTCACCCCGCAAACGATTACCGCGTCCACCTATGATAAATCCACGCCCATCATCGGGGAGTTGATTACCTCCACCGACGGCACATACACCGCCAACGACGGCGGCGCGGCGGGTACGCACACCTACCAGTGGCGGCGCTCGGACAACGCAGACCGCACCGGCAATGTGACAGCCCTCGCCACCACCAAGAACTACACCCCCACCGGCGCGGATTTCGGAAAATACATCTGGCTGGAGACGACCCCCGTGGGCGACGGTTCCTTGACCGGCGTCGCTGCGCAGGGCGCTGTGTTGCGCGTGGGCGTAATGCTGACCGTGACCGTCACCGGCGCGGGCGGCGGCACGTTGCCAACAATTGACGGCGGCGAGGCGGGTTCGGGTGTTATCGTGTACGGACAGGCGGCAATCTCGTTCACCCAAACAGCCGCTACCGACACCGTGCAGTGGAGCGCCAGCCCCAGCGAGGGCAGTTTCAGCGCGGCTACCGCCGTAACCACCAACTACACCCCCGCCACGGCTCCCAGCACGGGAACTATTGCGTTGACGGCCACGCTTACGGCAGCGGCCAGCACC
>CAYJDF010000327.1:0-1025 GCA_964368845.1 uncultured Desulfovibrionaceae bacterium
GAGATATGATTGCATCTGTACCACAGCTGCATCCCCCTTTCAAAATTTAACGCATTAACTATATAAAATGATATACTGTTATTTTACCTTCTCTACTATGCGAACTAAACGCCAGCGTTTATCCTTTGAAAGTGGACGTGTCTCCATAATTTGTACACGATCCCCAATCGAGCATTCGTTCATTTCATCATGAGCTTTAAACTTAACGGTACGCTTAATGATTTTCTTGTAAAGAGGATGCCGAACATTGTCAGCTATTGCAACTACGATGGTTTTATCCATCTTATCCGACACAACAGTGCCGATCTTCGTTTTACGAAGTGAATCTCTTTGCTCCATCATTTCTCCTCTCTTACTCCGCACCGGCCAGTTCTACACTGCGAAGAGTAGTCATTACTCGGGCGATATCATGCCTAACATCCTTCAACCTTTGTGGATTCTCCAGCTGGTTTATTGCGTGTTGAAAACGTAGGTTACGTAGCTCTATCTTAAGCTCCGAAAGCGTTTTTTCTAGCTCCGGTACAGATAAGTTTCGCAATTCATTAGCCTTCATTATTCCGCACCTTCTTCCTTCTTGTCTCTTACTACGAATTTTGTTTTAACAGGTAGTTTATGTCCTGCAAGACGCATAGCCTCACGAGCGACCTCTTCAGGAACACCGGCTATTTCAAACATAATTCTACCCGGCTTAACTACTGCTACCCAGTATTCCGGGCTACCCTTACCACTACCCATGCGAGTTTCAGCAGGTTTTTCGGTTACAGGCTTATCCGGGAAAATTTTAATCCAAACCTGACCACCACGCTTAATATAACGAGTCATCGCAATACGAGCGGCCTCAATCTGATTTGAGGTAATCCATGCTGGCTCTGTTGCCTGAAGACCGAAATCTCCCTGGTTAACAACATTACCTCTGGTAGCTACACCTTTCATACGTCCACGGTGTACACGACGATATTTTACACGTTTTGGTAATAACATCTATCTCATTGCTCCTTCCCTGCGCGCCGGACGGGGACGACGTT
>CAYJDF010000328.1:0-1017 GCA_964368845.1 uncultured Desulfovibrionaceae bacterium
AAAAATCGGGCAATAGTGCCCACAAAACCACATAATCCACAATTTTTATGAAAAAGAGAATTTTAATGATGTTCGCACTAATGGTTAGTGCAGTATGTGTAGCAAATGCACAAGTAACAAAGGGCGACCTTTTCGAGGGTCTTGTAAAGAAGCTAACTTTCGACCGTATGATTCCGCCCTATGGGCTGGAGGTGACTTACGACAAAACCACGCACATTATCTTCCCCTCGTCTATCAAGTATGTTGATTTGGGCTCGCCCAACCTCATCGCAGGCAAGGCGGACGGAGCCGAGAATGTAATTCGTGTTAAGGCTACGGTTAAGAATTTCCGCACCGAGACCAATTTTTCGGTTATCACAGAGTGTGGCTCGTTCTACACCTTCAATGTGAAGTATGCCGATGAACCGCTGCTGCTCAATGTGGAGATGAAAGATTTTATCCACGATGGTAGCACGGTTAATCTTCCAAACAACGCACTCGACATCTACCTTACCGATTTGGGTAGCGAGTCACCAAAGCTGGTGCGCCTCATTATGGAGAGCATACACAAAAATAACGATAGGGAGATTAAACATATCGGAGCTAAATCGTTTGGGATTCAATATCTGCTAAAAGCTATCTACTCGCACAATGGTCTGCTATATTTCCATACCGAGCTGCGCAATCAGTCGAATGTGCCATACGATGTGGACTTCATCACGATGAAGATAGTAGATAAAAAGGTAGCTAAGCGCACAGCGATTGGTGAACAGATTATCCTGCCTCTAAGAGCCTATAACTACACAACGCAGGTTGCAGGCAAGAGTAAGGAGCGAACGGTGTTCTGCCTTGAGAAGTTCACTATTCCTGATGATAAACACCTTGTGATTCAACTAAACGAGAAGAGTGGCGGACGACACCAAGAGTTCATCGTTACAAACGAGGATCTCGTGCGTGCCGAGGTGATAAACGAGCTAAAAGTTAAGTAGGTATGAAGAAGTTTTTGTTAATGTTAGTGTGTAGCCTCGCCCTGTTTTC
>CAYJDF010000329.1:0-1015 GCA_964368845.1 uncultured Desulfovibrionaceae bacterium
GTATTTAAATAACTTAAAACTTATAAATATTTATGAACACACCAGTTTTAAAGATTGAGAATTTATCTCATCGTTACAGTGTTAAGTGGGCAGTGAAGGATATTAATCTGGAGATTGCCGAAAAGGGGATTTACGGACTGTTGGGTGCCAACGGTGCAGGTAAGTCAACTATCATGAATATCTCATGTGGGGTCATCAAGCAAACCGATGGCAATGTTGAGATTTGTGGTATCGACACTATTAAGGATTCAGTGAATTCTCGTACGAAGATTGGTTTCTTACCGCAGAAACCGCCATTACAAATGGAGTTAACAGTATTAGAGTATCTTGAGTTATGTGCAAAGTTGCGCATGATACCAGATAAAGATATCCCTGATGCTATTAAGGAGGTTGTACAAATCTGTAACTTAGAGCACATGAAGGAGCGTCTTATTAGTAACCTGTCGGGGGGATATCAGCAGCGTGTAGGTATTGCACAAGCAATAATTCACCGTCCTGAGGTTGTTATATTCGACGAGCCAACTAATGGTCTTGACCCTAACCAGATATTGGAAATACGTGGTTTGATACGTGATATTGCTAAGGCAAGAACTGTTATCTTATCTACCCACATTCTTAGTGAGGTTCAGGCTATATGTGATAAGATTATCATGATAGACCAAGGGTCAATAGTATTTAATGGTACGGTTGCTGATTTTGATAACTATATATCTCCGGATTCAATTTATGTTTCGCTTTCTGAAATGCCTTCAACGGAGTTAATTGAGGCTATACCGGGAGTTATTAGCGTCGAGTCAATAAACGACACAGAGTATAGAGTTAAAGCAAGTGGTACTACTGACGTTTCTAAACTAATCGTTACCGAGAGTGTGAAGAACAATTGGGGGTTAGTTGAGATATATCTTGAGAAAACATCTATGGATGATGTATTTGCTTTGTTATCAAATAAAAAATAAATTAAATTTTTAAATATATGAAAAGAGTTTTAGCTATTGCAAAGGCAGAGTTACAGGTA
>CAYJDF010000330.1:0-1009 GCA_964368845.1 uncultured Desulfovibrionaceae bacterium
TGATTCGGGTTTATCTCATGTTCTTACCTTAACCAATAATGCTAAATGGTTGTCGTCAGGGTACAAGACCAGTCTTGATACCAATAGGTTATTAAGAAGTTTGATAAAAGGTCAAACAAAGAGTGAAGGTTATTATGCCGGTACATTAAGAGTTGCATTTGCGCTATATGGCCCCTATGTTATTGATGTTAATGTAGGTGATGACGATCCTGAATCTTTCGATCTTGAAGCATATTTGCATTCGGAAAAAGAGGAGGTCATTATACGATCCATACAAAGTATCAATTCCGCGAGTCAAAATATGGATCAACTTGAGTATGGTTATTCAGATTTTGATATGTTTTATATATCAATAGTAAGAACGAATGATACAGATATGCTTATGTTTAACCTTAGGGGTGTTATAACATCTTTATTGTCTGACATGTATATTGGCTCTGCAAGGCTTGAAATGCAGGTGTATGTAGATTATATCTCTGACAACCCTAATACTGGCAGTGGCGGCAGCACTGGAGGTGGTAGCAGTGGCGGCAGTAGTGGAGGTGGCGATGGCAACGAGGGTAATGATAATGATGACAACAATAATAACAATAATAATGATAATCAAACGGAATCAGATTCTACACGTAATGAATTAGAGCGTTCTACAGAGCAAATAGATTCATTGTTCTTACTTACCAATCTTACCGATAGTATCAAAAAGATAGCTTTAGGAAATGCAATATCAAAGATTAAAAATTCGGTAAAAGGTAAGGCACTAATAAATGCGTTAATGACTAATAGGAATTTAAGATTTTACGAGACATCCGGAAGCACGGCAAATTATTCGAGTAATAACGTTGGAGTTCCTTCCTCGACAATTACGGGTAACGGAGACTTATTTGCTTCAACATTGGTACATGAGTTATTTCATGCCTATCAGCAAAGGATTTTAGGTAATGCATATGGTGTAAGTGCAAATATTGAAGTTGAGGCAAAAATATTTCAGGCAGGGGCATCATCTGAATTT
>CAYJDF010000331.1:0-1008 GCA_964368845.1 uncultured Desulfovibrionaceae bacterium
AGATTCAAATTTTCCTGTAGATAAAATAATAAATATTTATGATAGTCCCAACATTTACCCTTCTTTAGAAGATATCGAAAGTACAAATGAAGAAGCGGAAAGACAGGGTGCCATTAATATCCTTATGGCAGGTCATGTTAGCTCGAAAAAGGGTATTCTTGACGTGCTAAAGGCATGTCAAAAACTAAAAAAAGAGAACGTTCCTGTGCAGCTTACTGTTGTTGGAGGCGGATTAGAGGTGCGTTTGCTACGTATACGTGCACGTCTTATGGGTCTTAGAAAGCAGGTGAATTTTACTGGATATATGCCCAATGATCAAATGTCCGACTTTTTTCGTAAAGCTCATGTTTTTGTGGCAGCAGGTAGAAAAAGTAACTCCAATGAGGGCATACCTACAAGCTTGATGGAAGCCATGCTTTTTGGACTGCCTATTATAGCAAGTGATTTAGTGGGACATTTAGAAATTCTTGAACACAATAAAACCGCTTTAATATTTGAAAGTACTAATATTGAAAGCTTAAAAGATGCTCTAAATAAAATGGTAGTCTTTCCTGATGAGGCAACTAAGCTTGGTATGGCTGCTCAAGAAAAGGCTCAAGAACTGTTTTCTCAGGAAAATCAAGGTGTTCTGCTTTCTCAAGCCATAATGCAACATCATAGTCCCAAGTGATTTAGACAAAAATTAAATTAAAGCTAAAAAAGACTTGACCAGCAACATCTTTTTGCTTAATTTGCCACTTGCACAATGCGCGGCTGTAGCTCAGCTGGATAGAGCAACAGGCTACGAACCTGTAGGCCAGGAGTTCGAATCTCTTCAGCCGCGCCACTAAAAATCAAAAAATAAAGGCTTTCTAGGAAACACTAGAGAGCCTTATTTTTTTGTGCAATGTATTTTTGGGTGTTTTTTGGCATTATGGGGTGTAAATGGGGTGTAAATATTATTTCCCTTCTTTGTAATGCTTCTTCAGCGTGGAAGAGTTGTTATTTTTTATTTTGCCCTTGTTAATG